>CAIVVZ010000618.1 GCA_903909505.1 uncultured Desulfobacteraceae bacterium
CCATCTGTCATTATTCCGGTGATTTTGTCGATTCTGCTTATGGGAATTTATCTGTCCCAGCTTCGCGTTTATCCTGAAAAAGAGTTTTCCGTGCTTCGGGGCCGCACATTTACCCCGATTCTCGTGGAACTGACCTATAAAAAACAGATTGTTCTGGTTATTCTCGATTTTTGTCTCATTGCCTTTTCCTATTATCTTTCCTATCGGCTCAGATTTGATTCATTTCAGTTTCCCTATTATTTTAAGGTGTTTTTGAAGTCACTTCCGGCGGTGATTGCCTGTAAACTCACGGCATTTTTCTTGATGGGGGTGTACCGAAGCCTCTGGGGATACCTGAGCTCTAACGACGTTGCGGTTTATCTGAAGGCCTCCACCCTCGCCTCATTTCTTTCGATTACGGCAGTGACTTTTGTGTATCGGTTTGAAGATTTTTCGAAAGGCATTTTTATCGTGGACTGGTTCATCACCACCGGAGCCATTCTGGGGACCCGCGGGTTTTTCAGGCTGACCGGGGATGCCATGAAACGAAAGGCGCTTTCCGGTGAACGGATACTGATTTATGGGGCGGGAAGGGGGGGGGAAATTCTGCTTCGGGAAATCCTTAACAATAAACGGCTGAAGATTAAACCCATCGGTTTTATTGATGATGATCCACTAAAGACCGGAAAAAAACTTCAGGGATATCCGGTTCTGGGCACATTTGACAATCTGCAGGACATGGTTCAGCAAAAAGCGGTCACCAGCCTGCTCATTTCCTTCAGAGAGAATGATCCGGATCGGCTGAAGGCCATCCGCGCATTCTGCACGCAACATGATCTGGGCCTGAAGCAGTTCTCCATTCACATTGAAACCGTTGACCTGGACGAGCCATGAAAAATATATTGGGCATAGAAACATCCTGCGACGAAACAGCGGCTGCCGTGGTCAGCGGGGGGAATATCGTTCGTTCGTCCGTGGTGGCTTCACAGACAGCTGTTCATCACCCTTATGGCGGCGTTGTTCCGGAACTGGCTTCCCGCAAACATCTGGAAGCCATTTCGCAGGTAGTTTCCGAAGCGATTGATCGCTCGGGGATTCCGGATAATCAGCTCGATGCCGTGGCTGTGACTCAGGGGCCAGGCCTGATCGGTGCACTGCTGGTCGGATTTTCGTTTGCCAAAGCTCATGCCTATGCGCTGAACATCCCCTGTGTGGGGGTGAACCATCTTGAAGGACACATCCATTCGGTGTTTCTGGAGGCGGATCCTCCGGACTTTCCATTTGTAGCATTATTGGTTTCCGGAGGCCATACCGGGATTTATCACGTCACATCCCATACCGCCTGTGAACTGATGGGCCAGACCCGCGATGACGCTGCTGGAGAGGCCTTTGACAAGGTGGCGAAAATGCTGGGTCTGGGGTATCCGGGCGGCGTGGCGATCGAAGAAATTTCCAGCAAAGGCGATCCGTTTCGAATCCAATTTCCCCGACCCTATCTGGATAAGGCGGATTCGGATTTCAGTTTCAGCGGCCTGAAATCCGCGGTTCGGCGGTATATCGAGACCCATGATTTCAAGGAGATCATTCCGGATGTCGTGGCAGGGTTTCAGGAGGCTGTGACGGATGTGCTGACATTTAAACTGATTCAGGCCGCCCTGTCCAGACAGTGTGGCCGGATAGCGGTTGTGGGCGGTGTGGCTGCAAATTCCCGGCTAAGGGAAAAGGTCAAGGCATCTGCCGCGGAAAAAGGGCTTTCGGTTTTTATTCCATCCTTGCAATTCTGCGGAGATAACGCCGCCATGATTGCAGCGACCGGTTATCATTATCTTCGGGCCGGCTATGTCTGCAGCCTGGCCGATGATGTCTATTCAAAAGTGATGGCAAAGTAGAAAATCCAATATCTGCGTTGAGCTTCATCCTTCGATTTCGAGCATTTTTCGTTTCAGATCCACTCCCCCTCCAAACTGTCCCAGACTGCCGTTGCTGCGTATGACTCTGTGGCAGGGAACCAGAACCGGGAACGGATTTTTTGCCATTGTATTTCCAACAAAGCGGCTGGCGCCGGGTCTGCCGACCGCTTCGGCAATCTGGCGGTAAGACCGGGTCTGTCCATAGGGTATACGAAACGTGGCGTAATATACCGCCTTTTGAAGCCGAGTTGCGGGTCCAAAGTCGAGCCATTCCCACATCGGTTTCGGATCACAGACCGGTTTTCTCATGAAATAATCGGATATCCACCGAATCAGGATGGTTACGGAAGATGGGAGCGGGAAAAATGACACGGATTCAGGGGAAAGATGATGGATGCAGGTTGCAATATTCGGGGACGGCAAAAATATTTCTTGAATAAAACATGGCGGGTTTCGGAATAAAAGTGCCGCATCACCATAAGCGGTGGGGATGATCTGATAAGACAGCCTGAAGTTCCCTGGGCCTGGATTCAGGTCCAGGGAACCGGAAGCCTGATCAGGTTTCTTCGACGGTGATCGCGCCAACTTCACAGACTTCAACGCAGCTTTCGCAGCCAAGACATTCTTCCGCATTAACCGGGGATGATTTCCCATCAACCATTTCAAATACTTCTACAGGGCAAACATCCACGCATTCTTCGCAGCCTTCACATTTGTCTTCATCAACAACGGGGTTAAAAGCCATTCAATAAGCCTCCTTTCATCAGGGAATTACAGTGAAATATTTCATCAGATATTTTTATATCTATCGGGCAAAGTCCATATATCAATTATCCAGGGGAGTCAAGCAATGAAATTATTTTTTTTGCGGCAATGATGAAGTCGAGCCTGGAAAAGCTTACCGGTAAGGACCCCATCAATAATGCAAATCCGCATACTCCACCCATCCGCCGGCCATGACCAGGGCCAGGTTGAACCCGGACAAAGAAAATGAAATGGGATGGGTATCTTTTTGATTTTTTATAATAAAACGGTTTCTGTCGAGTTCAGTGATTATGTGCGTCTCGGTTCCTGTGTAAGTAGAAAATATCTCATCCAGGATCTCGGCTGGAAGTTCAATGGCCATCATGCCGCAGTTAAACATATTCTGTTTGAAAATTCTGGCAAAGCTCTCCGCAATCACCAGATGAATGCCGTTTGTCTCAAGTGCCCAGGGTGCATGTTCCCGGGAAGAGCCGCAGCCGAAATTGACCCGGGTGATAATCACCGATTTGGCATGAAGGTCAGTTGCGGGGTTGAAACCCTCCAGAGTGAGATCCTCGAAAAGAAAGGGCTGAAGCGCTTCTCTGGTGTTTTCGGTTAAATATCTGGCAGGAATGATTTCATCCGTATTGATGTCTGAACGATCCAGAAAAAGAACCCGTCCGCTGAATTGTTTCATAATGGTCTCGTTTGATTTTAATGGCTGTTGGTTAAAGAAATCAGAGGTCGGGGACCCATGGAGTGATATGCCCGGCCAACGCAGAGGCTGCAGCGGTTGCCGGGCTCATCAGATGCACCATGGCTCCTTTTCCCATTCTTCCGTTAAAGTTGCGGTTCGTTGTGGATGCGCAGACCTCTCCTTCCGCGAGGACCCCATTGCTCATTCCCAGGCAGGCCCCACACGTGGGATTGGTGACGCAGAACCCGGCATCCAGAAAGATCTGGAGGATGCCTTCCTCAAGGGCCATGCGAAAAATTTTGGGCGTGGCAGGCGATACGATACCCCGGACCGTATCTTTAATCCGATGACCTCGCAGCACCTGAGCGGCAATTCGCAAGTCTTCCATTCTGCCGTTTGTGCAAGAGCCGATATATACCTGGTCCACGGGCGTTCCATTCAGCTTTTGCGCAGAGGTAACCTGATCGGGTTTGTACCCGAAAGTGACCTGTGGTTCCAATGCCGACACGTCATGTTCCAGGATTTCCTCATAGTCGGCATCTTCATCCGGAAGAATTCTTGAAAAATCATCCAGAGCTTCCTCTGGACTGCCGTAATCATTTTGAATAAATTCCCACAGATAATCAACTGTTGTTTTGTCAGGGTAGCAGATTCCGCAAGTGGCTCCGGCTTCAACAGCCATGTTGCAGATAGTCATTCGAGCTTCCATGCTCATGGCGTCGACTACAGGACCGGTAAATTCAATGATTTTATTGGTTGCGCCATTTACCCCGATGCGTCCGATAATTGATAGAATTACATCTTTGGCAAAGACGCCTTCGGGCAGGTTTCCGGTGATGATGATCTTTATGGATCGGGGAGAGTGAAAGGCACATACGCCTTTGAGAATGCCGACTTCCAGATCGGTTGTTCCCACGCCCGCGGCAAAGGCGCCAAAAGCGCCATGGGTACAGGTGTGAGAATCCCCCATGATGATGGTATAGCCCGGTCGGACAAAGCCTTTTTCAGGAAAAAGCGCATGACAGACGCCGTTTCTGCCGATATCAAAAAAATCCAGTATGCGATGTCGATGGGCCCAGTCCCGTAGAATCTTACCCTGAAGCGCGGTCTTGGCATCTTTGGCAGGCGTGACATGATCGATGACGACTTTGAGCTTTGATGGATTAAACACCCGGTCCTTTCCGCGGGAGATCAGATCGTTAATCGCAATGGGGGTGGTAATCTCATGGCAGAAAACAGCATCCAGCCGGATGACATGAATATCGCCAAAGGGGTTATTCACCCGGTGAGCATCAAATATCTTCTCAGCAACAGTTCTTCCCACTTGGTTTCTCTCCAGTAAAATTTGTGTACAAGGAGCCAGTAGCCAGGCATGATTTCATGTTTCATTGCTCTCGATCCCTGACCTCTAATCCGTATCCGTCTTTAATACCGCCAGAAACGCCGATTGCGGAATCATGACTTTACCCACCATCTTCATTCGTTTTTTTCCAGCTTTCTGCTTTTCAAGAAGCTTTCGCTTACGGGAAATATCGCCGCCATAGCATTTGGCCGTAACATCCTTTCGAAAAGCAGACACCGTTGTCCGTGCGATGATGGTCCCGCCGATAGCTCCCTGGATGGCAATTTTGTACATTTGTTTGGGAATCTCCTCTTGGAGCTTTTCGCAGGCCACTCTTGCCCGCTCAACAGACCGATCCTTATGAACAAGTTGAGAGAGAGCATCCACCCGTTCGCCGTTAATCAAAATATCCATCTTAACCAACTGGGTTTCCCTGAAATCAATCAGTTCGTAGTCGAATGATCCATATCCTTGAGTGATGGATTTGAGGCGGTCATAAAAATCATAAACAACTTCAGACAGGGGAAGCTCAAAGAACATCTCCAGCCGGTTATTAGTCAGATACTGGTAATTGGTGTTATTCCCTCTGCGATCCAGGCAAAGCTTCATGACCGCGCCCATGTACCTGTCCGGGATAATGATGGTGGCGCGAATGAAGGGTTCAAGCGTGGTTTGTATGGACATGGGATCCGGATAAAGAGCCGGATTGTCGATGATTTGGGTGGATCCGTCCTTCATGACCAACTGGTATTGTACGGACGGTGCTGTCAGAATCAGGGATAGGTCAAATTCGCGTTCCAGCCTTTCCTGGACCACTTCCAGGTGTAAAAGTCCGAGAAATCCGCACCGGAAACCAAAGCCCAGGGCTGCTGAAGAATCTTTCTCATACACCAGGGATGCATCATTCAACTGAAGTTTTTCAAGACCTTCTGCCAATTCCGCATAATTATCGGCGGCAATCGGATACAGAGAAGAAAAAACAACGGGCTTGGCCAGCTTGAACCCGGGCTTGACACTGTCGCAGGGGGCATTGGCATGGGTAATGGTGTCTCCGCAGCGGGTGTCGCTGACCGTTTTGATACCGGCAATCAGATATCCAACCTGACCTGCGGACAGTTGTGGCTGCGGTACCCGTTTAATTTGGAATATTCCGACTTCTTCAACCTTGTAGCGGGCATTGTTGAACATGAACATGATGGTGTCTCCGGTTCGAATGGTTCCCTGAAACACCCGAAAATGGACGATGGTTCCGCGGTAGGCATCATAATGACTGTCGAAAATGAGCGCTTCAAGCCGAAGATCCGGATCGCCAACCGGGGGGGGCAACACGGTTACAATCCCTTCCAGCACGTCTTCAATGCCGATGCCTTCCTTGGCTGATGCCAGAATGATTTTGTCCGGATCCAGGCCAAGGTCGGATTCAATTTGATTTGTCACCCGTTCAATTTCCGCCGAAGGCAGATCGATTTTGTTGATAATGGGAATGATCTCAAGATTGTGTTCCATAGCCAGGTAAAGGTTGGCGATGGTTTGGGCTTCCACCCCCTGACTGGCATCTACCAGAAGCAGTGCGCCTTCACAGGATGCCAGGGCGCGGGACACTTCATAGGTAAAATCCACGTGCCCCGGAGTATCAATCAGGTTTAAAGAATAGGTCTTGCCGTCTTTGGCGGTATATGGAAGACAGATGGTCTGGCTCTTGATGGTAATGCCGCGCTCCCGCTCAATATCCATGGAATCGAGCATCTGATCCTTGAAATCCCGGTCTGACACCATATTCGTGGCCTGAATCAGACGGTCGGACAGGGTGGATTTACCATGGTCAATGTGGGCAATGATGCTGAAATTTCGGATAGCGCTGATGGTATTCACTTGCAATTCGTATTCTCCCTGACTTTGTTTGGAAAAAAGTCAGTTGACACCTGTGTGCATTCAAGTTAATTAAATAAGATTATAAAAATATTGCCTCTTTTTAACAGATTCCCTTGAATGATGTCAACAGCGGTAATGATTATAGAGTCAGAACCGCCCTGTTTTCTGGATGAAACCATTTATATAATGAGCCCGGATCCTTGGTTACCATGAATCGACATATTTTAATTGTTGAAGATGATATGGCTGTCCGCGATTCCATGGCCGAATTTGTCACAATGACAGGCTTTGACTGCCAGGTGGCATCCAGCGCGGAAGAAGCAATTGAAATTCTTAAAACAACAGAATTTCAAGTAGTCATAACAGATATAACGATGCCGGGGATGGATGGGCTTGAACTGACGGATATCATTAAAAATGATTACGATATTGATGTGATTGTCATGACCGGTTACAGCGGTCAATATTCTTACGAAGAAGCCATTGGAAAAGGCGCCAGCGATTTTGTCTTTAAACCCTTACGGTTTCAGGAACTGCTGCTTCGGTTAAAAAGGGTGTTCAAGGAACGGGAGCTTAGGCTGGAGCGCAACCGCATGATGGCCGATCTTCAGCAACTGGCCATTACCGACAGTCTGACGCAACTCTATAACTCCAGACATTTTTTTGCTCAGTTGAAAATGGAGATTGAACGGGCCAACCGCTATGGTCATTCCCTGGCGCTATTGCTCCTTGATATCGATTTCTTCAAAAATTTCAATGATATGTACGGCCATTTGGAAGGTGACAAGGTTTTAAGCTCTGTTGGTCAGATGATCAAAACCTGCCTGCGAACCATGGATACGGCTTACCGGTATGGGGGAGAGGAATTCACGGTCATTTTGCCCTATACGGATGGTGACGAAGCGAGAACAGTGGCGGACAGGATTCAGTATGCACTTGAATTTATAATATTTTGTCCGTGTCCAGACCGATCAATTCAGGTTACCCTGAGTATCGGTGTCACAGAGTACTCTCCAGGAGAAGAACTGACAGCGTTTGTCAGCAGGTCCGACAGGGCCATGTATGCCTCAAAAGAAAGTGGCCGCAACAGGGTATCTTTCCTTCCACCCGATACAGCAAGTTGATTTTCAATGTTTTATTCTCTTACATGTTTAAATGAGTGCTGGGGAACCTTCTCTGTCCGCCGACAAGAGGATTATCTCTTTCAGATCCGTCATCTTTACCGCCTGGCAGGCTGGTGGTCGGAGTCCGGAGATACGCTTGCGAAGCTTGTCCGGATCATTTCCGGCAGTCACTGCTTTGTGGTAGCGGTTAAAGAGCCTGAGAGGATCCTGGGTATGGGGCGGGCCATCAGCGACAGGGCAAGTGATGCGTATATTCAGGACATAATGGTCAGGCCAGAGGCGCGAAGACAGGCAATTGCCTCTTCCATTATGAAAGTCATCGTGGAACGCCTGGAGCGGGATGGAATGACATGGATCGGTCTTATTGCCAAACAAGGCACTCATCCATTTTATTGCGGCCTGGGATTTTCTGAAATACCGGGCGCCATGCCCATGCTGAGAAAAAATGAAATCGTTTAAGACGGATCGGCGGTATTGAAGCCGTAAAGGAATAAGTCTGATTTATGAAATTATTACCTCTAATACCTGAAGATTATCCTGTGCTGAAGCCTTTTTTTGAACACCAGCGCCACCGCTTGTGCGTCTATTCCCTGCCGTCTCTTCTTTCTTGGAGCAATGATGAATATCAGCCTTTTGGAGCAATTGATGGCGATGCGCTGATTGTTGCCGCGGAATTTAACCGCCAGAAGGAAAAACGGCACCTGATCCTGCCCATATCTCCTCAAAGACAATATCCGCCCGAAGCCCTGTATGCGCTTGCCCGGAAACTGGATTATAAATCCTACTGGTTTGTTACCGAGGAATATCTTCAGCAGTATGAAACCAAGCGTGTGGAAGCCTTGTTTACGATCCGTGAACAGGAGGAATACGATGACTATGTGTACCGAGCATCGGATCTGGCGGAGTTGAAAGGAAACAAATATTCCAAGAAACGGAACCTTATCAGCCAGTTTACCAGGGAGTATCTTGAAAAGGACCGAGTTCGCACGGCTCCCATAACGCCGGAACTGGCTCCGGAATGTATCCAGTTTTTGAATGAGTGGTGTGAAGAGCGCAATTGCGATGCCAATCTGAAGGAAGACCTGGCTTGTGAGCGCTTGGCCGCCTTAAACACCATGGAGCATCTGGATGTTTTTTCATCGCAGGGATTATTGTTGCGGATCGATGGAAAGGTCAGTGCCTTTGGCATCGGATCCTATCTGACGGCTACCATGGGCGTTTTGCATTTTGAAAAAGCCTTTTCAAGGATAAAAGGCTTGTATCAGTATTTTGACAGTCAATGCGCCCGTCATCTGTTTAATGGGTATGTTTTTATTAACAAGGAAAGCGACATGAATGTTCCGGGACTTGCCAAGGCCAAACGGTCCTATTATCCGGTAATGCGGGTAAAGTCTTATGAACTCGTCCTTAAAAAAACGCCAGGCTGAACTTCAAAAACAGCGGCAGCGATTGATCAAAATTGGGATGGCAAAGTACCGGCGTTCCGCCTGTTCAAGATCAAGGCGAGCGGCACCGGAGCTTTTGGCGACAATCCTGAGGACCGGCGTTCCGCCTGCCGTATGTTTAGTACGCCGCAATGACGAAGGCTGAATCTCAACGCAGATAGGCTTTTTACACCAAAAGAGCTTCTGGCATCAGGACTGGATGGTTACTTTCAGCATCAGGTCCCCTTTCAGTCCTTCCGGCATCTGACGTCCCATTCCCTTGAGTCGGATGATTGACCCCTGTTTCAAATTCGGGGGTACCAGTACGCGAATCGTCCGGTTGTAAAATCCCCAAGGAATGTTAACCATCTTGTTGACACCGGAAAAAGCTTCCCAGGGAGTGATCTGAATCACGCCATAGAGATTGGGATCGCTTCCAGCCCCTGAAGTGCGGATAACCTGAAACCTGGGGGTTTTTCTTTTTTCGGTTACTTTGCGCAGGTTTTGTGTGAAGCCGGAATCGGGAAGAATATGAAAGAGCTTTATTAAGATCATTCCGGAAATGAAGCCGCCGATGTGCGCCCACCAGGCGATGCCTCCCGCGCCGCCATAACTGCCCGCCGCGCTCAGGAACTGGAGAAGAAACCAAATTCCCAGAAAAAAATAAGCCGGAATTTCTATAAAAAAAGGGATAAAGAGGATGGGAATCAGGGTCAGGATTCGGGATTTGGGGAAAAGCAGAAAATAGGCACCCATGACGCCGGCAATGGCGCCGCTGGCTCCTATGGTAGGGACATTGGAACTGGGGTTCAGCAGCAGATGGGACAGGCCGGATGTCAGTCCGCAGAGCAGATAAAACAGCAGGTAGCGCATGGATCCCAGGCGATCTTCGATATTGTCGCCAAAAATATACAAAGACCACATGTTGCCCAGAAGATGCCAGAAACCGCCATGCAGAAACATAAATGAAAACAGGGAAAAAAGCTGCTGGCCCGCGCTAAAATATGACGCAATATGAGGTACGAAATAGCGGGCTGGCACCAGGCCATAAATATAAATAAACTGCTCTGCCTGCCCTCCCTGAGCCATCTGGATCAAATAAACCAGGATGTTCAGCCCGATAATGGCGGTATTGACCACCGGGTAATTTTTTGAAGAAAGGGTGTCGCGAATAGGAATCATTTATTAGGGGCAATGGGTGATGGGTCAGAGACTATGATGGATGCGGATAGCCTATTGCCTATTACCCATTAATAACCCGTCCTTGTTGAATTCTCATACTGAGATCCACGGCTCTTGCCGAATGCGTCAGGGCGCCGACCGAAATCAAATCAACGCCGGTTTGCGCCAGATCGGTTAAATGCTTCAGGGTGATGCCGCCAGAGACTTCCACGATGGCTCGGTTCTGAATGACGGAAACAGCTTCCCGAATATGGGGAATGTCCATATTGTCGAGCATAATGACGTCCACCCCGGATTCAAGGGCCTCATGGATGCCGGCAAGGTCCGAGACCTCAACCTCAATCTTGATCAGATGCGAAATCTGTTTTCTGGCAGCAGCGACCGCCTGCTGAATCCCGCCGCAGGCGGCGATGTGATTGTCCTTGATCAGAACGCCGTCAAAAAGTCCCATCCTGTGGTTATGGGCTCCGCCCATACGCACCGCATATTTTTCAAGAACCCGCCATCCCGGTGTTGTTTTTCGGGTATCTACCAGCCGAACCCGGCTATGCTGAAGGGCTTTAACATAAGTGCGCACGTGGGTAGCAATGCCTGAAAGGCGCTGTAAAAAATTGAGTGCAGGCCGCTCTGCGGTCAGAAGCGCCCTAAGTCTGCCTTCCAAAAGCAAAACCGTTTCCCCGCAGACGATTTCTGCCCCGTCTTCATATGCGGATTGAAAGTGAACCTTCGGATCGAGCCGCTGGAAAACCGTTTTTGCGATATCCAGTCCGGCAAGAACGAGGTCTTCTTTGGCGACAATGATTCCTCGTCCCTGGCTGTCGCAAGAAACCAGATAATCGGTGGTGATGTCGCCGGTGCCGATATCTTCGGCAAGCGCCATGTCGATTAATCGGGTAAGAAGCGGTGTCATAGGAGTGCCTTGATTTTATCCAGATTGATTTGTAGGTGCTGTTGTTTGTCAGACAGGGCCGCGTGTTTGCCCTTGACCTTTTCAATGATATCCATGGGTGCTTTGCCCAGGAAATCCTCGTTATTCAATTTTTTGGAAACGCCCTTCAACTCATCGTTCAGCTTCTCGATTTCTTTTTCAAGACGCTGGATTTCTTTGGACAGATCCAGGATACCTTCCAGGGGGACATAAATGATCGCGCCCTCGACGATGGCGGTTGCCGCAGCCTTAGGTCTTTCTCCCGGCAGGTCAACGGCGAGTTTTTCCAGCCTGGCCAGATGGGTGACGATATCTCCATGCCGGTGAATCGTGTCCGTGATTTGAGAATGATCGGTTTGAATCAAGGCATTCAGTTTTAAGGATGGCGTCAGATTCATCTCTCCCCGAATATTTCTGATGCCGGTAATGATGTCGATAATGATGGCCATTTGCTGTTCGGCTTCGGGATTTGCAAACCGGCCAAAGCCGGGGTCGCTGTCCTGAGGAAGCCTTGCATTCATAATGGAGCCCTGAGTTCCGGGCAGCATGTTCCAGATCTCTTCCGTAACAAAAGGGATAAACGGGTGAAGACAGATCAGGGTATTTTTAAGTACCTGCCACAGCACCGCCCGTGTCTGTTCCAGAATCGACGCTCCTTCTTTGCCATATAAGGCCGGCTTAACGGCTTCAAGATACCAGTCACAGAGTTCATGCCAGACAAACTGGTAGAGCAGGCTCGCAGCGTCATTGAAATGATAGGCTTCAAGGGACTCGGCAACAGATCGGGCCACGCTTTCGGATCGGGCCAAAATCCATTGATTGGGAAGAGATAATATTCCGGGCGTGAGGGTCGTTGAATCCGAGTTGACGTGCATCAAGGCAAAGCGGGACGCATTCCAGAGCTTGTTGATGAAGTGACGATAACCCTCAACCCGCTTTTCAGACATCTTGATGTCCCTGCCCTGGGCGGCGAAAGCCGCCAGAGTAAATCGAAAGGCGTCTGTGCCGTACTGGTCCATGACGATGAGCGGATCGATCACGTTGCCTTTGGACTTGCTCATTTTCTTGCCGTCTTCATCCCGAACCAGGGCGTGGACATACACGTCTTTAAAGGGAACATCGCCCATAAAATGGATACCCATCATCATCATTCGGGCAACCCAGAAAAAAAGAATGTCAAAGCCGGTTACCAGAACCGAAGTGGGATAAAAAGTTTTCAACAACTGACTGTTTTCCGGCCAGCCCATCGTGGAAAACGGCCATAGCGCGGAACTGAACCAGGTATCCAGCACGTCGGTTTCTTGAATCAGCTCCGAATGACTGCAAAAAGAACAGATTTCTGGTGGATTCAGGGATACGGTCAACTTTCCGCAGGCCTCGCAGGTCCACGCTGGAATCTGATGTCCCCACCAGATCTGCCTGGAAATGCACCAATCCCGGATATTGTTCAGCCAATCGTAATAATTTGCTGCCCAGGCCTCGGGGATGATACGGGTTTGGCCATTTTGAACCGCGGCAATGGCTTTTTCAGCCAGCGGTTTTGCTTTAACAAACCACTGCCTGGATAAATTGGGTTCAACAACGGTTTTACACCGATAGCAGTGGCCGACATTGTGGGGATAGGGTTCAATTCCAGTCAGAAGGCCTTCCTCCTTAAGCTTCTGAACAACGGCTTCCCGGCATTTGAAACGATCCATTCCTTCGAACATGCCGGCGCCGTCCGTCATGAGGCCATGATCGTCAATGACTTTGAGCCGGGGAAGATTGTGGCGGTTTCCGATTTCAAAATCATTCGGATCGTGAGCCGGTGTTACTTTTAATGCGCCGGTTCCAAAGGACATTCCCACATAGGCGTCCCGAATAATGGGGATACGGCGATCGGTGAGTGGCAGAAGAACTGTTTCTGAAGGCAGATTCTGATATCTGTCATCTTCCGGGTGAATGGCAATAGCCGTATCTCCAAACAGGGTTTCCGGCCGGGTGGTGGCAATCACAATGCCGCCGGAGTGATTGGGGAAGGGATAGCGAATATGATAGAGATTTCCGGAAATCTCTTCATGTTCGACTTCAAGGTCAGACAACGCTGTGTGGCAGCGATGGCACCAGTTGATGATGTAATCACCCTGATAAATCAGGCCCTGATGATAAAGCTCAACAAAAACCTTTCTGACAGCTATGGAAAGTCCTTCGTCCATCGTAAAACGTTCCCGCTTCCAGTCGCAGGATGCACCCAGGCGCTTGAGTTGATGGATGATGGCGTTTCCGGATTCTTTGCGCCATGCCCACACCGCATCAATAAAACTTTCTCGACCCAGTTGCTGCCGGCTTAAGCCTTCACTTGCGAGTTTTTTTTCCACAACATTTTGAGTGGCAATTCCGGCATGATCCGTGCCGGGCATCCAGAGAACATTGTGGCCTTTCAATCGGTAATACCGGCATAGAATATCCTGAAGCGTCACATTCAGCGCATGTCCCATGTGAAGAACACCGGTGACATTGGGAGGGGGAATAACAATCGAATAGCCGGGACGGGAATCGCTTTCATTTGCTGCAAACAGTTGACGTTCTTCCCAGAAAGCATACCAGCGTTTTTCGACATTCTGGGGTTCGTATCCTTTGTCAGGTTGATCCATAAGCATCACTTACTCCTAAGGAACAATAGGTATTGCGGGGTTTTCATAAACAGCCACGAGGCAGTGTTTTCAACACTTCGCCTTTCTTTAAAAAGGAAAAGGGGATTCATATCTGATCCCCAATTCCATAACCATAACAGTAAAAAAACACCAAGTTCAAGACTTGATTCTATCAGCAGACTTCCCAGAGATCAGATAATTCAAGAGGATTGTTTTCAGATTTTCAATTTCCCTTGTAACCGTTGTCGTGACAACTTCATCTATAATATGTCCAATCCTTTCTGAAAAAAGATTTCGAATTACCCTTTCCATGGCGGCATCTATCTGATCCTTGGGCTGAGAAGCAATCATATCTTTATATATGGCGTCATCCTTTTCAGTTGGTTTGTTGAACTCTGAATGAATTCCAGGCAAATCCTGATGCGGTACCTGGGAATCGTGAATGACTTCATCAATCAATTGCTGAAGGTCATCCAACTGGTATTCAGTATCGGGGGCGTTAGATCCACCGGATGTGGATAACGCGCTTGCCCGTGCAGGTTCAACATTTAAGCTCAGCGATTCGACAAATTCTTTTTCAAGAGTTATTGGAGCAACATCCTGTAATAAAATTAGACCATTGTCCGTATCGGAATCCTTGTATGATGCAAGCTCTTTAATCTCCTTTGACTCATTCCCGTGAAGAACGTCAAGAGAAATGGTATCTTCAACTGGCATTTTCGGTTCAAGCTGAAAAGGAACTGAAATCCGATCAAAATCCAGATTGAGCGTTTCTGCTTCCGTTTCGGAGAAATCCGGCAGTCGTTCTGTCTTGAGATCTGTCTCTTCGAGAACATCTGAAAGATCAAAAAAACCAGTTTTATCCTTTGCCAGGTCAGAAAATTTTATGACTTCCTGGGTATCAGAAAGATCTGCAATTTCAGATAGCTCAATAATATCATCGTCTTCTTCTGAGAGTATTTCATCTGTGAGAAGGATGGCATCATCGTTATCCAAAAGAAGATTTTCACCGGATAAAGGTGATGTGGGTTCCAGGTGTGTCATGGTAGCTCCTTTGTTTGAATCAGAAAAAATCCAAAACAATCCTAATGGACAACAGTTTCACGAGAACATCATTGCGGATGATCTAACAGGAGGAATCGCTATCATAAGGACTGGCAGGTGTCAATATATTTACCTTGAATTACAAGGGTAAATCAGTCCCCGATGTCCTGTGAATAATTCCTGTATATTTAAATTCCTGGTCTGTCATTTCATGGAATAATTCGCTTTCAGATAAAAGGGTTGAAATTTTGTTGAAGTTGTGAGAAATAAGGCTATTGAAGATTAATGAAGGGAGGTGATCGGTTGGGAAGTGTCATTAAAAAAAGAAGAAAAAAAATGAGAAAGCATAAACATAAAAAGCTTTTGGCCCGTACACGCCACCAGAGAAGGAAAGGTAAATAAGATGCCTGGAATCTTTTCTGTACAAAGAAAAAGCACTTTCGCTTAACGGCTTTTCCGTTGTTGCGTCAGTGCTTTTCTTTTTCCAGCTTGACTGTGCTGGTAATCCGTTAACTTGGGCATTCAGGTACTGCTCGTCTTTATTTGTATCCTTTAAGATATTTCAGGAATTCAGCACTGGTTGAAAGCACAACCGAACTATTTTCGCCCAGCGTTTCATTGTAAACCTCAAGGGATTTGGTAAACGAATAGAATTCCGGGTCAACGCCGTATGCCTGGGCATAGAGTCTCGTCGCTTCGGCATCGGCCTTGCCTTTAATTTCCTGAGCGGTGCGGTAGGCTTCGGAAGTAATGCGCTTTAAATCCCTTTCTTTTTCGCCCATGATTCTGGCGGCCTCTCCCTTTCCTTCCGACCGAAACTTCTCCGCTATCTGTTTTCGTTCCGCAATCATTCGGCCATAAACGGATTCCCGGACCTGTTCCACGTAATTGATGCGTTTGATTTTGACATCCACCAGCTCGATGCCAAAAGGAGATAGTTTGGGCTGGGCCTGTTCCAGAATTCCCTGGGTAATTTTGTCCCTGCCTGCAGTAATCTGCTCCACCGGTTCCTTTTGAATATCTTCCAGGCCGATTTCAAAGGTATCCAGTTCCCGGTTGCTCCGCCTGACCGCTTCAATAAGCCGGAAGGATGTAATGAAGTTGCGGGTAGCCGGATCAATGATGTCGTCCAGCCGTCCCTGGGCGCTGACCGTATTGTTGACGGTCTGGAAGAATTTGATCGGGTCTACGATTTTCCAGCGGGCAAAAACATCCACCCAGATATAGGTTTTATCCAATGTGGGAATCTGACCGGGATCGCCGTCCCACATGAGAAGATTTTTGGGGAAATACGTTGCTTCCTGGATAAAAGGCACCTTGAAATATAGCCCGGGAGCCTGCTTGGGGGTACCTACCACGCGGCCAAACTGGGTAACCACAACCTGCTCGGTTTCATTCACGATGTAGGCCGATGTATAAGCCATCAAAATGGCGACGCTGGCAGCAATGATCAAAAAAACTTTGGAATTCATTTTGAGGCCCCTCTGTTTTTACCGAGGTTAAGAAAAGGAAGAAGATTACTTTGATCCGAGTCCACGATATATTTTTCACCGATTTTCGGGAAAATACTGCTCATCATTTCTAAGTAAAGCCGTCGTTTGGTGATATCCTTGGCCTTATCGTATTCAGCATAAAGGGCGCTAAATCTCGAGGCATCCCCTTTTGCGCGGTTGATGCGATCCAGGGCAAATCCTTCGGCGGCCTTGATGGTCCGGTCTGCCTCCCCGCGCGCATTAGGTATGGCCTTGTTGTAGTCTTCCTTGGCCTGATAAATCATTTTTTCTTTTTCCTGAACCGCCTGGTTGACTTCGTTAAACGAAGGCTGAACCGGATCCGGAACATTGGTTTTTTTCATTTCGATGGTGACAACGTTTATGCCGGCTTCGGCGTTATCCAGTTCATTTTGGAGGATGCTCCTGGCTTCAACCGCAATTTCTTCCCGCTTGCTGATTACCTCGTTAACACTGCGATCTCCGACAACAAGGCGCATGGCAGCTTCCGACATATCCATCAGCAGGCGGCGGATATCCTTGACCTTGAATAAAAAATTATAAGGATCTTTGATTCGGTATTGCACAATCCAGGGAACCAGCGCTACGTTCAAGTCACCGGTCAGCATCAACGTAACGCCGGCATCCTCGGTGTTTGCAGAAAACTTTCGCTGGTCTCCTTCACGATTGGTGCTGAAACCGAATTCCTCTTTATAAATGCGGCGGACTTTAACCTTGGTTACTTTTTCAATTCCGGTAGGCAGTTTAAAGTTCAGGCCGGGCTGGGTCGTCCGCACATATTTGCCAAAGCGCTGCACCACGCCCACCTCATCCACATCCACGGTGTAAAACATGGATACTCCTAAAAACAGAATTACGGCCAGAACAATCACAATCGGACCGCCAGGAAGTTTGATATTTTTCAATTTGTTGGCAAGTTCATCCAATTGCGGCATATTGGGGCCGATTTTGCTTTGCTGCTGTTCTTTTAATTTTTCCCAGTCCCAGCTCATAGATATTTCCACCATAAAGTTAATAACAGGGGGTTATTGATTAGTATCATTTAAGTTACACGGCGTTTCAAGTCAAGGAAAAATGGGAACATCGCTTAGAACGATAAATGAAGGGCAAATTCCTGCATAGGCAGTCCGGGTCCAGTCTTTTCGCGGTGAGCGATTTGCATAAAATTCGCTCTCTCGGAGCGGGATGCAGGGCATATGTGATATGCGCTCCTCTCTTAACACTTGCCCGTGTGAAAACTCTGTCAGAGGTTTTTTTTCAGGGTGTCCAGTTGCATTCGTGCGTCCTTTACAGCGGATTCCTGTTCATATCCCCGAGCTTTTTTAGTGGCCATTTCCATGAATTCATAGCCTTTTACAAAATCTCCCATTCTGCCATAAGCCAGTCCCAGTCCCGTGTAAGCCGGAGCATATTCCGGATCCAGTTCAGTCGCTCGAGAAAATTCCAAAATAGCCGCATCAATTTTATTGATTTGTAAAAACTTCTGCCCGTTGTCCACATGCCGGGAAGGGGTATCGAGCGCTGTATGGCGATACGAACTGATAGGTCCGCAGGCAGAAAAGATAAAAATACAGATCATCGAACAAATCAGGTTCTTCAAGTCTGTATGATGATTTTTCTTTATTGAAACAGAAGGTTTTGAATGAGTGAACATATCATTTGCTGTTTTTATCAGGTTTCGATTTAACCAAGGGGACGATGTCAATATAATCAAAGGATGGCGGGAAGTCAATATCCTAAACACGGCCGCCGCTCCATCTCAGCTTAGATTTTACCAGGTCAAAATATCGCTGACCAGGAAGCTTGATCATCAGCACCGGATAGGGACTTTTTTGAATCCTGATCGTGTCGTTGTTGTGGATTTCAATGCCGGACTGCCCATCAAATGTGACCAGCACATCCGAAGCCTCTTTCTCAAGGACAATGGTAATGACAACCGAATCCGGAATTATCAAGGGTCGGATGGTCAGGGTAAACGGGCAGATGGGTGTCAGAATGATGCCGGGAACCGTAGGGTGAACGATGGGCCCACCAGCCGCAAGGGAATATGCGGTTGAGCCAGTAGGGGTGGCCACAATAAGGCCATCTGCCCGGTATGTGGTTAAATAATGGTTGTCCAGAAGGGTTTTAATGCTGGCAAGGCGCGCTAGCGCGCCTTTGTTGATGACCAGATCATTGAGAACGGTTTCCGAGGCAATGACCTGATCCTCGCGAAGGATATCGGCCAGAAGACGCATTCGAGGGCTGGTTGTAAAATCCTGACGAATAATGGCATTGACCGCCTCAAACAGATTGTCTTCAGAGATTTCGGCCAGAAAGCCGACTTCACCGAATTTTACCCCTAAAACGGGTATAGGGGCATCGCCTATCCACCGGACAGCACTTAAGAATGTTCCGTCGCCCCCCAGGACCAGAACGCAGAACAGATCATCTGGGGCATGAGATGTTCGGAAATCAGAAACAGAGCGCTTTGGGAAAAACATCTCATTCCTGAAGACATCGATATCCCTGGATTTCAGCCAAATTTCTAGTTCGTCGGCTTTTTGAATGGCCAGATGATCGTTTTTTACGACCAGCCCGATGCGTTTCACGAGATTCAATGGCCCTCTGAGTTAATTCATCTAAAATATCCATTATAATTCTCATAAGATATTAATAAATTCCAACCCAAAAAGCAAATTCTTTTGTCTTGACTCATTCAGAAGGTTTTTATTATAAGAAAAAGCTTCAAGTGAAGCATTATATATCATAACTATTTAAGAGGAGGACTGGGGTTATGAAGAAGAATTCCATGAATAAGCAACTCATTACCGCCATCGTTGCAGGGCTGATGGTACTGGCTTTTACAGGTTCCGGCGTTGCGGCCGATACCATTAAGATCGGTATTGCCGGCGCACACAGCGGAGACCTGGCCTCTTATGGACTGCCGATTGTCAAGGCAGCCAAGCTGGTGGTTGAGGACGTGAACGCCAAGGGCGGGGTACTGGGCAAACAGGTTGAGATCATCGCGGAAGACGATGTGTGTAAACCGGAAGTGGCTACCAATACGGCAACCAAGCTGGTATCCGATGGCGTTGTTGCTGTTATCGGCCATGTCTGCAGCGGCGCGACAAAAGCGGCGCTGGATATTTATAAAGATGCCAAGATCATTGCCATTTCCGCTTCTGCGACAAATCCGGAACTGACTCAGAGCGGGAAATACCCCAATTTTTTTCGGACCATCGCCTCCGATGACGCCCAGGCCAAACTGGAAGTCGATTTTGCCCTGGACACCCTGAAACTCAAAAAAATTGCCCTGCTGCATGATAAAGGCGATTATGGAAAAGGGTTGGCAGAATTTGCAAAAACATTCATTGAAAAATCCGGAAAAAGCCAGGTTGTTCTTTTCGAGGGGATAACCCCTGGGGCTGTGGATTATTCTTCAGTCGTCAACAAGGTCAAGAGAAGCGGTGCTGAAGCGATTATTTTCGGTGGATATCACCCGGAAGCCTCAAAAATTGTCAGCGAGATGCGAAAAAACAAGATGAAAACGGTATTCATTTCTGATGACGGTGTTAAGGTTGAAACCTTTATCAAGGTTGCCGGGAAATATGCCGAAGGCGTCTATGTAACCGGCCCCAAAGACACTTCAAGCAATCCGATGGATAAGGCTGTAAAAGAAGCTTATAAAAAAGCCTACGGAGAAGATGTGGGTGCGTTTTCCATCAATGGATACGCAGCCGCTCAGGCGCTGCTGAACGCGATTCAGAAGGCGGGATCGACCAATTATGATGCTGTCGAAAAGGCCCTTCGGACCGAATTCGTGGATACGCCGCTTGGCAAAATCAAATTTGACGATCGCGGAGATGCGATTGGTGTGGGTTTTTCGATATATCAGGTAAAGGACGGAAAGTTTGCTGAATTGAAGAAATAACCATCAGAAGTTTTGAATAAAGGGGGCAGGTTCGGCAGATATCTGTCCCCTGTTTTTTACCCATGTCCAGGTGAATGATTTTTTGCGCCGGTTCAACAGGGAGCAAACTGAATATCAATGGAATATTTCTTTGAGCTTTTTCTGGGCGGACTGACGCGCGGCAGCATTTATGCGCTGATCGCCCTTGGCTATACAATGGTCTATGGGATCATCGAACTCATCAATTTCGCCCACGGCGAAATATACATGATCGGTGCTTTCACGGCGCTCATCGTGGCCAGCGTGCTGACGGTTATGGGATTGAATCAGTTTGCCATTCTGGTTCTGGCCTCGATTGCGGCCGTGGTGTATGCCGCAGCTTACGGCTATACGGTTGAAAAAATCGCCTATAAACCCCTTCGACATGCCCCGCGCCTCTCGCCTCTGATCAGCGCCATCGGAATGTCCATTTTTCTCCAAAACTATGTTCTATTAGCCCAGACATCGGATTTCCTGCCGTTTCCCAGCCTGATTCCTGATTTTGAATTCTGGGAACCCTATGCCCACATTCTGCGATCCACTCAACTCGTCATTCTGTTTACAACCACGATTATCATGGTGCTGCTGACGGTGCTAATCAAGTATACCAGAATCGGAAAGGCCATGCGGGCAACGGCCCAGGATCGCAGCATGGCCATGTTGGTCGGCGTCAATGTCAACCAGGTGATCTCCATGACATTTGTTATAGGGTCTGCCCTGGCAGCGATTGGCGGCGTATTGATAGCTTCCCACATCGGGCAGATCAATTTCTTCATTGGTTTTATTGCGGGAATCAAGGCATTTACCGCGGCGGTTCTGGGAGGCATCGGAAGCATTCCCGGTGCGGTACTGGGCAGTCTGATCCTGGGCCTGACCGAAAGCTTTGCAACCGGCTATGTGTCCAGCGACTATGAGGACGTTTTTGCGTTTGCGCTTCTGGTTTTAATTCTGATCTTCAGGCCCGCAGGGCTCCTGGGAAGATCAACCACACAAAAAGTTTAGGTTTAAGGAATCGATGTGTGTTAATTTCAATCCCTGAATCGCTTAAATCCACTATAAAAATATGCGAACCTTATCTGAAATAAAAAAATCGGCGCTGGTGTCTCTCTGGTTCATGTTTCTGACCTTTCCCATCATGGTCATTCGGGTCAATACCACGGAAAAGCTGGTGTTGTGGCGGTGGGAAAACATGGCTTATATGGGCATCGTAAGCTTTCTGTTTTCTTTTGTCTGGCGGTATCTGCTCTGGCGAAAAGAAACCGGAAAAAAGAATCAACCCGGAGGCATTGAGACGTTGTCGTATTTCCAGCGGATCCTCTCGGATCGCAGATACGCCATTCCGGCGTTTATTGCCGGCATCGGTTTTGTCGTGATCTTTCCTTTTGTGATGGATACCTATCAGACCAATATCATGATCACGGCGCTCATGTACATCATGCTGGGGCTGGGGTTGAATATCGTTGTCGGGCTTGCAGGACTTCTGGACCTGGGATATGTCGCCTTTTATGCGGTCGGTGCTTACACATATGGCCTTCTGAATCACCATTTCGGGCTGGGGTTCTGGACGGTTCTGCCGTTGGGCGCGGTGATGGGGGCTTTTTTCGGGATTCTGCTGGGTTTTCCGGTATTGCGCCTTCGGGGGGATTACCTGGCCATTGTCACCCTGGGTTTTGGTGAAATCATTCGTCTGATACTTGAAAACTGGAATGAATTTTCCTTCGGTCCCAGCGGCATTGCTCAGATTTCCAGGCCTTCCCTGTTCGGTATTCAGTTGTCTCTTTCCGAATCCATCATTTATTTGTATTTCATAATGATCGGCATGGTCCTGTTTACGATTTTTGTCGTCAACCGGCTGCAGAATTCCCGAATCGGGCGCGCATGGATCGCCTTAAGAGAGGACGAAATAGCCTGTCAGGCCATGGGAATAGACAAAACCCGGACCAAGTTGACAGCTTTTGCCCTCGGTGCCACCTGGGCCGGAATGGTTGGGGTCATTTTTGCCGCCAAGACGACGTTTATCAATCCCGCCAGTTTCACCTTTCTGGAATCGGCGATGATACTTGCCATCGTTGTTCTGGGGGGAATGGGTTCCATCATGGGTGTCGCTGTTGCCGCCCTGATCCTGATTCTTCTTCCCGAATACCTCAGGGCGTTTTCCGAATACAGAATGCTGATTTTCGGGGCCATCATGGTTCTGATGATGGTTTTTCGCCCCCAGGGAATCGTTCCCAATGTTCGTCGAAGTTATACGTTTAAACCAAACGAACACCCATGACAAACCGGCTCGTGAACCCGCCCGTAAGCCGGACAGTGAATGAATATTGGGTTATTTCCGCCGCTGTCGGTTCGGCAAGACCGACCTTATGACGATTTTGAATGAATAGGCCTGATGGAAACCATACTTGAAGTAAACAACCTGACGATGGATTTCGGCGGACTTCGCGCCCTGGATCATTTGGATATCGATATTCGAAGGGGTGAAATCGTTGCACTGATCGGTCCCAACGGGGCCGGCAAAACCACTTTCTTCAATTGCATTACCGGCATTTATGCGCCAACCAGCGGGGATATTCTCATTTCTTCCTCCAGCAGAAGGGTCGCAGGCGCGCAAAAACGCGAACGGATCAATGGATTAAAGCCCAACCAGGTAACCGAGAAAGGCATGGCCCGCACATTTCAGAATATCCGTCTGTTTCCGAACATGACGGTTCTGGAAAACGTGATGATCGGCAGGCACTGCCGGACCCGCTCCGGGGTGGCCGGAGCCATATTCCGCAATCGGGCGATGGTCAGGGAAGAGCAGGCGGTTGTGGATGACAGCTACCGGGTTCTGGAGAAAATGGGGCTTGCCAGGTATGTCAATGATCAGGCCAAAAACCTTCCTTACGGCGCGCAGCGGCGCCTTGAAATCGCCAGGGCCCTGGCCACGGAGCCTTTTTTGATTCTTCTTGATGAACCGGCGGCGGGCATGAATCCCAATGAAACGCTCGAGCTGGATGATCTGATCACACGGATTCGGGATAAGGAAGGGGTTTCCATTCTGCTGATTGAACATGACATGAAACTTGTCATGAGTTTGTCGGATCGGATATTTGTCATGGATTATGGCAAGAAGATCGCACAAGGAACCCCTGAAGAAATCCGCAATAATCCCGTGGTGATCAAGGCTTATCTGGGGGAAGATATTGATGCTTAGGGTAAACGGTGTTTCAACGTATTACGGCAATATTCAGGCACTGAAGAACATCAGCATGGAGGTTGCCGAAGGGGAAATCATCACCTTGATCGGCGCAAACGGCGCAGGCAAAACCACCACCCTGATGTCCATTTCCGGACTCGTTCCGCCGAGGCGGGGAGAAATCGTTTTCAAGGGAAAGCCCATTCACGGCATGAGTCCGGAAAAGATTGTCTTTCTGGGAATCAGTCAGGTTCCGGAAGGTCGAAGGATTTTTCCCTATCTGACGGTTGGGGAAAACCTCGATATGGGTACTTTTTTACGAAAAGATAAGGATGATATTCGAAAAGACCTTTCCTATATCTGGGACTTGTTCCCGATTCTTTCCAAGAGAAGGCATCAGGCAGGCGGAACGCTCAGCGGTGGCGAGCAGCAGATGCTGGCCATATCCCGCGCGCTGATGGCCAGACCGAAGCTACTTCTGCTGGATGAACCCTCTCTGGGGCTTGCGCCCTTGATTGTTCGCCAGATTTTTGAAATTATCAAGAAAATCAATACTGAGAACAATACCACCATCTTTTTGGTGGAGCAGAATGCCAATTTGGCCCTTAAAGTGGCTCACAGGGGGTATGTCATGGAAAACGGCGCCATCACGATGTCCGGTTCCGCCCCGAATCTCCTGAGCAATGAGGCCGTCAAGAAAGCCTATCTGGGGCTCTAACCCGCTTCTGGGATTGAAAATCATGAATACCCCGGCGAATTCGACAGTGAGGAATCGGGTTGAAACCCTTCGTCAGTCCCTTCACCATCACAACACCCTGTATCATGTGCAGGACAATCCAGAAATATCGGATGCTGAATATGATCTCTTGATGCAGGAGTTGGTGTCTCTTGAAAAAGCGCATCCCGACCTGCAAAGCCCGGATTCGCCCACGGCTCGCGTGGGGGCGCCGCCGCTATTCGTGTTTGAAACCACTTCGCATTCCCTTCCGATGCTCAGCCTGGACAACGCATTTGCCGTACAAGATATTATCGAGTTTGACAGTCGGGTGAAAAAAGCGCTTCAAATTCAGGATGCGGTTCTCTATACCGCAGAGCCAAAACTGGATGGCGTTGCGGTCGAGCTGGTCTATGAAGACGGAAAACTGATTGTGGCATCCACCCGTGGGGACGGAATGACCGGAGAAGTGATTACCGCCAATGTCAAGACCATCCGCTCGGTTCCGCTTCAGCTCCAGGCAGGTGCTTTTGAAAGACGGTTGGAGGTCCGGGGAGAGATCATCATGGACCGCAAGGGTTTTGAAAAATTGAATCGAAGCCGCGAGGATAAAAACCTTCCGGTTTTTGCCAATCCCAGAAATGCGGCTGCCGGATCGCTTCGGCAACTGGACTCAATGATAACCGCCACGCGACCACTGGATATTTTCATCTATGGCACGGGACTGGCCCCGGGCCTGAACAACGACTCCCACTGGGATATCCTTAACCGGTTGAAGTCCATGGGCTTTAAGGTAAACCCCCTCATTCGTCCCCGTCTGACTCTGGACCAGGTTCTGGAATGCTACCGTGAACTGGAAGAAAGCCGCTCCGGCCTTCCCTATGATATTGACGGCGTGGTGATCAAGGTCGACAGTCTTCGGTATCAGGGAATGCTTGGCGAAAAATCCAGAAGCCCCCGGTGGGCCATAGCCTGGAAGTTCCAGGCCATTCAGGGAACCACGCGAATTCAGGCCATTGAAGTCCAGGTGGGCCGGACAGGTGTTCTGACCCCGGTTGCCCATTTGGAACCAGTCAGGATTGGCGGTGTCTGGGTCAGCCGGGCCACGCTTCACAACGAAGAAGAGATTCAGCGCAAGGATATCCGCATCGGTGATACGGTTTTTGTGGAAAGAGCAGGGGATGTGATTCCCAAGGTTGTCAAGGTTGTCACTGAAAAGCGGTCCGGAAACGAAACCGCGTTCCAGATGCCCGCAACCTGTCCTGCCTGCGGTTCGCAAGCCATTCGATCATCGCTGGATAAGTCCGACAGGCTTGAATCCGCACTTCGGTGTTTCAATGCCCGATGTCCGGCGCAACTCAAGGAAAATATCATTCATTTTGCTTCCAAACGCGCGTTTGACATGGATGGTCTGGGTGAGAAGCTGGCCGGACAACTGGTGGATGCGGGCCTGTTGACCTCTTATGCGGATATTTTTCAACTGACCATTGAAAAACTGCTAAAATTGAACCGTATGGGACAAAAGTCCGCTGAAAACCTGATATCCGCCATTAACCGGAGTAAAAAAATCCAATTGAGCCGTTTTTTGTACAGCTTGGGAATTCGGCATGTGGGGGAGAATATCGCCGATATTCTGGCCAGAAAGTGGGGAAGTCTGAACGCGGTGATGCAGCAAACCCCGGAGTCCATGGCTGAGGTTGAAGGCATCGGCAAGACCATTGCAGAGAGCGTACATGGCTTTTTCAGTGATCCGACCAATAGAGAAGTCCTTGATAGAATTCTGGAAAACGGTATTGAAATCTTGTCTGGTACCCCAGTTGCCGGAAAAACGCTTGAAGGCAAATCCTTTGTTCTTACGGGAACCCTTCCCAATCTGACTCGGAGTCAGGCCAAGGCCTTGATCGAGGCATCCGGAGGAAAAGTCGGCAGTGCTGTCAGTCGGAACACCAGCTATCTGGTTGCAGGAGAAGCCGCGGGTTCCAAGCTGGAAACGGCCCGGAAAATCGGTGTCGAGATCATTGATGAGACCGCCTTGATGCAGCTTCTTGAAGGGAAATTGCCTGCTCCCTCTTCCAGCAGGTTATTTCAGCAGTGCTTAATTTAGAATCTGCTTTTAGGCAGTATCATGGTTTTCTCTCGTTCGGCTAAGCCGAAGGCGCCTCTGATGTTTCAGGTTCTTAGCAATAATAGAGATGGGTTATGCCAAAACAGGTCAGAGCCAGAGTGGTGATCAGTGGAAAGGTCCAAGGAGTATTTTTCAGAGCGGAAACCCAGCGTGCCGCCAAACAAAGGAATGTGCTGGGGTGGGTCAGAAACCAATCGAATGGTTCCGTGGAAGCGTTGTTTGAAGGGGATGAGTCCGCTGTGAAGGCCATGCTGGAATGGTGCTGGGAGGGCTCGCCATTTTCAAGGGTTCAACATGTGGATGTACAGTGGGAAACCCATATAGGCGATCTCGATCGGTTTGATATCTTCCTTTAGAAAATGATTTCACCGCAGGCTTGAGTTTACAGGGGATGCGCCGGTTCCTGCGGTGAATAGTCTCAATAAAGAATCCTGCGGGTTATATTCCATCCTTGAGTTTTTTCCCGGGGCGGAACTTGACCACATTGCTCTTTTTGATTTTAATAGCTTCACCGGTTCGGGGATTGCGACCTTTACGGGCTTTGCGTGTTGTTTTTAAAAATGTTCCAAAACCTACCAGCGTTACCTTGCCATCTTTTTTGTCCTTAAGCGCCTTGCCGATCCCATCCATGAAGGAATTGAGTGCTGCGCCGGCGGCTGCCTTGGTAATTCCCGCGTCCTGAGCCATCTTGTCAACCAAATCTGATTTTGTCATTTCTTCTTGCCCCCCATTTTAGATTGTTTGTAATTCACGAACCAGACTATTTGCAATGTTTACAAAACACTGCGGGTGATGTCAACAGAAAATCATTATTTGTCAACAGTTAATGACTTCATAAGGTCAAAAAGTCGGTATTTCAAAGAAAATCTCCGGTTAAAATAAGGCATTCACGAATTCTTCGGAATTAAACAACTGAAGGTCCTCAATGTTTTCGCCAATCCCGATATATTTTAATGGAAGATTCAGATCATGACAGATACTGACCACGATTCCGCCTTTTGCAGTTCCATCCAGCTTGGTCAGCGCCAGCGCAGTTACCCCAATGGATTCATGAAACAAGCGTGCTTGTGAAATGGCATTCTGTCCGGTTGTTGCATCCAGGATCAGCAGCGTTTCATGTGGTGCATCCGGGATCTTTTTTGAAATAGATCTTCTGATTTTTTTCAGTTCCTCCATCAGGTTGACGCGAGTATGCAGCCTTCCGGCTGTATCAACGATAACTACATCCATATCTCGAGCCATTGCAGCTTCGACGCCATCAAAGGCAACAGCCGCAGGGTCTGCATTTGCTTTATGCCTGACAATTTCAGCACCGGACCGCTCCGCCCATATGGTTAATTGTTCAACGGCCGCCGCCCTGAAAGTATCCGCTGCAGCAATCAATACCTTTTTCCCGTCATGAGCAAACTGGGCAGCCAGTTTTCCGATGGTAGTGGTTTTTCCAACGCCGTTGACCCCGACGACCATGATGACGAGGGGCCTGGAAACCATGTCCGGAACATCGGCCGTGACACTCAGTAACTCAAGGATTTCCTGCTTGAGGGCCTTTTTGAATCCGTCTGAATCCAGTTTCTCTGATGAAAACTTAACGGATATACGTTGGATCAAATCGGTTGCGGTTTTGACCCCGATATCCGCGGTAATCAGAATCTCTTCCAATTCTTCCAGTAGTTCATCATCTATCTGACGCTTTCCGATAAACAGTTTGTCAATGTCCGTGGTCAGAACCTGGCGGGTTCTCGAGAGGCCTTCCTTGAGTCTCTGAAACAGACCGGGAGAAGGCAGCGGGACGGTTAGAGGCGATAGAGCTGTTTTATCCTTCTCAGACAAAAGAGAATCTTCGGAATCCTTATTTTTCTTGAACCAGTTTAATGCCATCGGAATCCTTTATATTTTTAGCAGGCAAGATGCCGAAGTCCTGTCTTCTTACCCCACAAAATGCTCATGTTGGTAGCCCCGTGGTCTGTATAAGCAGACACAAGGGGTCAATGCAGAATCTGACTGAGAAACAGCTTGGTCCGGTCATTTTGAGGATTTTCAAAAAACGCCTCCGGGGTGTTGGATTCCACAATCTGACCAAAATCCATGAAGAGTACACGATGCGCGACACTTTTGGCAAAACCCATTTCATGGGACACCACGATCATGGTCATTCCTTCCTGTGCCAGGCTAATCATCACATCCAGAACTTCCTTGACCATTTCGGGATCCAGGGCAGAGGTGGGTTCATCAAACAGCATGACATTGGGTTTCATACAAAGACTTCTGGCAATGGCTACGCGCTGCTGCTGACCTCCGGAAAGCTGTCCCGGAAATTTTCTGGCCTGCTCCGCGATATGGACTTTTTCCAGATAATACATGGCTGTTTTCTCTGCTTCGATTCTGGGAATTTTTCGCACCCATATGGGTCCCAGGGTCAGATTTTCCAGAATGGTCAGATGGGGAAACAAATTGAAATGCTGAAATACCATTCCCACTTCAGCCCGTATCTTTTCGATATTTTTAATATCGTTGGTCAGCTCCGTGCCATCCACAACAATTTTCCCCCGCTGATGCTCTTCCAGTCGATTTATGCAGCGGATCAGCGTGGATTTGCCAGAACCCGACGGACCGCAGATGACGATCCGCTCTCCCTTTCGTATGGTCAGATTGATGCCGCGCAGGACATGAAAATCACCATACCATTTGTGCATATCAATGATTTCTATGACTTCTCC
This sequence comes from uncultured Desulfobacteraceae bacterium, assembly GCA_903909505.1. Lineage (GTDB taxonomy): Bacteria > Desulfobacterota > Desulfobacteria > Desulfobacterales > Desulfatirhabdiaceae > RAAP-1. Next base: position 29,057 of record CAIVVZ010000618.1, read on the forward strand.
TGATTCAGGGAGATTCATAGCGGTTGCGGAGGGTGTATTCATGAAAGCTCCATAATTAACAAATGAAAATCCTGGGCCTGCCGGCTGCCGGCAAAGCATGAAAGCAAAAATCGGGATTGACTGATTTCATGTTATTTTGTCTATCGTCAGTCGCCCGTGAGCCAATGAGGGTTTTTATAATGATGTCCCCAGTTCTTTTTCCAGTTTTCTGCTGTAATTGGACATGGTGTAACAGCATACAAAATAAATGCAGGCCAGGAAAAAAAAAGCTTCGGTGGAAAATCCCATCCAGTTCGGATTGGCCAGTGTCGTCTGAGTCGTTTTGAGAATATCATACAAGCCGATGATGACCACCAGGGACGTATCCTTGAACGCGGAAATCAGGATGCTGACAGACGGTGGAATAACGATTTTCAGCGCCTGGGGAAGAATGATCAGGCGCATGGTCTGGATATAATTCAGCCCCAGGGATTCCGCGGCTTCGTACTGGCCGCTGGCGACTCCCTGAAGTCCGCCGCGAACCACTTCGGCGATGTAGGCAGCCGTAAACGCGATAATGGCGACCTGTGCCCGCAGAATCTTATTGATGGTGATGCCTTCGGGTAAAAACAGCGGGAAAATGACTGCCGACATAAAGAGCAGGCTGACCAGGGGAACGCCTCGGATCATTTCGATATAAACAATACTGAGCATTTTTATGGCCGGCATTTTGGATCTTCTGCCAAGCGCCAGCAAAACCCCCAGCGGATAGGCAGCGGTCAGCCCGAAAACCGCCAAAAGAAAGGTAAGGGGCAGCCCCCCCCACTGGGTGCTCTCAACCGGGGCAAGCCCCAGAACACCGCCCTTCATCAGAATGGCCATGCCGGAAAGTCCTGCGATCCAGGCATACAGAAGAAACGGTTTCCAGAATTTGCGATTCCGGCTGATCAGCAGCAGGGTGATCAGCAGAATCATGGCCAAAAGGGGCCGCCATTGCATGTCATGGGGGAAAAAGCCGAACAGGATAAAGCGGTAGTTTGCCGAAACAATGGACCAGCAGGCGCCGTTCACGGACCGGCATTCCGCGGAAGTGCTTGTCCACAGGCTGTCAATAAAAATCCACCGGATCAGCGGCGGAAGAATTTTCCAGAGGAAAAAAAGCATGAGAAGGGTCAGCACCGAATTAAATATGCCGTTAAAGAGATTCGATTTGATCCATCCGATAACCCCGATACTGGTTAAAGGAGGCTTGATGCCGTTTGTCTGACTATTCAAAGATTGTTTGGAATGCTGCGTCATAAAAAATTCAGATTCGCTTTCAGGTTTAGCTCCAAGCAGCTAATCATCGTTCGATCAGTGCGATTTTTTTATTGTACCAGTTCATGAATGCCGAGGTAATGAGGCTGAAAATAAGATAGACCGCCATGATCAACGCAACGCCCTCGATGGCCTGTCCGGTTTGATTAATGGTGGTGTTGGCAACCGAAACAAAATCCGGAAATCCAATGGCAACAGCCAAAGAGCTGTTTTTGGTGAGATTGAGCATCTGGCTGGTCAAGGGAGGAACGATGATGCGGAGCGATTGGGGGAGGATGACCAGATTCAGGGTTTGCCAGGGTTTTAATCCCAGGGACATGGCTGCCTCGGTTTGCCCCTTGCTGACCGCCTGAATTCCGGCCCGGACGATTTCAGCCACAAAAGCGGCGGTATAAAGTACCAGTCCCAGAAGAAGTGCGGTAAACTCCGGACTGACATTGATCCCCCCGGTAAAATTGAAGCCGGAAAGCCGGGGCATGTCCATGGCTGTCGGGGCTCCGGAAACCAGCCAGATGATCAGGGGAGACCCCAGTAAAATAGCGGATCCCGTACTGAACATCGGAAAAGCCAAGCCGGTCCGATCCTGTCTTTTCCTTGCCCATTTGCGAAGAAAATATACCCCCAGGCATCCAAGCATAAAGGCAATGGCCATATAGCTGTATGCCGGGTGGGGCTCGGGGATGCCAAAGGCCAGTCCCCTGTTACAGAGAAACATGCCTGGAAGCGGTTCCATCGCATTTCGGGGAGAGGGGAGCGAGTCGTAAAAAACAGCATACCAGAAGATCAGTTGAAGCAGTATGGGGATATCCTGGAAGAATTCAATGTAAGCAGCCGCCAGTCGCGAAACCAGCCAATTTGATGATAGCCTGGCAACGCCAACGAAAGTACCCAGCAGGATCGTCAGGACAATTCCAACAAAGGCAACCTTGATGGTGTTAAGAATGCCAACGAGCAGGGCTCTGGCGTAGTTGCTGGCCGCTGAATAACGGATCAGCGACTCTCCAATCTCAAAGGAAGCTTCTTTTTCCAGAAAATGAAAACCGGTTGCAATGGACTGCCGGTGGAGGTTTGTCACGGTATTGGAAAAAAGATAGTAGCCTACGAGGATGACCACGGCAAGGGTTGCCAATTGATACACAATGGCTCTCTTGGCAGGGTCATGCCAGAAAGGAATGGAATTTTCAAATTCTTTCGTTGATGGCAAGGAGTTGTCCATGCGCTAAGTAAAATGGTCAGTCAATAAAAATTATTGGAATCACTGGTGCCCTGAAATGAGCAGGCAAAATGTTTGCGCTTCCAGGGACTTTTTATGAAAATTCCGGGCATTGTTTCTGATTCAACTTGTGCAGGGATGTTGGAGCTACACCCCTGCACAAGTTGATGACGATAAGGTTTGACCGCCTATTTGAACGGAGGTGAATACATCAATCCGCCGTTAACCCACAGGGCATTGAGGCCGCGTTCCAGACCTAACGGCGTTTTTGCGCCGACGTTTCGTTCAAACACCTCGGCATAATTGCCAACCTGTTTGACGATATTATAAGCAAAATTTTCTTCCACCCCCAGGGCCTTCCCATTTCCGGGGACAACTCCTAAAAACCGCTGAACAGATGGATTGGTGCTTTTAAGCATTTCATCCACATTCTTTGAGGTAATGCCCAGTTCCTCGGCTTCAATCATGGCCAGAACCGCGTAATTGACAACGTCTTTCCACTGATTGTCTCCATGACGAACTGCCGGCGCCAGAGGTTCTTTGGAAATGATTTCTGGTAAAATGATATAATCCGTCGGATTCGGGGCAACCGACCTGGCGCCAGCCAGCTGTGAGGCATCAGATGTTAGACAATCACAGCGACCTGCGAAAAAAGCTTTATTCAGTTCGGCGTTGTTTTCAATGACAACGGGTTTCATTTTCATGTTTTTGGCGCGAAAATAATCCGCGACATTTTGTTCGGTGGTCGTTCCGGGAAGAACGCAGACAGTTGCACCATCGAGCTCTTTTGCGCTTTTGATATTCATTTTTTTGGGGACCAGAAAACCCTGTCCATCGTAATAATTAACCTGGGCAAAATCAAGACCCAGGGAGGTGTCACGGCTCAGCGTCATGGTGGCGTTGCGGCACAGAACATCCACTTCGCCGGATTGAAGCGCCGTAAAGCGCTGAACAGCGGTCAGTGGAATAAACTTGATTTTTTTGGCATCTCCAAATACTGCCGCGGCAATCGCCCGTCCGGTATCCACATCCAGCCCTTTCCATTCCCCTTTTTCATCGGGAATGCCGAACCCGGCCAACTGGCCATTGACGCCAACCTGAACAAATCCCTTGGCTTTGACATCATCCAGCGTGCCTGCATTTGCAATGCCTGATCCAAGTATCATGACAGCAACGGAAACCCATAAACAGAACTTTTGTAATTTCATCTTATCCTCCTTTTTGGTATTGTAAATATGAATCTACTTCAGTGACTTGAAGTATCTTAATTTCTCAATTTGATACCATACAAGCTTTAATCATGGCAAGAGAAAACAGGGGTTGCCTTTGTCTGGAAACTAAACCCTGTTCATGATCAGTCCATGAAATTGGATAAAAGGTTATGATGTATTTTCAGATGTTCCAGCACCCGGGCATCCTGATGGAGCTTAACAACCGATTTGAAAACCGTGCGCTCTTCCAGCTCCATAAGACCGGAGCATAGGAGAAATAGCGGAATCAGGTAGATCAAGACATCGGCGATATGATAAAAGCGGGATGTGGCGATGAGAAAGCTGACGAGGATCATGGGAAGCGCCAGAATCGCGACACGAGTTCGAAGCATGGCCAGGAGGCGCGTTTTCCCGCAAATATCAACTGGGCTTCGTTATTGATGATGGCGTTCTCATTTATTGGAATTGGAGCATTCGTTTCCATGCCGAATGCTTTTAAGTTTATATGAAAATGAAAAATTTATTATTTAATTCAATCGGTTGTGTTAGCCCATTTTTCATTGTTCGTTGTGCCCTTGCCGGGCATGGGGGTTAGAGGGCGTTTCTCTGTCAATGGAAAACAATTCCGTAAAGGCAAAAAATACTGAAAGATTAAAATAAACTCAAGGGGACAGGCTGAATCTTTGGGTTTCTATTTGTCTTCAGCTTTTGGTTTCTTCGGTATTTGGCCTGAGCACCTCTGGAAGCAGTAATTGATCTTTATGCGGCGTAAAGCGTTTGATAAGATGCAAAAAAAATGGAGAAAATGCAGATGGATATGGAACCATTCAGTCGGCTTGTGGAGTCAATGCCCGCTGTGAATACGCGGAAGAATTTTTACAAAACGTTTCCGAAACACGTAACGCTGATAGAGGTGGGACCTCGGGACGGATTCCAGTTCGAGGAAAAAACCGTTCCGACCGCGCTGAAGCTTGAAATGATTATGCGCCTGGTAGACGCCGGTTTTAAGAACATACAGGTGGCATCATTCGTTCATCCCGGCAAGGTGCCGCAGATGGCTGATGCGGAAAAGCTTCTTTCCGCGCTGTCCGGAATTTCAGGCGTTGCCTTCAGCGCGCTTACACTGAATATGGCGGGAGTTGAACGGGCAATCTCCTCAAATCTGGCGGATATCGAGGTTTCGATATCCGCCAGCAACCGGCATAGCCTGAACAATACGGGCATGAGCGCGGATGCGGCCCTGAAAATGGGCCTGAAAATGGTTGCTTTATCCAAAAGACACGGCATGAACGTCCGGGCGGGCATTCAGTGCGCATTCGGCAGTGGATATGATGAGGCGATTTCCGAGGATCAGATTGCGACCATGGCAAAAGATCTGATAACAGCCGGCGCTGACATGCTCTGTTTGGCTGACACCACCGGAATGGCTACGCCGCTCACGGTCCACCAGATTCTTTGCTCCGTAAGACCCGTGGCCGGCAATTTTCCGATCATTCTCCACCTTCACGATACCCGTGGGCTTGGGCTGGCGAATGTGATGACGGCCATGTCCTGCGGGGTTTCCCATTTCGACACGGCCTTTGCCGGTATGGGCGGATGCCCCTTTATTCAGGGCGCCGCAGGGAACATCGCCACGGAAGACACCCTTTATCTCCTGTCTTCCCTGCATATCGAAACCGGCTTGAATCTGTCCAAAATCGCCGCCTGTTCCAGAGACCTGGATGTCTTTTTTGGCAAACGTTTTTCCGGAAAACTGTACCGGCACTGTGCCTGAAAGCTTAATTTATTTTCACCATGCGTTTTGGACCGTTCCGCAATGATGAGAGGCACCATGAATAAGGACAATGAAATAAACGCCGCATTAAAAAAACTGCAAAATCGGGCCAATGTCATTCTGAAAAACAACCCTTCGTCCTTCGATGAGATTGCGTCCTCAGATTTTCATGAGTTGATCGAGAATCTCAAAATTCATCAGATCGAACTCGAAATGCAGAATGACGAGCTATGTAGTACCCAGGCTAGGCTCGAAATATCGCAGCGCAGATATTTCGAACTCTACGATTTGGCCCCTGTCGGATATGTTACGATGAACCCTAATGGAACCATCTTTGAGATCAATCTGACTGCTGCAGGTTTGCTGGGTTTTCCAAGAAGTCAATTGATCTCAAAAAACTTTGGCCGGTATGTTTTCCCGGATTTTCAGGACATTTTTTATATCCATTGCAATACTGTTTTAAAGACCAAGGAGAAAAAAAACTGTGAGCTGAAACTTGTCAAATATGATGGCAGGCAATTCTATATTCAGATGGATACTGTCCCCATCCTGATGAATAACGGCGAGATCAGCGAGCTTCGATCAACGATGACCGACATTACGGAGCGAAAGCTTCTGGAAAACACCCTGCTGGAGAGCAAAAAAACGATTCAGACCCTTCAGCCGATCCTGAGTGTTAAAGGAGATGTGGAGAAAGTCGCTGTTTTTGCGCGGAGCATTACACTGAATGATGAGGTTCTGGATGCGCTGGTCGAGAGCGAAAAGAAATACCGCCTGCTGGTAAATATCGCGCCGATTGGTATCGTGGTGACCCAGGACAGGTTTCTTAAACTGGTTAATCCTCAGGCTCTGTCCATGTCTGGTTATTCAGAACAGGAATTAACCTCCAAATCATTTTTTGAAATAGTGCATCCGGATGATCGGGCAATGGTAATGTCATCCCATGTGCGAAGGCTTAACGGCGAAGAAGTTCCCGAAACGTATTTGCTGAGGATTCTCACCAAGGACGGCGAAACAAAGTGGATCGAAAACAAAGGCGTTTTGATCACCTGGAAGGGTTTTCCCGCCACGCTGAATTTTCTCTTTGATGTTACCGAACGTCAACTAGCCGCGGATGCGCTTTTTAAGAGCGAGGCTCAGAAACGGACGATTCTTGACGCTACTTCGGATCTGATCCATTATATTGATAATGAGATGAAATTGATATGGGTCAATAAAGCAGTTCTCCAGGAGTTTCATGTTTCGATGGAGCATATCATCGGCCAGTTCTGTTATCGCACATTTCACCATCGAAATACGATTTGTGACGATTGTCCGTCGGTGAAAGTGCGACAAACACGTCAAGTCGAAAGCGCCGTCCTGCGGACGGGAGAAAAACCGAATGCCGGATATTGGGATGTCTTTAGTGCGCCTCTCATGGATGAACAAGGGAAAATATCAGGTTTTATCCAGATTGCAAGGGATATGACGTTACAGTGGAAAGCAGAGCAGGCGTTAAGGGAAAGCGAGGCCAGATTCAGGCAAATCATCGAGAATGCGCCTTTTGGCTATTATCGCGTCGGAAAAGATGGATTGTGGCAGTATGTCAATCCTGAATGGGAAAAAATGCACGGATATTCATCCGATGAAATCATCGGTACGCACTTTGAAATGACTCAACCTTTGGAATTTGAGGCACAGGCACGCGAAGTATTTTTCAGGGGGATATCCGGTGAAACCTTGAAGGGAGAATCCCGGAGACAACTAAAAAGCGGCGCTATCGGATACCATGCCTACAGCATCCAGCCTGTCCATGAAAACGATGAAGTGGTTGCGATTGAAGGGTTTGTCAGCGACATTACCCGGCACAAACAGGCCGAAGAAAGGATACACGAACTTTCTCATTTGCTGATACAAGCCCAGGAAAAAGAACGACATCTGATCTCGTGTGAACTGCATGACAGTATCGCCCAGAACCTTTCCGTGCTGAAAATCAACTGCGATACGATTTATAACGATCCATCCATGACATCCCCCGAGCTTCGGGAGAAATTGGCAGCATCTTCCCGTCTGCTTTTTCAGACCATAACGGCTGTCAGGAATCTGTCCTATGACTTGCGCCTTCCCGGTCTGGATGAAATGGGGCTGGTGAAGGCGCTTGAAATCTATTGTGAGGAGGCTTCTGAAAACGGAAAAGTACAAGTGGATTTTCAATCGGCCGGCATGTCTGTATTAGATTTGGATGCAAATGTGCAAATCCATATTTACCGGTTGATTCAAGAAGGCATGAACAATATTCGTAAACATGCGGACGCCGACCATGCGACCATCCTGCTGCTGGGATCATCCCCGAACATCATTCTTCGCATTGAGGACAATGGCAGGGGGTTTGATGTTAGAGCTCAGGAGCTTTTATCCGCCGCTGCAAAACGGATGGGCATTCGCAGCATGCATGAACGGGTCAACTTGCTTCAGGGCCAGATGACAATTCAGTCTCAACCGATGAAAGGCACCCAGATATTTATCAAAATCCCTTTGTAGGAGAATCCGACAAGCCTGTAAAACAAAAATTCCGTATCAAACCCCCTGTAGGACAAATAGGGGAAACTCCCGGCTGGTAGATTCCCTCAGACAAATTGAAGCCCATCCCCTATGGACAAGAAACATCAATAAGGTCAGAATAATTATATGTGATCCATGTACTACGGGTGCGCCAGCCATCAGATTGTGGATAGTTTTGTCGTCCAGTGCGTGTTTGCAGGGCAAACCCGCTGGTATCATTAAAGGAGGATTCTCATGCGGAAAATCAGCTCGAAACAGAAAACCAAACAGATCCGGTTTGCATTTGAAGCAGTCGAGGCAAAAAAAGTATCTCTGGTTGGAGAATTTAACAACTGGAATCCTGACGCAGATCCGATGCAAAGAAATGAAAACGGAACATGGACAAAGGCTAAGATGCTTTCACCGGGAAACAAAGAATACAAGTTTTGGGTGGATGGCGAATGGATGCAGGACCCTGAAAACATAAGGGCGTGTCCGAACTGTTTCGGAACTCAGAACAGCATCGCCAAAGTCATCTTGTGAGAATGACGTCCTGGATGCGTTCAGGCTGTCGGAATAACACGAATTGAGTCAAGCTATTCGTTTTTAACCGGAATACCATTTATGATTAAAGGCATTCATGTGAAAACATGAATGCCTTTTTTTGTATTGACAGATCCCCTTGAAATGAATACGAAGATAAAATGTTTTACATTTCCAATATCTCCAGGTCTGTTTCAGGAGAAAAAAATGGCGCCGAAAGTGCATATCCTGCTTATTGATGACCATCCGCTTTTCCGGGAAGGAATCAAGTCAATCATCGCGCGAAACATCAGATATGAAGTGGTTGGGGAGGCTGGCACTGCAGGTCAGGGACTTCAACTGGCCCGGGAGCTCAAGCCGGATCTGATTTTGATTGATTTATCCCTTCCTGACCAGAGTGGTATTGAACTGATACGGGATATTTATCATTTTTCGCCTATAATCCGCCTGATGGTCGTCAGTATGCATTCCAAAATCGATTATATTGTCAAGGCGTTTCAGTCCGGCGCTACCGGCTATCTGGTAAAGGAATCAGCCTCGGAGATGCTGCTGCAGGGAATCGATCATGTCCTGAAGGGTGATTACTATATGGACCCTTCGATTGCCCATCAGGTGGTAAAAAAACTTGCTGCCTTGCCTCCGAAGAATGCGGTTGTGAATCCTTCAGGGTATGACGCCCTGACCCTTCGGGAGCAGGAAGTTCTGGTGATGCTGGCTGAAGGGCTGTCCTCAAAACAGATCGCTGATAAACTTTTCATCAGTCCCAAAACAGCAGAGAATCATCGCTCCAGTATCATGCGAAAACTCGAACTGCACAGTGCCATTGATCTGGCGCGGTATGCCGCCAGGATCGGCCTGATCGACATTGACCTCTGGAAAGCATAATTTCCCTTTATTCCCGCATCCAATTTCCCGCAAGCAAATGGGAAAAACTCACGGCTGGTAGAATCCCTCAGAAAAAATGAAGTCCATCCTCTATGGACAAAACGACTTGAAACGGTAATAGTCACAACTGCCTGCTTCCTGATTTTTTTCCTGACAGGCTGTTGACTCGGTTTTTACCAGTCTCGGAATTGGGCCTACAAATGCAATAAATCTAAATATTATCGAATAATTGCGCATCCCGTTTGTGTATGAAAACCTTCTAACCCCAATCAACGGAGGTGTGATATGAAAATCCTGGCAGCTTTGGACAACTCGGACTTTGCTTTCAAGGCATTAAGGAAAGCAGTGGATATGGCCAAAAAGGAAGATGCCGAACTGACAGTTTATTCGGCGTATTCCGATTTGTTGGAAGTGGAAGTGCCTTCACTGGAATTGCGGGAATCGCTGGCGCAACAGGCTGAAGAAATTGTCGCTCGGGGAAAGGCAATTGCTGAAAAGGCGAATGTTTTTGTCAGAACTGTCACTGAAGCCGGATATTCTCCCGCAGACAATATCGTAAGTTACGCCGAGCGAAACAACATTGAAATGATCGTTATGGGGCACAAAAGTCGAACTGGGCTGGAGAGGCTGCTTGTCGGCAGCGTTGCGGTCAAGGTGGTGACCTATGCGCCGTGTTCGGTTCTGGTCATCCGCTAAGCGCTTGATCAGGGAATATTAGCAGTGAATAATCCTGGGGTAGACAGCGATGGATAGAAAAAATCGTGGATCAGGTGGTCAATCGCCGGATTTATCACACCTCATTAAGAGCATTCAGCGCATAGAGGGGAATCCGGATTGTTTCGGTACTGCAGGCGGATACTGCGATCGTCTGGATTGCCAATGGCGCGACTATTGCGTCAAAGAACCGAGGGATCGGTTCATAACAGAGAAGGGTGGGAGAAGAGATGAAAGTACTGCGTAAGGTTCTTGTCAAAACGTGGTTTATCGGGCAATCGGGGTGTCAATTGCTTTCCTCCCAGCCTTTTCGCATGACACAAGGAGGGTAAAAAATGACTGCTCCCGATGATAAAAGAAGTGACAAACGGATTGCCTGTAAAATTCCGATTCCTGTTCATATCTCTTTTTTTGATTCACAACATTCCATTAAAGCGCAATTGGTGAATCATTGCATAAATGGCATGTCGATTATATCCGACGAAGCCTTCTTTCTGGGATCAGCAATCATATTCAGGGTAGCGTATTGCACGTTGAATAGTTCCTGCAACAGTGATCTTGAGATCTTGCCGAGCATAAGAATTGGAGAGGTAAAATGGTGCAGGGAACTTCCTGGTGAAACATCCGTAGCGTTCGGGGTAGGTATCAAATACTACCCCCAGGCATATTAGTTTCCGAGGAATCATCTGTAATAATCATCCAAAATTGATGTGGCGATCACGATATTTGAGGTTGGTTTCGGTTCCAATCATTCCACGACCCACACCGTGCAGTTGCGGGCGGTTCGGACGATCTTGCCGGAAATGCTGCCGAACAGAAATTCTTCTTTATGGGAAAGTCCCTTTCTGCCCACCACAAGCGTTGCATATTTCAGCAAATCCTGCTCTGCAAGAATACATTCTGCCATTGAGGGACAATAACGAAGTGTCGATCGGGTTGAGACATCCTCGGGGGCAAATCCAGCGTCTATCAGCATCCTGCGGTATTCCTCCAACATCCGATCCACGTGCTGCCGGTGCGCGGGATACCATTTTTCTTTTTCCCCTTCGACAGGAAACTCGTCTTCTTCCGGCTCCCGGATCACATGAAGCACGGTTGCCTTAAACCCTTTCATGCCCCCCAACATACCTGCCACGTACTGAACGGCACGTCGGGAATTCTCAGACGCGTCCACAGCGATCAAAATGTTTCGATTCATTTCAGGGTTCATTCCCGATCTCCCGGTTGGAAAAACTGGATTTAAATTCGTTTAAATCATCAAGCAGTTGCACGGTGTGATCATAAAACACATTTGCGCCCCTTGAAAAATGCATCAGTATCCGATTCAAGTTTTCCGGAATGTAGGGGTAGATCTTGATGAGATTGGCGATCCGGTTATTGAACACGATATTGGTATCGTCATCGCTCAACCCGTTTATTGCCGGATGATTCGCCATTTTGATGTCCTGAATCAGCACGTCGCCCATGCCGACCAGATACATGAAAACATTGCCCAGACCGAACAAATCATAGCCATATATGTTTTCCCTGTGACGGAAATTGTAATCGAAATCAATCCAGCGACACCGTCCGGTATCCCGGTCCATCAGAATGTGATCCCTGCGGATATCGCCGTGCTTTTCGCCTCGCTCATGCAGAAAACGGATGGCTTCCACGCACTCGATATAATTGTCCAGAATCTCGGGAAAATGCAGATAGAAATAGGTTTCATGATCTATCCGGGATGCCAGGTCCCGGACATGGGCGGCAATGGTTTTCCCGTAGATGAAATCAAGAATTCTAACGACATTACCCGGATCATCCCGAACCGAAAAACCGTGCATGAAATTGGCGTGACTGCCAATCAAATTAAGAATCCGGGCCTCTTTTCGAGGGCTGCGGAAACATTCAAATTCAATGTCGCCGATCCGGGCAATAAAGTTTTCGTAGAAAACCAGTTTGATGATTTTTGTTTCCCCTGAGGTCAGGTCAATGGCGCGTTTGACCCAAAATTTAACCTCATCGTCAAGGCCGAAACGCCCTTCTTTGGCATTATGGCGGACCAGATATGGCGTGTCGTTGAGAATCACGATGTCACCATATTCGATACGGAAAAAATCACTGGTATCTCTGTAAATCCTGAAACGATGATCTTTGTCCTGGGAAGGGGACCAGCGAGCGGCGAGTTGGCGAAGCAATTCCTGGGAAAGATTTTCACTCATGCTCACCTCCTCAATTTATCATGAGTATCCGCTGAGCGCGAAACAAACAAAACGTAAAGCGTGGCTGACGCAGTTTCGATTCTCGCACAGGGCGTGCTGGCCGAGGCTAAACACTATTCTATTTAATCATACTACGCTACGGCTCAGTCCTTCGCAAGATTTTTATATGGGATCAATTCCTGGATGAAACCACTTTCCGGCGCGGCCCACCACGATGTGCAATTGGCGCAAACGGCGGCACGACTACTCCTTCATAAGAAGCCGGGAATAAACCGGTAGATCTCCAATTGGACAGGTAAAATGCTTCTGGGACTGGTTCGGGGGATTTGTCAGGATAGTAGAAGCAGGCTGAAAATCCCTGCCGCGAGTGCCATGCGATACCAGCCAAAGACGATGAAGGTATGCGTTTGAATATAGTTCAGCAGCCACTTGACCGTAATGAATGAAACCAGCGATGACACGATGAATCCGAGCAGTACCAGACTCCAATTTTCATGAGCAGCTCCAGGCTGTAAGTGGTGTAGCGCTTGAAAAATCTTGAGTCCGCCGGCAGCCAGCATTGTCGGAATGCCGACAAGAAAGGAAAACTCCGTGGCAATCGGACGGTTCAGGCCCATCATCAGCATCAGCAGGATGGTTACGCCTGAACGGGATGCGCCTGGAAACACCGCGGCCAGCAGTTGGCCGATGCCCACAAGCACCGCGACCGACCAGGTAACCGAGCCCTTCGGACTCTTTCCGTGAAGCCATTTCTCAATGAGTAAAAATCCGATTCCGCCTAAAAGCATCGCCCAGGCAATTGGCCACAGTTCTTCCGGCAGTTTGAACCCAGCCTTGACTAACAGGAGACCGCCGCCGCCGGTGATGACGAACGCGGTCAGAATCTTGAACGCATAATCCTGGGTGGACTTCTGACGCCACTGAAATGCAAATTGATGCAGGCGCTCGGGAAAGAGCGGCAGAACAGCTATTACCGCGCCGCTCTGAATAACAATGTTGAAGAGGTCGCTCTGACGGGGCAGCCAGTGTTCAGCGATGAGCAAGTGGGCTGTCGATGAAATCGGCAGAAATTCGGTGATTCCCTCTATGATTCCGAGTATGATGATGGCAATCCATTCTGACATGAACTGCCTTAAACCCGAATAATGCATTTTTGTCAAGAAACAAAATAAGATGTGGAGTAATATTTTTAGCTCCCAGAAGTCAGAATCCGAAAATTATGGCTGCCTGATTCGTTACAATTTCGATTCTTCAGGATTGCGGTTGGTGATGGGCTTTCGACTTGCCCGTGCATCGGATGGCATTGATGCTATATGCCAGGTCATCGGCCAGTTCCGTCAAAAGCCGAACCTCCTCTGTTCCAAACGCGTCGGGTTTTTCGGCATATAGGGTGAGGACACCCAGAATCTGCTGATTTGCTGAAATCGGCAGTGCAATAATGGAAGTGTATCCATGCCGAGTTGCTTCAGCCTGCAAAGGGGCAAACAGAGGATCACCAAAAACATCACTGATGATGGCTGAATGCCTGTTTCGAATGGCTCTGGCTGCCGGGCTGCACGTCGTATCCGTCAAGGATGCAGAAACGGCATTCGGATTTCCGTTCTGATATCCGACCAGCGCTGCCGGAGTTGAGGTTTTGTGTGCGTCATCTTCCGCATAGCCTATCCACGCCATTCGGTATGCGCCGATGTCGACAAGAATTTGGCGAATTTTCAGAATCAATCGCTTTTCATCGGTTTCTTGGATCAGAACATGACGACAGGCGGAGATGGTGGACAGCATGTGGTTGAGGCCCAGCAATCGATCTTGTTCCAGTTTTCTAAGTTCCATCATGCGATTGAATTCATTTGCCAGCGCTTCAAATTCTTTCCCGGAGTGAACCTGAACCCGTGCGTCCAGATCTCCCAGATTGGCCTGACGGATGGTATTTTGAATAGAAAGAATGGGATTTAGAATCCAGCAGGAGATCATCCAAGGGATGACAAATCCAATCATGACGGTGAAAACGATCGCGCTCCATATCAGGGTTTCAACCTGAACAAGGTTTCCCTGAAAGGCAACCCTGTCTCCTATCTCACCCATATTGTCAGCAGCATATTGTTGGATTTGCTCCAAGGGAACAGCTGCAGCCCATAGCAGCAATAAAAGCAGAAAAACATGAAGTAAAAACATAATAACAGTCTGAAAACGAAGGGATTTATTCATCGATGAACGCTATCCCTTTTAGGGGAGTATCGCAATGGTCGGATACAGTCCCTCAAGCTCGCCGTCAGGGTAGGGCTGAATGGTGTTAAAGGAAATGTTCTGATTCTGCTGGGCATGTCCCCGGTTGTGTCTGCCATCAAAATAGGCGCCGTTGGCTTCCAGAATATGTTCAATACGATGTTGAAATCCTTCCACAAACTGTTCTCCGTCACCTTCAAACAGAAGTTCTCCCATCACCAGACCATCCTTGATTTTGGAAAATTCTTCCAGCGGGAGACTGTGACTTTTTAAATCATTTGAATTGCTGATATAGCCCCAGACCAGATGACCGGAAGGAATGGAAATCGGCTCTACCAGATCAATAATGGTATGCGGCATCACAATGCTTTCTTCACCGATAGTCAGCGGGTATTCCGGAGTTCCCCTCAGAAAGGAATTAAACCCGACAAAAACTTTCTTCCCCAGTCGGGCTTCAATGATTTTTGCCCCATGAGCAGTTACATCGTAACCATCAAGGTGAGAGTTTACAATATAACAGTTTTCCTGGGCATTGGCGCCTTTGCCCAGAAAAGAATTTTGAATGTAGGCGCGCTGGGCGACCAATACGTTTTCACTGATTCGGGTTTTTTTCTTGATAACGGCGAATCGATCCACGGAAGCTCCTGAGGGGATGGATATGGGCAATTCCAAATGAATCTCATCAAAAACACGTTTAAAATCCGGTTTTCTTTCTTGAACAAAATCCATGATAATGCCACGAGGAGGGCCCTCGCCGAGTTTGAAATTGACATACCAATCCAGAGCCTGACGTGGATATCGGTAAAGAAAATTGAAGACCTTGTCTTTTTTGATCCAGATGGTTCCGGGTTCGACATGAATATGGGATATTTCTCCAACCTGAACATAGGAAAACCGTCCGATCACGCAGTCGTGAGCAGTTGTCAGATCAACGGTGCTGAAGGTTCCCAGAAAACAGCCTTCGGTCGGAGACCCGTGAATATTGGCATAATGCATGGACATGGTGTCATGAATGAAAAAAGTTTCCAGGCTTTCCGGGTCGTGGGAATAGTTGTGAACAAGGGTTTTAATGAGAAAGCTGTCCCGGATCTGAATGCATTCATCTTCATAAACGGGAATTTTGTGGGTTCCAAAGGAAAACACATCGTTTTTCCGCTTCAGCTCATCTCCGCGAATGTCGCTTTTATACAACACTGAGTGATCCACCCGGCATTTTCCCAGAAAATAGCTGCCGGCCAGGTTGGAATGGCTGAAGTGAAAATTCAGAGGATGGTGCGGGGTAATGCCGTAAAAGGCGTAGAATTTGGCTAGCTGGCCAAGCGGAAGCACGTTCTTAATATAGGGAGCCAGGTCGAAATTCAGTTCTCTTAGGTTGATGTTGATCCGCTGAGCTATTCTTGCAATGAGATTTTCAATCTGTTTCATTTCCGTTACCTTTTAATTGAAAGAAGTCATGAGTCAGAAGTCAGAATCCATTGGATCGGACAACTCCCTTTGGTGCGCTCGACTTTGTACTTAAGCGCCGCAGGTGGCTTTATATGCTGCATTGTTTCATGACATGGAAAACAGCGGCAAACACATCGGTAAGTCTTAAGATGCCGACGATTTCATTGTCTATCGTCACCAGAAGCGACTGATGCTGCCCTAGAACCAGCTGATGAATGGCCTCATCCAGCGTGGCTTCCACCGAGACATATTCGCCTTCCGTGGGGGCGTACATAAAATCCTTAACCCGCTTTTCGCCGGCCTTGCGGCAAATGTCTTTCAGAGGACTTTCCCAGAGGTGATATTGAATGAGCATGGATTTCATAAATTTCTTGCTGAATCCATAGCTGGCAAGGCCGTCGCTGCCCTGCATCTCGGCGTATTTGGGCTCCAGAGCTCGAAGAACATCGATCTGACTGAGCTTTCCGACGACCTTCCCCTCTTTATTGAGGATCAGGATTGCCCGGTGATGATACCGGCTGTGGTCAAAGGCAAGCTGGGCCTTTTCAAGCGCCATGACCGCATCAAACAGCGTGGCGTCCTCGTCCACTGTGGCGTATTCCGTCAGCGGGATCATCAAATCCTTAACCTGGTACGTTTTCACTCTTTACCTCCATATCTGGACAAATGGGTGGTAATACCGAAAAAAATCTTTATATTCTGACTGGAGACAGTCTAATCCGTTTTTGTTTTGTTAAAAAATACAAAAATAATATATTATCACACGGGTATGGTAAGGCATATATTTTTTTAATGTTTATTAGGGTCTGTGCCACCCTGCCCGGCGAAATCTTCACTTTTCATTGATAAGTCCATGCCGGTATAGTATTTGTTAAACGATTGATTATTTTGTATGTATATTGACAAAAAAGAACCCACACAGGAGGCGTTACATGAAAAAAGTCGGCTTGGTGCTAAAGTTTTTGTTGTTTTCGATTATTCTGGGTATGATAACATCATCTGCCGCCATGGCGGACCTTTACTGGGAATCGGATCAGGAAACCAAGGGAATGCCGGGACGGCCGGATGAAACCAGGGTCATTAAAACTTATCTGACTGCATATGCCTCCCGAACCGAACAGGAAGGGCAGATTACCATCATGAATTTCGATACCAAAATCATGTATCATATTAATCCGCAAGCCAAGACTTATCAGCAGATCAATCTGGCGGAAATGGGGAAGCCGCCAGAAATGAAAGGCGATAAAGGCCAGATGCAGCAGATGATGAAAAACATGATGGGCAATATTCAGGTGACGCCCACCCAGGAAACCCGGCAGATTGCCGGCTATAACTGTCAGAAATACATGGTTTCCGGCATGATGATGAACAGTGATTACTGGCTGTCAAAAGATGTCAAGGGGTATGAAGAGATCAAGGAGATCGGGAAAAAAGTCGCCTCTGTATTTGATGAAAATCCCATGATGAAGCAGATGAACATCGCCGGAATGATGGGCCAACTGGATGGATTTCCGGTTCAGATGGTCATGAATATCATGAAAGGCACCTCAACCACTACCCTGAAAAAAATCGAGAAAAAGTCGCTGGATAAATCTCTTTTTTCAGTCCCTGAAGGATATACTCAGACGCAGAGCAAAATGCCCATGATGTCGAATTAGAATGGAAACCCAGAGGATTAAGGCCTGAAAACTGCGGCAGTTGCAGGTCGCAGGATGAAAAAAAGGAACGCGCCATGCCGTTTGTCAGCCACCCCGGATTGCCGGGCAAGATTTTTGTGCCGGTTTTTAATCCCGAAAGATCCAGGAAGCATCCCTGCCGGGACTGTTTTTCCTGCCAGATGTGCGGGGAAGACCGTTGTCAGGTCTGCCGGGGACCGGCTGAAAAGGACGATGAAAGCTCAAATGAAGGAGATCGTTGTGTCAACAAGTGAAATTTATGATCTGATTATCGTTGGCGGCGGGCCGGGAGGCTTTTCCGCCGGGATTTACGCCATGCGGGCAGCCCTTAAAACCGTATTGATCGAAAAAGGCGCACCCGGCGGCCAGATGACCCTGTCCGGAGAAATCGAAAATTATCCGGGAATCGAGCGGATCGGCGGTCCCGATTTATCCATGCAGTTTCACCAGCACGCGCTGTCTTATGGACTTGAAATGGTTTTCTCGGAAGTCAAGGAAGTTGAGCCGGGGCTGGAATATCATTCGGTGCATCTGGATGACGGTTCTGTCCTGAAAGCTTATGCCGTGATCCTTGGAACCGGCGGCAGCTCCCACAAGCTGAATATTCCCGGAGAAGCCGAATATTATGGTCAGGGGGTATCCTACTGCGCGGTCTGTGACGGGTTTTTCTTCAGAAACAAAACCGTTGTGGTGATCGGCGGCGGAGACAGCGCTGCCGAAGAATCGCTATATCTGGCCAAACTGGCCAAACAGGTCTACATGGTTCACCGCCGGGACGCGCTTCGGGCCAGCAAGATTCTGCAGCAGCGGATCAAAGCGGAATGCAAGATCGAGATGATCTGGAATTCCATTCCCTTGGCCATCAAAGCCAATGAGCAGGGCGTTTCTTCCATCGAATTGAAGAATGTCAAAACCGGCCAGCATCAAGAGCTGACAACAGACGGGGTGTTTATCTTTGTTGGCTTTAGTCCCAATAACCAGCTTGTTCCTTCGGGGATTCATATGAATTCCAACGGGTATGTGGTCACCGATGAAAAATGCGAAACCAATATTCCCGGTCTTTATGTGATCGGAGATCTTCGTCAGAAATATGCTCGGCAGATTGTGATCGCTGCATCGGATGGCTGTACGGCCGCCCTTGCCGCGGCCCATTATGTGGAAAACAAGAAAGCGGCGGATACCGATTCCTGCCAGCTGGTGTAGGTCGTGGCCAATGAGATATCTTCCCATTGAACCCTCCCTGTTTGTTGAACACCGCAAGCACCTGAAAGCGCGGCTCAAGCCCAATTCCGTTTCCGTGTTTCTTTCCAACGACGTGATGCCGACCAGCGCCGACGGAAGGCTGA
The DNA here is from genome assembly GCA_903909505.1 of uncultured Desulfobacteraceae bacterium. Taxonomy (GTDB): domain Bacteria; phylum Desulfobacterota; class Desulfobacteria; order Desulfobacterales; family Desulfatirhabdiaceae; genus RAAP-1. Next base: position 48,105 of record CAIVVZ010000618.1, read on the forward strand.
CTTTTGTTCAGCACTCCGATATATTTTACCTATGCGGCATTGACCAGGAGGAAACGATCCTGGTGATATGTCCGGACGCCCAGGAGGAAAAACACCGGGAAATCCTGTTTGTCCGTGAGACCAGCGAACTCATCGCGATCTGGGAAGGGCCAAAATATACCCAGGCGCAGGCAAGCGCCATATCCGGCATTCAAACCGTTTACTGGAACCGGGAATTTGAAGCCGTGTTCCGGACCCTGGTCATCGAATCCGAAGCGATCTATTTGAACACCAACGAGCACCTGCGGGCGGAAGTCGTCGTGGAAACGCGGGACCTGCGGTTTTTGAAGAAATGCATGGCCAAGTATCCCCTCCATCACTATGAACGGCTGGCGCCCATCATGCATGCGCTTCGGGCCGTTAAATCGCGGATCGAGATAGAGCTGATTCAAAAAGCCTGCCAGATTACCGAAAAAGCGTTTCGCCGGCTATTGTCCTTTATTCGGCCCGGGGTCTGGGAATTTGAGGTCGAAGCTGAAATCATCCACGAATTTTTGATGAACCGGTCCCGGGGGCCGGCCTATCCGTCCATCATTGCCTCGGGGGCGAGCACCTGCATTCTTCACTATGAAAACAATGACCGGCAGTGCCAGAACGGGGACCTGCTGCTGATGGACTTTGGGGCTGAATTCGCGGGCTATGCATCCGACCTGACGCGGACGGTTCCGGTCAACGGCAGATTCAGCCCGCGGCAAAAGGCTGTCTATAATGCGGTCCTGCGGGTAAAGAGAGCCGCCATAGCCATGCTGATTCCGGGCAACACGCTGGCTGAGTATCACAAGGCAGTGGGCTTTGTGATGGAAAAGGAACTGGTTGATCTGGGACTTCTGACGTTAACCGACATTGAAAACCAGCCTGTAAATACACCGGCCTACAAGAAGTTTTTCATGCACGGGACATCTCACCATCTTGGCCTGAACGTCCATGATTATGGAAACCGGCACCGCATCTTCGAGCCTGGAATGGTGTTTACCGTTGAGCCGGGAATCTATATTCAGGAAGAAGGTCTTGGCGTACGGATTGAAAATGATATCGTGATCACCGCTGATGGTCCGGTGGATCTGATGCAAGACATCCCGGTAGAAGCCGAAGAAATCGAAATACTCATGGCTTCATAACCCTCTTTCTACTTTGCGATTGCAGTTTTTTCAATTCTTCTTCATGACTGGATACAACGATGAATCACCCGAAAAAAACATCTGCGGGGTCCATTCAGCAGGTCATTGCCGAATTGGGCGAACTCCGCAGGACAGTGTTGGCGCTTCCGGCGGAAAAGGCCATGGATGCCATCCTGAATGCTCGGCAGCCGGCAGCCCTGGTCCATTCCATCCCGGAAACGGATCTGTTTTTTCTGGTTCAGGATATCGGGCCTGAGGACTGTCTGCCGCTTCTGGCGCTGGCTTCGAATGCACAATGGGATTTTATGCTGGACATGTCGACCTGGAAAGGCGATCGGATCAAAAACCGTTCTCTTACCCGGTGGCTGAATCTGAGATATCTGGCAGATCCCGATCGCTTTCTCCGGTGGTTTCAAAACGAAGAAACCGAATTCATCGAATGGTATCTTTTCAGAAACATCCAGATACGGATTCTGGAACCGGATGAAGAACCCGCGGATATTCCGGATGCGTTTATGACGATAGATCACATGGCGTATTTTCGATTTCTGCCGGAATCCTTTGATATGACAGCCTCTGAAGAAGAAATCGATGCATCGGATACGGATGAGGAACGCTATACGTTTATTACCCGGTTTCTGGAAAAACTCTATTCAGAGGATCCGATTCAGTATCAGAACGTGATGCTGGAAACCCGGACAATTCTTTCGAATGAAACGGAAGAAGAAGCCTGGCGAATCCGGAATATCCGGATGGCAGAAAAAGGGTTTCTTCCTTTTGATGAGGCCATCGGGGTGTATCAACCATTGAAGCCGGATGCAATTCCCCGACGGATCATTTTCAAAAAAAGAACCGGGGAGCCGTATCTTCCGGTTCCGGCCTATGCCTCCGGTATGTTGGATGCTGACAATCTATTCGTTCGATCTTTAAAAGCCCTGGAACAGGATCGCATGCTTCCGGAGATCCAGACGGAGCTGGCATCTTTAATCAATCAACTGGTGGTGGCTGATCAAAAACAGGTTGCATCCAAAGCGGATATTGAAGAAGTTGTCAAAAAAGCCGTTGGATATCTGTCTATCGGCCTGGAGCGCATGTCGGAAACGCCCCTGGATGTGGTTCGGAGCGCTTCCCTGATCCGCTCCCGGTTATTGTCGGGGATTTTTCGCGTGGGGTATGGCGCAGCCCTGGAACTGAAATGGCAGGCTCAGGGATGGGTGAAACAAAGCTGGTTCATGGCTAAAAAATTACCGCTGGGTTTTTGGGGAGAGGCGTGGCTCGGCGTTTTGGGTGGCCTGTTGATTAAAAAGCCCTTGTTTTTCGATAATTATCAAACGGGTGTTCTCTACAGGGAATTTCGGTCACTTGAGGATATCCAGGCAACCCAAATTCTTTTGAATCAGATTATCCGATTTGACCAGATCCTTGGGGCAATGACGGATGATCTGACCCTCTTTTTGCAGTCCGTCCCTTCCAGACAGAGCCTTTCCTATAAAAGTCTTATCCTGACCCGCTGGGCACAGTGCCATATCGGCCTTTCCCCGGAAAACGTCCCCATTCCAATGGACAGCTTTATCCTGTTTTTTCGGGGACTCTTTGGAAAAGCTGGAAAAACTGAACCTGCAAAGCCCGTAAGAATCCGGAAAGTGATGAAATCATCTTTTTTGCGTTGGCTGTCTGAAAAAACAGGATGGACATCCAGTGAGCTGACCGAACGCTCCGGACCGGAAATGGAGCGCCTTTTCGCGGAACTGGAAGCCGATCTGGGTGGGGTTTCGGAAGCGAATCTGAATCCCCGGTACATTCAGTTGTTCCTTGTCGCATCGTAGGGCGATCCCTAAGGCTGGTTTCCCATAACGTTCCTGCGGACCTGATCCAGAATGTGGATTCGGTTGATGATTTCCTCCCTGTCGATCGATATGATCCGGACGCCCTGAAGCATGATGGTTTCCATTGGCGATGTCTTTAATAGATGATCCTGTCTGTCCGCTATATCCAGGAGATGAATGAGCCGCTCTTTTTCGGATTCCAGAGCCTGCTTCATATCGGATTCCGGGTGGGGATTGGCGAGAAAATCGAGGATAACATCCAGATATGCGAGAAAATTGCCAGTCTGAGGGATGAGCATTTCAAACACTTCCCGCAGCAGCCGGATATGCACTTCGTTTTGAATCCATCTGCAATTCCTCAGCCTGATCTTGCACTGCGTGCGAAGGGGTTCTACAGAAAAACGGTTCAGTGCTTCAATAATTCGGGGATCTGTTTTTCGCGTAATATTCAGTCTGCTGATAACGGGTTGAATGGTTTCAGGAGGAATCGTGACAGGTGCGCTTCCGAGGCCCGGAAAATGAAAAACCGTCTTCAGTTTCCGGGACATCAGCAGGTTGCAGATCGTTTTTTCATCAGCGCTGCTGTAATTGAAGCTTTCGACGAGCGCCTCGATGGAGATTTGAAACCCTTCATCCGGAAACAGAATAAGCTCAAAGAGAGAGGCGCTTTCGCTGGAGGTCTCATCCAGAAGGATTTGTCGAATACCTTCAAGCGTGGTATCCATGCCTGAGACGGACATCATATAGTGCATGATGTCCGTGCCGGCGGTAATTCCTTGGCACAGTTCTTTCTGTATGGCATTTGCCAGTATCAAACAAGGAGAATCGGAATCCATAACACCATTGAATCGAAAAGGGGAATTCGTATGAAGCTGTTCATTCTGTCACTCATGATCCTGTTATCAGTTTCCGTTTCAGGTTGCTCCGGGGATAAGGCCAAGGATCTAATGGATACGGCGCTTCTTGAGGAAAAACAGCATAATCCAGAGCATGCCCGGCAGTTGTACCAGGAAATCATTCAAAAATATCCCAACAGCACTTTTGCCAAGGATGCTCAAAAAAGGCTTTCCGATTTGGAGAAATAATTCATGATTTAACCGGGCTTCTTAAATAATATTTTGAACCTGATTGGGAGCGAAAGCTCGGCTTTTTATGTTCTATTCACTTCGCTCGGCCGGATAATTCTTTTGGGTTTGGCCGGAACAACGGCATTATTTATAACCAATTTTATCCATTAAAGGTATTTTACTTCTTACAAAAACGCCATTAGCTCTTGCAATCTCTTCGTGATTTGAATCATACAAAATTGATTCAGCGATGAACTGGGAGCGATTCCTATAAACAACTTTGCCGATTGATTTTACAACGCCAGATGATACTGGCCGGGTTATATATGTTGTAAAACTGGTAGTTAATACAAAAACATCTTCAACTAAAGAATTAACAGCAAAAAACGCGGCATTGTCCAATGCGAGAAAGTATAATGCACCATGCATGGCTTCCGCTGCGTGATAGAAATCTTGTCTTACCGGCAGAGTGATTAGTGCCTCACCGTTTTTCACAACAACCGTGGCACCGGTCAATTTCACAAACGGAGCGGAATGCATCATGTTTTCCAGTTTTCTGTAATGTTCGCTATTTTCCATTTTCTGTATTGCCTTCGTATTCAAATGCTTTCGATCCGGCAGGGCACAAACCGGTGGATGGGAGTTCCCAGCGGATCGCGGTGCGTATTTTTGGTTAGATGATTGACGTTGATGCCGTAAACGGAATTGTCATAGATCAGTCCGAATCCATGCGGAATCAGAACCATTCCTGACCGAACCTGGGCGCTTACCTGGAGTTCGCCGACCGCGTTGCCGGCTTCCGTGACGACCCTGACCGGCTGGCCGTCTGTCAGTCCGAGCGTTTCGGCGTCAAGTGGGCTGAGTGCAACCGTGCAGGCCCGTTTCCCTTTGTTCCATTCCGGGTTTCGCATCAAGGTGTTCATGTTGGTGTCCATGTGCCTTCCGGCATTCAGGATGAATGGAAAATCGGCCGGCATTTTCAGGCCTTCAGCTTCGCTGACCGCATTCAGTTTTTTGGCCTGTTCTGCCAGTTCGGAAATGAAAACCTCGATTTTTCCGGATGGCGTGCGAATGGCCGGCCAGTTGTCCGCGATATCGGCTTTTCCGACCCACAGTCCCTGAGGGGTATCCAAAAGGGCCTGAAATATCCGGTCTCCCTGATCCAGACCGGTTTGAAAGCCGGCTCTGGCCGCATTTTTTCGAAAGGTTTTCGGGGCGGTCATCAGCATCCCCCACGAAGCGGCCAGCGCGGCGCTGTCCCACACACGGCCCAGGGTTTTTGCCAGCACAAACGGCATCCGGCTCTGTACCTCCGGTGTTTGGCCGCCCCATTCCATTAAATGCATGCCAAAGGTGAGGCGATGGCCTTCAGCGGCTTTCTGAATATGATCCGGGATATCCGGTATCAGACCCAGCCGGTCTGCCAGCAGCGTAAAAATCTGCGAGGCTTCCAAACAATGTTCCGGCGGTTTGACCACGGGTCTTCGCAACTGAAAATAAACATCCGGAAAGGTCCAGGGGAAAAAAGTGCCGTCCCAGGATTCATAGTAGGATCGGCAGGGCAGCACATAATGGGCCCGTCGCGCGGTTTCGCTCATGACCATGTCGTTGACTACCAGAAGATCCAGCCTATCGAACGCCTTTTCAAAAGCCTGGGTGTCGGCATAGGATCGGAGCGGGTTGCAGGCGCTGACCAGAACGGCCCGAAGGCGATCCGGGCGGTCGGACAGGATTTCTTCGGGCATGACATTCGGGGGAAAGGACCCGGCCGCGGCCGGCGGCATGGCGGTTTCAGCAGTCCGCCAGATCCCTGGGTTGCGTTCATCCGCATGAAATCCCATGGGCATGACCATGCCGGGGATGACATTGCCGCCCCGGACGCAGAATCTGCCGCAGATGGCTCCCAGAATATTCATCAGATAGGAATTCAGCGTGCTGTGGCGGCCCATGTATATCCCCAGGTCCGGATGCATGCACCATCGTTTTGTCGTCATCAGGCGACACACCTGGTGAACCGGAGAATAGTCGAGCCGGCAAACGTCAAGGGCCGAACGGATGTCGAAATCGACGAACCAGGGTTTGATCCAATCCCAGTCAGCCACGTATTGCGTGATATAGCAGGATGCTTCCCAGCCTTCATTGACGATGATGGAGATCATTGCCTTGGCAAGAAGGGCATCGGTGCCGGGTCGCACCGCAAGATGAATGTCGGCAATGGCGGCTGTTTCACTTTTTCTGGGGTCGATCACTACGAGCAGTCGATTCGGGTCTTTGCTGAACCCGGAGAGCGTTTTGCGGGCCTGTGGCATTTGATGGCTCATCATGCCGTTCCAGCCCCAGCCAACCAGCATTTCGGAGGCATGCTCATCCGGAATGGCGATGTTATACTGTCTGCCCAGCATGCGGCCCAATACCCACCAGATGCCGCTGAACTCCTGGCCGGCGGACGAATAATAATACTGGGAGCCCAAGGCCCGAAGCAGGCTGATGCCGAATGAGGCCTCAAAATGACCGCCCTGTGAGCTGCCGCCCATGTATGCCAGGCATCGCGGGCCATGTTGATCGATCAGATTCCGCAGTTTACCGGCGATTTCATCAGTGGCTTGATTCCAGGAAATTTCATGAAATTCATTCCCCGATCTCTTTAGCGGAACGGTCAGCCGATCCTTGGGATACTGGTGATAGGGAATGTTCAGCCCTTTCCGGCACACGTAGCCCTGACTCCGCGGATTGTCTTTGTCGGGTCGGACCCGAATAATCCGGTCATTTTCAACCAGGACTTCCAGTCCACAGTTTTGAGCACACAATACGCATCCGGTTTTATGCCAGGTTTCCATACAGCCTCCTCTTAAAAAGTATTCAGGGGTCGGGAGTCAAGCTACAAGTCCGCGTTCTTTTGCCATGGCCATCATTTGATCGGAGCCGGTTATCGGTGGAACCTGATACCGGTTCCCGGTCTTCTGCATCAGGGTTAATGCACCGGAAGGGCACGAGGTTACACACAGGCCGCAACCGATGCAGCGATCCGGGTTGAGCTCTGCCCGATCCTGGTCATTCATCCTCAGGGCGTTCATCTGACACCGCTCCAGACAGGTTTGACATCCGATGCATAATTCAGGTTCCAAACCGGCGATGTAGTTGGAAAACACGATTTCGGATGGCCGGGGATGCTGATTGAGGGCGCGAAGCACGCCACAGCAGTCACCACAGCAGTTGCACATGCCTCCCGGATTCTGGGCCGTGGCCGGTTGGGTGACCAGGCCGGCTGCTTGGGCGTCGGACAGGATTTGAATCGCCTCGTTGATGTCGATTCTGCGGCCCATCTGGTTATCCAGATAATACTGGCCCATGGCGCCGAACATGAAACAGGTTTCAAGGGGTTTGTCGCATGACTGATCGATCAGGCCTTTCTGTTTCCGGCAGATGCAATCCGTGACAACAATTTGATTCATTTTCTTCAGGATTTCTATGGCATCGTCAAAGGCGGCGACATTCCGGGTTGCATCCAGAGATTTTTGAACCGGGATGGTGCGAAGGAAGGTGCCGCGGCTTTTGTTGAATGCGTCTAGAAATCCGCTGCGGAAATATTCTTCCAGCAGTTCGGAAAGATTGCGATTCAGCCGGGACACCTGGAATTCAAAGAGACCGTGGACAAACGGAATGGCGGCATACCGCACGGTATCGCCTTTTTTCACCCGGAAGAGAAGACCCCGTCCGGCCATGTCCTCAAGCTGTTCGGCAACATTCGGAAGCGGTCGGTCGATGCGCTGGGCTACCGATTCCGGCTTTTCCAGACGGTGCGACAGAGAAAGAAACAGGCCGGCCTCATCTTCTGTAAACAGTTCTTTTAGAATTTTAATCTCCACTCCGGTTGCTGTTTCCGGAAATCCAATGGAATAGAAATTCAGCCGTTCTTGCAGTTGCTTGAAGGTGTTTGCGCTCATGTTCCCCCTGAAAAAAATGATCGAAAGGTTGATGTGGATGCCATGTGTCGCAACGAATGATGGCATTCTGTTTGTATGCTTAGTACTTGTATACAAGTTAATTGCTTAAAAATCTTCAGATTAACCCTCACTGCGATGCTTTTGGCAAAGTTTTTTCAAAAGCAGCCGTAAAATCAGTTGCTCTTCAGAAGTCAGAGGTTCCATGAAATCCAGATTGGCTGTTTCCGCCAGGGCGATCAGGCTTCCAGTCAAGTCCCTTCCCTGAGTTGTTAAACAGACGCTCAGCGCCCTGCGATCCTCCGGATGAGTCTTTCTTTCCACCAGGCTCACTTTTTCAAGCCGATCCAAAATGCCGGTAAGGGTTGCGCTATCCAGCATCACCCTTTCTCCGAGTTCTCGGGATGTCACCTGGTCGTTTTCGTGGAGAAACCCCAGCACCATACCTTGAGCGGCAGTCACATGCGCACCGGTCAGCCGGCAAGTCCAGAACTTGGCTGCGGCCTGGCTGGCTTTTGCAAGTTGAAAAAAAATGCACTGATCCGCTTTCATTTTGATCCTTCATATATGTCGACAATTAACTTGTATGCAATCATTTTCTTTCGCGATTGTCAAACAAAAACAACGTTCATTTTTTTCAGCTTTACCGTGAAAAGACCCTGAGAGCGCGGGCAACCTGCCTGCCAACTGCGGGCGGGACGCCCACGCTCCCGGGAATTTTCATACTTGGGGGTGGCCAGCCATGGGCATGAGCGTTTGCCATGAAAATACTTTTTGAACCACAGATGAACATGAATGAACACGGACAAAAAGATTACCGTCATTCCGGCAAACTCCAGGATTTCGCTGGTTCCCAAGCTCTATCTTAAGAATCAGCGAAAAAGTGCAGATTGTGGCTATTCAAATGATATTTCGATGTCAAGCCCCATTCTTCCGCACTTCATCCCGCAGCACGCGCCGGAGAACTTTACCCACCGGGGATGTGGGCAATGATTCCCGGAATTCGATGGATCGGGGGCGCTTGTATCCAGCCAGCTTGTCCTTGCAGAATTCCATGATTTCCGCCTCGGTTACGGTTTCTCCGGGCAGAAGCTGGATGAATGCTTTGACCGATTCACCGCTGCGGGGATCGGGTATGCCGACCACGGCCACGTTCGCTATTTTGGGATGGGTGTAGAGGACTTCCTCGACTTCCCGGGGATAACAGTTAAACCCGCCAACCAGAATCAGGTCCTTTTTTCGGTCCGTAATGATGATGTAGCCTTCCGGATCAACATGGCCGACATCGCCGGTCAGAAAAAATCTTTTTCCTTCAATTTCCCGGAAAACGGCCGAATTTTCAAGGGGTTTATTCCAGTAGCCGGTCATGACCTGAGGTCCGCTGATCGCAATTTCTCCATCCTCGCCCTGAGCCAGTTCCTTTAAACCTGTTTTGGAATCAACGATTTTGACATCGGTGTTGGGCATCGGAAAACCGACCGAGCCGAATTTCCGATCCGTGGTGTTGGTGGGATTGAGGGATGCAACCGGCGCCGTTTCGCTGAGGCCATACCCTTCAAAAATAATGCACCCGGTTTTGGCTTCAAATTTCTTGGCAACCTCAACCGGAAGCGGCGCTCCGCCCGAGCCGCAGCTTTTAATGGACGAAAGATCAAACTGCTCCAACAGCGGATGGTTGGTAAAGGCGATAAAAATCGTGGGAACGGCAATAACTATGGTGGTTTTGTATTTCTGGACGGCTTTTAGCACCTCGGTGAAGGGGGGGGTTCCGGCCCTTGGGTCTGGAATGCAGACCAGGCTGCTGGCGCTGGCGCAGGATCCCAGAAGGCAGAGCGTCAGGCCAAAGCTGTGGTACCAGGGCAGAACGCCCAGGTAACAGTGGAATCCGCCGTGACGGAGCTTTTCGGGAGGACTGCCGGGTTCATGGGGAATCCGCATCCATTCAAAAACGGCCATGATGTCAAACACGAAATTGGAATGAGTCAGGGATGCGCCTTTAGGAACGCCGGTTGTGCCGCCCGTATAGATGATCAATGCCAGGTCCTTGGTGGGATCGATCTGAATTTTGGGTGCTTGAGGAGATGCCGCGGCCACGACATTGTCAAAAAAAAGATGGTCAGGAGCGTAATTGCCTGCCTTGGGAATCTTTCCCAGAAGAGCGCCCAGAAAACCCTTGATCGGCGGAAGATAGGATTTAACGCTGCAGATCACAACCGTTTCAACATCGGTTCCTTCAATGGCCTTGACCGCCGTTGGATAAAACTGCGGATGATCCATGACAAACACCATTTTGGCACCCGCGTCCTTAAGCTGGTAATTCAACTCGCCGGCTGTATAGACGGGGTTACAGGTCACACAAACTGCGCCGGCTTTCAGAATGCCAAAATAAATAGCCGGATAATGGGGAAGATTGGGAAGGAAAATAGCCACCCGGTCCCCTTTTCCAATGCCTTTGGAGGCAATGAAATTGGCCAGGCGGTCTGCCGTATCCTTGACCTGGGCATAGGTGCGCTTTCCATCGCTGAAAATCGTGTAGGTCTGGTTGGGGAAATCGCGGGCAGCATCGTCCAGAAAGGAAAACAGCGGTTTTTCAAAATCGGAAATCTCGCGTAGAACGTCTTTTGGCCATCGGGTCGTGGGCCAGGGGGGTAGTGTCATGGGATCAGCCTCCTGTTCTGCGTTGTGAAGAGATGATTATGTATCCAGCAATTTCTGAAAAAAAGATTTTTCAGGTTGCGGTGTCTGTAAGTCCGGGTCAAAAATATATCCGACCGATCTTAAACTTTTGAAATATAGCGGTTTTCGAGGATTTTCCTCAAAATATTTTCGAAGCCGGACAATAAAATTATCTACGGTTCGTGTTGTGGTTTCCCGGGTATAGCCCCACCCGATTTCCAGAAGACTGTCCCGGGACAAAGGCTTTCCCTTGTTGGCGATAAACAGTTTGAGAAGCTTTATCTCCTGTTCGGTCAGATGAATGGTTCCTTTGGGGGTGGTGGCAGATGCGGTTTCAAAGTCGATCCGGTTATTGCCGAACTCGAAAACTCTGGGAAGAGATGAAAAAGCGGACGCCGCTTCAAACGACTGCTGCTGATTCCAGGAAGAGCGGGTCAGCAGCCGTTCGATTCTCAGCAGGAATTCCTCAAGATCAAAGGGTTTGCTTAGATAGTCATCCACGCCGAATGACAGTCCTTTAACCTTATCTTCGGATGCGGACTTGGCTGAAAGGATGAGAATGGGCAGTTGTTCGTCCACGAACCGAATATTTTGAAGCACGGAAAGACCGTCGATGCCCGGAAGCATGATGTCTAGCACAATCAGGCTGGGTCGCCATTCCTTCCATTGCTGAAGTCCGGCGAATCCGTTGGCGGCAATTCGGACGGAATATCCCTGAAGCGAAAGGTTGAGTTTTAACCCTTCAGCAATATGTTCATCATCTTCGATGACCAGGATGCGATATTTTCCGGCTGTTTCCATATGGTTATCCATGTAGGGGAAGGCAACTCAGGCAGAGGCTTTATACGGCAGAATTACCGTAAAAACCGAGCCTTTTCCGATTCCCTGACTTTTTGCGATGATTTTTCCCTTGTGAATCCGGACGATGGTATCCACAAGATACAGGCCAAGTCCGCTTCCCTTGGCAGTCATGTCGTCTGACTTTCCCACCTGATAGAACTTGCGAAATATCTTTCTGATTTCTGATTTCTCCAGTCCGATGCCGTTGTCGGCAAAATGGAGGTTCAGTTTATTCGGTTGCTGCTCGATTGTGATGTCAATTTCAGGTATATCAGAGGTATTGTATTTTAAGGCATTGGTCAAGAGATTCATCAGCAGCATTTCAAATAGTGAAGGGTTCAACCGGTATTCATACGACTTGCTGGATGCGTGATGAAAATGAATCCGGCTTTTTCGAAACAGATCCGCGTGGTTGAGAAGAAACCGTTCGATTTCCGTTACGATGTTCAGGGTGAGAAATTCCCCGCCATAGCTCCGGCTTTCAATTTTGGCGATGTTCAGAATCCGGTTGATGGTGTTCGACAAACGGGATACATCCTGGGTCATGTAACGGATGTATTTGATCTGATCCTCGTTGTAAAGTTGATATTTTAATGCCGTGTCCAGATAAAGTCTTAATGATGTTACCGGTGTTTTCAGTTCATGGGTAAAATTGTTGATGAAATTTTGCTGAAGCCGGTAGAGCTGATAAATTTTTTGCTGATAGACGAAGATGATGAGTATTCCGATTAAAATGATACCAACCAGAAGCGAAAGCACGAGGATTACGATCCAGGTGCGGGATTCCAGAACCTGCCTCCGATCCAGGTCGAATCGCTGCAGCATGTCCGAAAGAACCGTATTCACTTCCATATACCAGTAGATATACAGAAATAGCGATACAGCCAGGGCTACCGTGGAAAGAATGAAGATGAATATGGGGTGAAGATACCATCTGGATTGAGACATGATGTCAACTGTCAGAAAAGTTGTAAGTTATTATTAGTATTTTCAATCTCCTATAATAGCCGCTTGATGATGTCAACTTGCATTTCAGACGGAAACATCCGGCGGTTTTTGTAAAACTTTTGTAACCTGTCAAATTTATTCTGTTATTTCAGTTCATGAATCACTACAATAAACAATAAAATGAGCCAATTTGAAACGGGTCGTCAACAATAATCCATGGACAACGTGTCGAAAGGAATCCGATATGCCCAAATACCTGCCTGGCCCAGTTCGTGGGTGCATATCCTTGTTGCTGTATCTTTTAAATACCATCCTGCTTACAACTTCGCTGCTGTTTATAGCGGTATTCAAGTTTTTTATTCCCGTCGAGATGTGGCGAAAGCGCTGCGACATAGTCATTAACTGGATTGCCGGATCATGGATAGCGATCAATAACTGGAACATTCGGCTGACTAACCCTGCCAGGTGGGATATTCAGGGAATTGATGCACTTGATAAAAAGGGTTGGTACATGGTCATTGCCAACCATCAATCCTGGCTGGATATTCTAGTGCTTCAGAAGATTTTTCATGGAAAGATTCCATTTTTGAAGTTTTTTTTAAAAAAGGAGCTGATCTGGGTTCCTTTTCTGGGTTTGGGATGGTGGGCGCTTGATTTTCCATTCATGAAACGATATACTAAATCCTTTTTGAAAAAACATCCGCATCTGAAAGGAAAGGATCTGGAAATCACTCAAAAAGCCTGTGAAAAATTTAAGACCACTCCCGTTTCGGTCATGAATTTTCTAGAAGGCACCCGTTTTACACCCGAGAAGCACCACAGACAGCGGTCGCCTTTTGTTCATCTGCTGAAACCCAAAGCCGGCGGAATTGCTTTTGTTCTGGCAGCCATGGGAGAGCAGATGCATCAAATGCTGAATGTAACCATTGCCTATCCGGATGGCGTCAGAAATTTCTGGCAGTTTCTCTGCGGGAATGTCAGAGAAATCCGGGTGCGCGTGGAATCGCTCCCCATTGATCCGGAACTGGTCGGAGACTATTTTACGGACAAGAAGTTTCGCGTTACGTTTCAGAATCATCTGAACGTGATGTGGGCAGAAAAAGATGCCCTGATTACCAACTTGATGTATCAGCCCGTTGCGTCTCATGTCCCTGCATCCGAAGCGGAGAATGTCGAAGGGCCTGGTGTCCGCCGTAAAATGAATCCGGATATGCTACAATCCTGATGCTATCATGGGCATCACGATCCGCGGTCGGCAGGAAAGCCAGGCATATAGAAAAGCCTGCGGATTTTTTACTGATTGACAATGTGTGATATTTTATCTATCGTATACCCAATAGGGGGATTCTGGTCGTCCCCTTAACGCAGCATGAAAGTGAACTCGCCGCGATTTGCTTGGCGCTTTCATATGAACAGACCCTGACAACAACAATAGGATCAAACCATGCGTTTTCATAACAGACGAAATGCACTGATCGTAGGCTGCCTGGGGCTCTGCACTTTGATGTTATCAGCCTGTTCCATGCCCAGCCAGCGGGTTGAACCGCCGCGGATTTCCCTTTCCTCCATTAAAATTCAAGATATTAACCTCTTTGAAGCCGTTCTTCACATTGAGGTACGGGTCGTAAACCCACAGGATGCCTCCTATGATATAAAAGGCATAGACTGTGTGCTGGATCTGGATCAGGTCAAACTGGCATCCGGCGTTTCCAATACGCCGACCCACATCCCTTCGCTTGAATCCGCCGTTATTCCCTTGACCATTTATTCTTCGGTCGAAGACATGGCAAAATGTTTAAAAGACTTTAAAGGTAAAGATAAAATCAATTATAATATCAAAGGTAAACTTCATCTTGCCGGAGGGTTTTTAAAACCGTCCATGATTGCGTTCAATACCGATGGCCAGATTTCTCTACAGGGGTTGAAAGATTTGAAATTATAACCCCGATGTAGATTCAGGGCCTGAATTCGGGTCTTTCTGATTGATCAGCTGTTTCACAGCCTCCAGCAGTGGAGGTTTCAGCGGACGCCACTTTGGCTTTATCGCCTTATCTTCCAACCATTCAAATTCTACGGCTTCCAGCCGTTCCGGAATCACTCGCTCCCCTTGCTGGCCGTATGTTGTTTGCGGATAATATTCTATCCAGAGCATTCGGGAAGGATCAATGTTGAAGTCATTTGTCACGCAGGTTGCTATGTGGCTCGTGCAACTTCGAATGGTCATCTTGCTTTCCGGAACATCCGTAATCACGACAATAATGGGTTTCAGAAAAGAGACTCCCCTTGTCGTCTGGTCTTTTCTGAGGTCAAATATCCGCAGTCTGCATTTCCCATTTCCCAGCCGCAGTTTTCCACCCCATCCATCCCATGAATAGACATTGTCATATGTCAGCATAATCATCCTCGAATATGGAAGTCAGAAATCAGAGGACAGAAATCAGAAATCTGCGTCTGGCCGGACTTCAAAACTTAGTGATTCATCGTTAATGAAATTGCCCAAACAATTGCTGAGCGAAACAAATTCTGCAATTGAAAGAGTTTCTGCCCGGCGGGATGGGACAATGGATGCGCATTCCAATGCCTTTTCGGCGAGTAGACCGGAGATTTCCAAGCTGCTCGACGAAAGCGCATTTTTCAGGGTCTTCCGGCGCTTTCCGAAAGAAGCCTGAATCACCCGGGACAAAAAGACTTCATCATCCGCCGGGAAGGGCAGATGGGTTTTAAACCGGATTTCAACAACCTCTGAATCCACCTTGGGTTTAGGAAAAAACAGATGCGATTTTACGGTGGCAAGGGTGCTGACATCGGCGCAGTATTTCAGCATCACCGTAATGCGGCCATAATCCTTGACACCTGGATCCGAGGTTATTCGTTCGGCCAGCTCTTTTTGAAACATGAGAATGGCGCGGGAAACGGCCTTTCGGTTTTGAATCAGTTGAATCAATACCTGGGATGAAATATTGTAGGGCAAATTCCCCATGACAACAAGCGGATGGCCTGCCTGATCGGCGATTTCATTTATATTGACCTTCAGGATGTCATTTTCAATAATCGTTACGTGGGACAATTGGCTGCTGGCGATCATGGATTTAAGAATGCCGGCAATCTGGTGGTCTTTTTCAACCGCGATGACTTGCCGGGCGCATTTGGCAAGCGGGAATGTCAGCGCCCCGAGGCCCGGCCCAATTTCAAGAACGGTATCGGATGCACAGATCCTGGCTCGCGAAACAATCATTTCCGCGGTTGAAGGATCTGACAAAAAATTCTGGCCCAACTGCTTTTTAGCCTGAAGATCCATACTGCTTAATAGGGTTCGTGGAGAGGTCATGCAGATTGCCTTTGATTGTCTCTTTTTGAAAATGGGGAAAACAAGCCGATTTATCCTTCCATGACCCGGTTGATGATACTTCCGATGGATTCAATGAAGCATTCCACGACGTTTCCCGGTTTAAGAATAACGGGAGGATTTCTGAATATCCCGACGCCGGAAGGCGTGCCGGTTGAAATAATGTCTCCTGGCATCAGGGTCATATCTTTACTAATATACTCCATAAGAAAAGGGATATCAAAAATCAAGTCGCGCGTATTGCCATCCTGCATCAAAGCGCCGTCAACCCGCGTGGTCAATTGCAGGTTGTTGATATCGTCAATCTCATCGGGAGTCACCAGGACCGGGCCAAGCGGGGCAAACGTGTCAAAGGATTTCCCCCTGAACCACTGACCGTCGCCAAACTGAGCCTCCCTTGCCGACACATCGTTCATGATGGTGAATCCGGCAATATGGTCCATGGCATTTGTCCGGGAAATCCGTTTGCATGTTTTGCCGATAATTACGGCAAGCTCTACCTCCCAGTCTACCTGGCCGCTGCTTTTGGGAAGCAGAATCGGATCAAAGGGGCCGCTGAGTGCGCTGGGGGCTTTACAAAACAGCAATGGTTTATCCGGAGCGTCAAAACCGCCTTCCTTGGCGTGTTCAGCGTAGTTTTTTCCCAGACAGATGATCTTGGACGGACGGCAAATCGGGCTTGTCAACCGGACATTCAACGCAAGACCAGGGGCATTCACGCCGGATATTTTTTCCAGCCAGTTTTCCGCGAAAAACGTTTCGCCGATATCCGGAATTGAAGGAAAAATCATTTTCAGGTCCACAATCAGGCCATCTTTCCAAAGACCGGGCCTAACTTCACCATTTTGAATCATTCGAATCAGTTTCATGTGGCGATCTATCCATTAATGGTTCATCATCAATTCAGCATACCACTTACGGATAAGAATGCAATTTGTAAATTCAACAAGTCCATGTAAACAGGGAATTTGCCGTTTCTCTTTCGCATTTTAGGTTGGATGAATTCTTGACATTACGGCTCCATTTTTATACATATCTCTGACTAATGTTTATTTCATGTTTTAAACCGAAGGAATCGGCAGGAGTCTAACCCGTTTTGTCAAATCAGAAAGGAGAACCGCATGAATATCTTGTTTTTTGGACCGAATGGCAGTGGCAAGGGAACCCAGGGCGCAATTTTGAAGGACAAGTACAACACCCCCCATATCGAGTCCGGGGCAATTTTCCGAGAGAATATCGGGAAAGGAACTGAACTGGGCGCAAAGGCCAAGGCCTATATCGACAAAGGAGATCTGGTTCCGGATGACATCACCATTCCCATGATTCTCGACCGTATGAAACAGGCGGATTGCAAGAATGGCTGGCTTCTGGATGGTTTTCCGAGAAATAAAAATCAGGCCATCAAGCTGGATGAGGCGCTCAAGGCTGCGGGACTGGCTCTGGATATCGTGATTGAAATCCTTCTGGACCGTGAAACCGCTAAAAACAGAATCATGGGGCGAAGACTGTGCGTCAAGGACAACAATCATCCGAATAACATTTATATTGACGCCATCATGCCCAAAGACGGCAAATGCCGGGTTTGCGGCGGCGAGCTGAAAACCCGCGCCGATGATCAGGACGAAACCGCCATCGGCAAACGCCATGACATTTATTACAATACCATAGACGGTACGCTGGCTTCGGCTTATTATTTCAGGGATCTGGCTGCTGCGGGGAAAGGCATTCGCTACATTACCCTGGATGGAAAACCCAGTGTTAAGGAAGTGGCAAGCGAACTGGTTTCCAAGCTGTAAGTTCTCAGAATTTTCAGCCCCCTGCATTTCTCAGGAATGTCGATATTTTTTTATTCGAATTTTCTTGAAAAAATATTGTTTTTTGGGTATTTTTCAAAAATATATGAAAGAAATGAACCACCGCTGATATCGAACGCAGGAAATCGGGTGGTAAAGAAGGGGGCGAAAAAGGTGAAGGAAATTCAGGTCAAGGTTTTTGATAACGATCTGGAAAAGGCCATGCGTATTTTGAAAAAAAAGATTCAGAATGATGGGCTTTTCAAGCGGCTCAAGCTTAAAAAAAGTTATGAAAAACCAAGCGAATATAAACGGCGCAAACAGCGTGAAGCCATCAGAAGACAGCGAATTGCTGCTTCCAGAAGCAAGGCTTCCAGATAGTATTTATCCCAAGGAATAATCCCCATGCCCGGCAAAATTCATTTTTGCCGGGCTTTTTTATGCCGATGAAACCAAACCCACCCACAACATATTCGGATTGCCTGAAGTCCATGTACGGTCTTCGCCGGTTCGGCATTAAACTGGGTCTGTCGACCATTCATCAGATTTTGTCCGGGCTCGGCAACCCTCAGCACCGTTATGCCAGCATTCATGTGGCGGGAACCAACGGAAAAGGGTCCGTGGCATCTTTTCTTACCTCGATTCTTAAGTCATCCGGTTACAAGGTGGGGCTTTACACGTCTCCGCACCTGGTGCGATTCAATGAACGGATATGCGTCAATAATCAGCAGATTTCCGACGAAAACGTGGTTTCCGCCTACAGGGCAGTGACTGATGCATATGGCGGAGACCGGGAGCCCACATTTTTTGAATATACCACGGCGATGGCCCTGTATGAATTTGGCAGACAGGCGGTGGACTGGGCAGTGATAGAAACCGGAATGGGGGGACGGCTGGATGCCACCAATGTCCTTCAGCCCGTGGTTTCGATCATTACTAATGTATCCCTGGAACATCAGGGGTATCTGGGGAAGACCCTTGCGGAAATTGCCGGAGAAAAAGGCGGGATCATCAAACGTAATACCCCGGTTGTTACAGCCGTTTCACAGCCTTCAGCCATTACTGTTCTGGAGAATCTGGCATCAGAGCTGAACGCGCCGTTGTTTCGGCTGAAAAAGGATTTCAGGGTTCGAAGAAATGCCAATCACACCTTTTCCTATTATGGGCTGGATCATGTGTGGCGGGGCATTACCACCAGCCTGACCGGGAGTCATCAGGTGGAGAATGCGTCGCTGGTTCTGGCTGCCTGTGAACTTCTTAGCCGCGGCAACACGATCATTCCTCTAAAACATATCCAGGCTGGTCTAGACAATACCCGCTGGCCAGGACGCCTGGAAGTGGTTTCCGACCATCCGATGATTATTCTGGACGGAGCCCATAATCTGAATGCATCCAAAGAGCTGGCAAAATATCTGAGGACGGAACTCAAAGGCCGCAGAATTACCCTCGTCATTGGTATTCTGGAGGATAAACCCTATGAAGCCATCCTTGAGCACCTGCTTCCCGCATGTTCCCGAGTGATCTTGACAAGCCCAAAAATTGACCGGGCATTGCCTGTTGACATCCTGTATCCGATTGCAGCCGCCATAACGCCTGATGTTCAGATGATTCCGGAAGTTTCCCGCGCCATCGCCTTTGCCGTTCAAAATGCGCGGCCTGAAGATGTGATCTGCGTGGCCGGGTCGCTGTATGTCGTGGGAGAAGCCAAAGCCTTTCTGAATCAATCCGAAGAAGGTGTTCAGTACATGTAACATGTCAGAATAGTGCGCCGTGCAAAGGCGTTGTTTTTCAGCGGGTGCGAATCCCGCCCGGCAACTTTCGCTCCGGCCGGTAGCAACTGGAGCAGTCGTGGAGGTAACGAAGCGGCTGAAGCCTCCGGTGTAGAGGGTCCATAAGGGACTCGGCGAGCCTGCAGGCCGTAACATGAGTGAACGCTGAGCAGGCCTCGAAAAATGTGAAGCGGAAGCCGACCCGGCTATTTTACGGGGAAGGCTGTCATTGTTGGCGAAGCGAGCGAAATGCAGCCAACAATTCCGCCGGGGTATTGGCGACGGCATGCATGAAAGAGAGAGACAGACGCAACACGGGAAGCCCCATCACGTGGTCAAGCGCAAGACCAACCGGAAACCCGCGAGGGACAGGCCGGGCGAGTTGGGGTGACGGAGGGGCCTGTATTACCGTTGAAGTCGGGTAATGCCGATGGAGGGAAGGGGCCTCAGTTCAGGATTAACGCAACAAGTGGAAAGGGACAGGAGATTGGGCAACCTGAAAACTCCGGAAAGTGTTCAGAAACTGCGGACGGCGTTACATGCCAAAGCGAAGGAAGAACCCGGCTATAGGTTCTATTTGCTGTATGACAAGCTGTATCGACAAGACGTGCTCATCAGTTCGCATACCGAAGCTGCAAGGCCAACAAGGGAGCAGCCGGCGTGGATGGAGTGCGTTTTGAAGACATCGAAGCGTATGGAGAGGATCTTTGGATCGGGGAATTGGCGGAACGGCTGAAGAAGAAAGACTACCGACCGGAAGCGGTCAAGCGGGTCTGGATTCCCAAGCCAAACGGTAAACTGCGTC
>CAIVVZ010000619.1 GCA_903909505.1 uncultured Desulfobacteraceae bacterium
CCTGGCCATCCGCAATCATCGTCTCTT
This sequence comes from uncultured Desulfobacteraceae bacterium, assembly GCA_903909505.1. GTDB lineage: Bacteria > Desulfobacterota > Desulfobacteria > Desulfobacterales > Desulfatirhabdiaceae > RAAP-1. The sequence goes on from CAIVVZ010000619.1 coordinate 28, forward strand.
TTTCTGTATCGGTCATCTGCGCAGGATGGGCGTGCTTATTTAAAAAAACTTTTCCCTGTTTTGCCAAAATCAGGACGGCGCGGTCAAATGTATTCTTGGATAAATCCAGGGCATTTCGAAGGTCAGGAAGCCATACCGGCGCCTGTTTTGCAGCGCCGGGAACAATTCTGAGCATGGTTTGAACAATCCGGTTCAAAACCGTTTCAGATACATCCGGTTCAGGCAAAGTGGGCTGTAAATCCTTTCTGCTGTCCACGCCGGAAGGAGAAGCAGCGGTTCGCGAAAGGGACAGCATATTTTGAAAAGCTGCAAACACGTGTTCGGCGCCAATACCGGCTTTTTTGAGTTTCTGGCAGACCCGGTCGAATTCTTTTCGGGTCTTATCCAGATACAACTTTAGATCCGGGGGATGGACCGCATAACGGGATTTTTTGTAACTTCCCCAAGGCGGAATGTCAAATAGCGTTTTTTCTTTAATAAGGGCTGCCAGTGTGGTATTGACGATGCGGGTCAAACGGGTTTTTGAACAGGGGGCTGCGTCTTTTTTCACGTTTTCCAGCAAATCGGTTTTGGTCAGCATTTGCCGGGAAAGAGCGGACAGGATTTTGTCCTGAAAATAGGCGGTTTCATCCTGATGCCAGAAGCGTTCTTTCCGGCTGCCAGGCCCTGCCGACCACCTGTGGAGCGTTCCGAACCCTGCTTCCCGTTGAAGCAGTCTGAGCAGATCCTGTTTTTTAAGTTGATATAGTCCGGGAATGTCCTGATGGATTTCATCCGCGGTAAGCGGTTTGAGGGCGCGCTCAATCATTTTTTTCACAACCGTCAGGGTTTCTGGCAGGGTTTCTGGCAGGGCCTTGGGCCGGGAAAGATCATCGGAAGGTGTTAGTGGCATATCCATAATATCCAGCAAAAGGTTGATAAACTCGAAAAAGTCAACCTTTTCAACCACCCTTATCCGTTATTTGTCAAGAAAAACCTTTTTATTTTGCACAAAATATCAGAAAGGAGGCCAGGTATGTCCAAAAAAGTAGGCGTGTTGTTATCGGGATGCGGAGTTTTTGATGGGGCTGAGATTCATGAGTCTGTTCTGACGCTGCTGTTTCTGGACCGGGCAGGGGCAGAGGCAGTGTGTATGGCTCCCGATGTGGACCAATTTCATGTGATCAATCACCTCACAAATCAGGAAACCAATGAAAAACGAAACGTTCTGGTGGAATCAGCACGGATTGCACGGGGAAACATTCGGGATGTCGCCAAGGTAAATTCATCGGAACTGGATGCCTTGATCCTTCCCGGCGGATTCGGGGCAGCTAAAAACTTGAGCGATTTTGCCTTCAAAGGCCCGGATGCCTTGGTTCAGGCGGATGTTGAGCGTCTGATCCGGGGAATGGTGGCTGCCGGAAAGCCGGTGGGCGCCATTTGTATCGCACCGGCAACCCTTGTTCGTGCCCTTGCTGACAAAAAACCGGAGGTCACCATCGGAAACGACACCGGAACAGCCGCCGGCATCGAGCGCATGGGCGGGCGCCACAAGGTCTGCACCGTTGACCGGATTCATGTTGACAAGGCCAACCGGATCGTTTCAACGCCGGCCTATATGCTGGGACCCGGTATCAAGGACGTGGCTGTCGGCATTGAAAAACTCGTCAATGAAATTCTTTCGATGATCCGATAAAAGGCCGTGCTATTTCAGCACAACAAAGCACGAAAGTACTGTATCCTGGGAGATATCAATGACTGATCCGGATAAGGAACGGCGGAAAATCAAGTCGGTCCAGAAAATGAAGGAAATCATGACCCATTACTACATCGAGGCCAAGACCGCCGGTGAAACAGGGAAAAAAATCGCCTGGATCACCAGCGGCGGTCCGGTGGAGCCGCTCATTGCCATGGATGTGATTCCCGTCTATCCGGAAAATCACGGGGCCATGATCGGTGCTTCCCACATGGGGGTGGATTTATGCGAAAAAGCGGAAGTCATGGGCTATTCCAGGGACTTGTGCTCTTATGCCCGCGCCGATATTGCCTGCTCGACGGTTGACGGCGGCCCGATCGGCGGGCTTCCCCGGCCGGACATGCTGATCTGTTGCAACAATATCTGCGGTACGGTATTAAAATGGTACGAGGTTCAGGCCCGCTTTTACAAGGTTCCGCTCTTTATTCTGGACACCCCGGTTTGCCATACCGAATTTCCCAATGAAGTCCGTAGTTATGTCAAACGCCAGGTGGAAGAATACATTCTGTTTTTAGAGCAGGTTTGCGGAAAGAAACTGGACCGGGACAAAATGGCCGATGTCGGCAGGTTGTCCATTGAGGGGCAGCGCCTCTGGCAGGCTGTTCTGGACACAACGGTTCATAAGCCGGCACCCATGAGCGCCTTTGATGCTTTTTTTCACCTGGCACTGATCGTCACCCTTCGGGGAACGCAAACTGTGATTGATTATTACAAGATGTTGCTGGATGAAATGAATACCCGGATCAGCGAAGGTATCAGCGCCGTGCCTTTTGAGAAAATCCGGCTGTTGTGGGATAACCTTCCGGTCTGGTACCGGACCCGGTGGCTTTCGGAGAAATTTGCCGGCCATGGCGCCTGCCTGGTTGCGGATACTTATACCTCAGCCTGGTGCGGGTCCATGCAATACATTGATCCGTCTGATTTTATCAACACCATGGCCGAGGGCTACAGCCGGATTTATCTGAATATCGGGGTGGATCAAATGGCGGAGCAAATCATTGCCATGATCGACAAATATGATGTCCAGGGCCTGGTCATGCACTCTAATCGAAGCTGTAAGCCCTATTCATTCGGCCAGTACGACATCCAGCGGATCATTCAGGAAAAGCGAGGGCTTCCGACCCTCATGCTGGAAGCCGACATGGTGGATGAGCGCAGTTTTTCCGAGGCCCAGGTCGAAACCCGGATTGATGCCTTTATGGAGATGCTCTAACTGATGATAACCCTGGGGATTGATATCGGCTCGATTACCGCCAAGGCGGCGGTCATGCGGGATGGAAAAATTCTGGCGGTCCGGATTCTTCGCACCGGATATAATGCCAAAACCGCCGGAGACCAGCTCTTTGAAGGAATCATATCCGGTCTTGGCCTGAATCCCTCCGACATTCAGGGAATCGTTGCCACCGGATACGGTCGCAAAAGTATCACTTTTGCGGATCGGGCGGTCACGGAAATCACCTGTCATGCCGCAGGCGCCCGGTATATGAATTCCGAGATCCGCTCCGTCATCGATATCGGCGGCCAGGACAGCAAAGTCATACTCCTGGATGAAACCGGCCGGGTCAAGGACTTTGCCATGAACGACAAATGCGCCGCCGGAACCGGCAGGTTTCTGGAAGTCATGGCCCGGGCCCTGGAGGTGGAAATCTCGGATTTCGGCAGCCTCTCGCTTTCCGCCGATCATCCGGCATCCATCAGCAGTCTGTGCACGGTATTTGCGGAATCCGAAGTTATTTCCCTGATTTCAAAGGGAGAAAGCCGGAAAAACATCATTGCCGGCATCCATGATTCCATTGCCGCCCGCGTATCCGCCATGGCCGGGCGCATCCGGTGGATTCCCCCTGTCATGATGACCGGCGGCGTTGCCCAGAACAGTGGGGTTGTCCGCTCCCTGGAAAAGAAAATCGGCTATCCCCTGGTGGTGACCCCCAACGCCCAGTTGACCGGCGCCATCGGCGCGGCCCTCATCGCCATGAACAAGTAAAATTTCTGCCATCGTTCCATCATTTCTCCAGCATGTCGCGAAATGAACAATTGTCCTTTTCTTAAATAAAAAAGCCTTCTTTTCCCCTGATGGGAAAAAGAAGGCTTTGGGTTGCGGATTTTCTGCAATTATTTGGTTTTGGTGGTTGCCGCTGCTTCCGGATTTGCTTTGAGCTGTTCCAGTCTCCCTCTAACTGCGTTTATTTTTTTGTCCAGAGACTCGGCTTGGGACTTGTCCAAATTCATGGCTTTTGCTTTGTAAAGAGAGCTCATGGCAGTTTCAAGATCCGCAATGTTTCCCCTGCTGACGGCGATGTCGGCTTTATAAATCAGCAGTGTTTGGGCCATACTGTTCAGGCGAAGGTCTGCTGCATCGCGAAGCTCCTTGGTGATGGCATAAGGCTCAGCCTGATGGATGTAATATTTGATGCCTTCAAAATCCGGAATGCCCGGAGCATCAAGAATCGCATCTGCCTTATTGAGAAAATAGCTAAAAATAATCGGGTAAACATCTATTTCCGAGCATACTTTCCGAACCGTTTCAGGCGCTTTTACCCCGGCAAGGGATATCAATTGTTTTTCACCCTTGGGTGAAAATCTACCCTGCCAGATTTCAATCCCGTTCTTTGCCGTTTTGATGTAAAATTTTTGTGAGTTGCATAGACTTGTACCGAGAAGAATCAACACCAAAAATGCCAGGCATCCGGCGAAAATGACAATGGTTTTATCCATGGGATCGGCAGTTTTTGCGGGCAGTGCTGGTTTCACCCGCTCGGCCGGCTTTACCGGTTGATCATAAGTGATCTTGACTTTGGGGGTTAAAGCCTGCTGAAGCTCGGCAGCCTTCTTTCGTTCCAGAGCTGCGGCGGCTTTTTCAGCGGCGATACGTTCGGCCTCGGCCTTATCAGCAGCAGCCTTTTCAGCGGCAATGCGCTCAGCTTCGGCTTTTTCAGCAGCAGCCTTTTC
>CAIVVZ010000620.1 GCA_903909505.1 uncultured Desulfobacteraceae bacterium
CGCCAGGGTCTTCTTACGGACCCCTGGCGGTGCCATCCGGATTTTATGGAACTGGCGACACGCCAGGCAGCCGCGCATGCGGATACGGCCTATTTTCCGGACCTGGTCAATGCGGTTCATGAAATCATGCCGTTTTCCGATTATCATCGATTTACCGCCGGTTCAGAGCAGCATGGCTATCGCCTGATGCGTGATTTTCGCATTGGAATTTACGCGCAGGCGCCTCCGGTTTACCGGGAGTGCTACCGGCAACTGGCATCCCAGTATGCACTGGATGCATATTATGTTGATCCCTTTGTCCAGGTATTTCAAAATCCATTTGACCCGGACTGGTTCATGCGCCTGCCGGTAGATGTCCAGATTCGCGCCTTGATCGCCATATTTTCACACACCCTGTCACATCTGGAACCGGATGCCGATGCCCTGAAATACAGCATCCGCCCGGAGTTTTTGAATCATCTGCCGGAGAGCGAGAAGGCGGAATTTTATGCTCATCTTCTGACGCGACTGCTTCTTGGCGCTCATACGGCAGTTGTTCAAGATCTTCTTTCAGAAACCGACCCTTCTCCGCTTCTGGGAGGTTTTTCCGGATGGGCCTGTCTTCTTGAAGGTCAGACTCAAACCGCTGTTCAGTTGTTTGAGACGGACCTGGGACATCTTCAAAAATGGACAAAAAACAAGACCGCTTATTTTAAGGGTCTGGTAGGCATATTTTATATTCTGTCCCTTTTAAAACAGGCTGAAAGCGTTCTGTTTAAAAAGCTGGAATTCGCCCTGAAGTCCGCCCGATCCAACAAGTTTCAAGGTAATGTCCTGGAAACCCTTTTTAGTTTGCTAAATGTCATCGGTCATATCCAGAAATTTGAAACAGATACCGCCAACGGTATTCTTTCCGGAATCCGGACCGGTAATAATCCACTGGTATCGTATTTTTCAGCCCTTGCGGAATATGGCATCGCCCATACCCTTAACCCGACTTCCCTTGAGCGGTTATCCCACCTGTTCAACCGGACAAAACATGCCGGACTTCACTGGCTGGCCCTGGAATGCGCGGTGCTTTTGGATGCCTCGACAACACCGGATAAGAAGCGGGGGGATTATGTCCGGAGCATTCAAGCTGAAAATGGCATTCACTCCCTTCTGACCATTATCGAACCGGTGGAACCCTGGAAAACCCGGCTTCATGCCCTCGCCTATTCCCTGAGCGCGACATTCCCCAACAGCTTGAAAACCGGGACGCTTCGGCTGGCATGGATGATCCGTCTCAAGGATCAGAGCATTGAACTCATCCCAAAAGAGCAGAAATGCATGGTTTCCGGAACCTGGTCCCCGGGAAAAGTTCTTCCGCTGGCCCGGTTATTCAGCCATCCCCAAATGGATCATTTGACCCGGCAAGATCAAATCCTCTGCGCCTGTCTTCAAAAAATCAAACTCAATTCCCGCGTCTTTCAGTACTTTTTTGACTGGGATAAGGCGCTTCCGGCACTGATCGGGCATCCCCTGGTTTTTCTGCACGATCAGCCTTTTTTCCCGATTGAAATCGTCAGGGGGGAACCGAAAATCATTGTGGAATCCCTGCCTTCCTCGCTCATCATGAAATTCTCCCCAATGATGATCGAACACCGCATTGCCGTTACCCGGGAAACGACTCCCAACCGCCTGAGTATTGTCTGCCTGAATGCCGAACAGCAACGTATTGCAAGGATTATCGGCAGCAACGGGCTTTTAATTCCGGTTTCAGCCAAAAAAGACGTCTTAAAAGCCATTGCCGCCATGTCATCCGTAATTACGGTTCATTCGGCCATCAGCGAAGCGGCTGCATCCATGATCGAGATCGACCCGGATCCGCTGCCGCATATTCATCTGAGATCCTGTTTATCCGGATTCAGGGTGGAGATTTTTGTTCAGCCGTTCATTCGGGGAGGGCTCAAGCTGAAACCCGGGGAAGGCGCTGAAACGCTTGTTACAGACATTGACGGCCGGTCGTATCAGATTCAACGGAATCGGATTCAGGAACTGGAAAACGCCCGTGATGTGGTGACCGCTTGTCGAACGCTTTCACGGCTTCCGAACCAAAACTGGCACTGGATGATTGCCGATCCCTATCTTTTCCTGGATATTCTTCTTGAGCTCAATACGCTTCAACAGCAGGGCCGCATTATCGTGGAATGGCCCGAAGGCGAAAAATTTAGGCTTACCCGGGAAACCTCGGTTTCGGATCTCCGGGTCAAAATAAAGGGCAAACCGGGCTGGTTTGAAATCAGCGGGCAACTGGTTGTGGATGACGCCCTGGTTCTCGAATTAAAGGATCTGATTGCCATGATTCCCCAAATTCATAAGCGGTTTGTGCCGCTGGGAGAGGGTCAGTTTCTGGCATTGACCGAGGATTTGAAAAACCAGCTGAAAGCCATTTCTACCTTTACCGAGCTTCGAAACCGGGCGCTCCAGTTTCATCCGGCCGCGGCGCTGACGATTGACGGCCTGACAAAGAACCTGACACACCTCGAAACTGACGAAAAATGGCGAATCCAGCTTGACCGCATCAACGGCAGCAGCACGCATCGTCCTCAAATCCCCAAGGACCTGAAAGCCACGCTCAGGGAGTACCAGATTGAAGGCTATACCTGGTTGTCCCGGCTATCCTTCTGGGGGGTCGGGGCTTGCCTGGCGGATGACATGGGACTGGGGAAAACCATACAGGTTCTTGCGGTAATCCTGGAGCGAGCGCCAAACGGCCCTTCTCTGGTCATCGCTCCAGCCTCTGTCTGCTTGAACTGGCTTGATGAAATTCACCGGTTTGCCCCCACGCTGAATGTGGTTCGACTGGAAGATCACCACCGTGAAAAAGCCGTTCAGGAACTTAAACCCCTTGATGTCCTGGTAGTCAGTTATGGACTGCTGATGCATGAGTCCGATCTGTTGTCATCAAGAACCTGGGAAACGGTCGTTCTGGATGAGGCCCAGGTGATTAAAAACATGAAGGCCAAACGATCTCAGGCCGCCATGACCCTGAAAGGGAAATTCAGAATCATCACCACCGGAACACCGATAGAAAACCATCTGGGAGAGCTGTTTACCCTGTTCAATTTCATTAATCCCGGACTGTTGGGATCTTCGCGGCATTTTTTCAACACCTTTACCGATCCCATAGAAAAGCATCAGGATTCAGAAACCCGGGACCGTCTTAAAAAAATTATTCAACCCTTTATGCTTCGCCGAATGAAGTCCCAGGTTCTGGCAGAGCTTCCGCCCCTGACGGAAATCATGCTTCAGGTCGACCTTTATCCCGGGGAAGCCGCCTTTTATGAATCCCTTCGAAAAAATACCCTGAAGCAGCTCGAAACCAGCCAAGCCGGCACGGGACGGGATTATCAGTTCCGCGTGTTCGGCGAAATCGCCAAACTTCGCCAGGCCTGTTGTCATTCCAAACTGGTTCAGCCTGCCAGCCGCATTCCCAGCGCCAAGCTGGATCTCTTTGAAAGGCTTGTTTCGGATCTTCTTGAAAACCGTCACAAGGTGCTGATATTCAGCCAGTTTGTGGGATATCTGACCCTCATTCGGGAACTTCTGGACCATAAACGGATTCGGTATCGGTACCTGGATGGCAGAACAGCCATGAGGGATCGGAAATCCGAGATCGACGCCTTTCAATCCGGCGATGGGGATGTGTTTTTAATCAGTTTAAAAGCAGGGGGCCTGGGCCTGAACCTGACATCAGCCGATTATGTCATTCACATGGATCCCTGGTGGAATCCGGCCGTGGAAGCGCAGGCATCGGACCGTGCCCACCGCATCGGACAGGAGCGGCCGGTAACCGTGTATCGCCTGGTCGCCCGGAACACTATTGAGGAAAAAATCGTCGCCCTGCATCAACATAAAAGGAATCTGGCCGGAACCCTGCTGGAAGGCGGGGATATTTCCGGCAGGATATCCGCCCAGGAACTGCTGAAGCTGATTCAGGAAGAGCATAGGTTGAAAAGATAGTGGAAAGTTGTGACATCTCATTTCTGGAAGAGGTCGTTGTGACTGCCCGTACGCTCAAGGCGGAGAATCTCGTCATCGGTGGAGTAGATCAGAATCCAGTCCGGCTCTACATGACAATCCCGGCATTTCCTCCAATTGCCAGTGAGCGGATGGTCGCGGTGTTTCGGCTCAAGAGGCAAGCCCTCTACAAGAATAGACACGATGCTTTTGAGCTTGGCCAGATCCTTCCCCCGCTTCACCATACGCTTCACATCTCGGGCAAACTGCCCGGTTTGGGAAAGGCGCTTCATGTCTTCCAACTTGCGAAAACGTCGTCCAGCGAATCGAACGCCTCAATGTCCTCCCCACGCTGACTCTTGTCGAGGGTTTCTTTCGTCAGGCTATTCGGAATTTCCACTGCGAAAGGAAGCCCTCCTCGCAGCAGTATCTGCGCGTAGAAGATACGGATTGCCTCTGTCGGCGTGAGGCCAAGCTGCCGAAGTACGGTCTCTGCCTCTGTCTTTGTCTGCATCTCAATACGGGCGTGTATGACGGCTGTTTTCATTGTCTTCATAGTGTAGTTAATGTATCACATATGCAACACGATATCAACATCCAATATCCCGTTCCACACAACGACATTGATCTCTATCCTTCATAGCTCCGTCGCCCGTCAGATCGAACATTATGGTTAGCTGCATTTTTGTCATGGACTTTGAGCCTGCATTTTAGCAACCGCTCTTTCGCCATTAATAAGCCGGGAAAGCAACGGGGTTAGAAACACCAACCACACAAAAGCCGTACTTCTCTTAAAACGTTTCTCTGATACATTTTTCCCGGAAGGCATTAAAGTCTCCATGATATTTATCACATAAACAAGACTTAAAAGCAATTTAGCAACTGCAGTTGAAATTGATTTTATAAAACTATTATTGTACGTAAACGATCTATAAAAAACCATAACAACAACTATGGTAGTTGCTATCCACCCCACATATCCAACCCACTCCCAAGTGTACATTGATAATAATGCTGTAATGATAAACATGGGATATGGAGCGAATGACAAAAGTAAATCTTCCTTATCCATATAAAAAACAGCTTTATCTGTAACTCCAAGATAAATTCCAATTATGACAATCGAGGCGACTATAAAGAAAACAATCTTTAATATTGTTTTTATAATTATTTGATTTCGTTCTTCTGTATTCTTTTTTTCTATAGCCCTCTGTCTGTCAATTTGGTCCTGCTCTTTTGCTTTTGATGGAACAAACCCTTTGGCTTTCCAATCTAAAACTTCGTTTATTTGATCAAAGCCATTTTCTTTCCATTCTTTTGCTTCTTGCCATGTCAAGCCATTTTTAACCCATCCAGTTACATCGCTAATTCCAATGCTGTCCCAGCCTTTTTTCTCTGCTGGATTATTAATACCTTCTTTTTTTAATTTTATAATATCAAGGTAATCAGAAACCCCTACTTGTTTCCAACTGGTCGCTTCAGACAGATTATTCCCTGACCTTATGAAATCTTGAACTCCGGATAATGACTTCACATCTATTGAAACCCATCCCTTTGCCTCTTGAGGAGAAATTCCGGCTATGTGCCATTTAATCCAATTGGTTGCCTCCAATTTGGATTCATACCATTGCTTGGCTACAGAGATATCAATACCAGCTTTCTTCAACTCATTGACTTGATAAAAACTATTAATCCCCAATGCACTCCAGGTTTTAGCATCATCCGATGAATAGCCTGCCATTTTCCATTTATCCCAATCATTATGATTCAGACCACTTTCGTTCCAGAGTTTAGCGCTGTTCAAATCAATACCAATTTTCAATAGATTTTTGATTTCGTATAAACTTGTAATACCAAGTCTTGCCCATTCAGTTGCCTGATTCAAATCAATCCCGAATTTTTTGTATTCCAGCCACTCATTTGATTTGACGCCGATGCTGTGCCAGGACTTTGCTTCTTCATATCCAATGCCTGATATGTTTCTTCCATCTTTGACTCCAATTTGTCCCCATAGTTTGGCTTGCTCTATTGTAAAACCATTTTTTTTCCAACTAGTTGCATTATAGAGAGAAAATCCCGCTATCATCCACTGTTGCGCCTCCGGCAAACTGAAGCCATTGTTGATCCAAGAGCGAGCATCATATTCTCCAAAACCAGCATTCGTCCATTCCGAAGGCATGGAATTTTGTCCCGCAACAGACGTAGAAATAAAAATAATTGTCAAAATATACATTATAAAGCACATCAGTTTGCTCATATTGCTCTCCGAATTTCAAAACAGCAGCTATCATAAAGGGAACGACACAGAGGGTATCCGATTATCCTTGAGCTAAACTGCCCCTGGTGTCGAGTGATACACATTGCAACACAAGAGAGTCTTTGTAACGCGATTAGAATTGGTTTACGCAAAACGACAGAACACAAACGCCAACAGTTCCATTTCCCTGATTTCAAGCAGCAACTTGAACGGCAGGTGCAGGACTGACAATTTTTCTGAATCGGGAGCTGAAACAACCGCCGCATCAACGAAGTGCTTCAGGCGCTTGATTTCCTCCGCCAGTGCTCTGGTACCTTTGAATGCGCTCTGCAAGTAATAGTCCGCCTTCTCCCATACGGTCTTGTTTCCGGCATTTCCAATATTAATCGTGTGTTCCAGAAGCGCGATATTACCGATCTTCCAGATCCAATCATCATAATTTTCGTTTATGGATCTGAGCCAGACATCTTTCAGCTCCTGATAGTTCACGGCATTTTGGGAAAAAATATGTTCCCGCTGTATAAGTATGCCGTCATCCTCATCAACGTCGTAGTCAAACACCCTGTTCAGCTCTTCATCGGTATAATCATAAAACAGTCGTTCATATTCAAATAGAACATACTTGTAGTTACCATACCCCAAGTCCCGGACGAGATATTCCCGCTTGTAACCCAACGAAAAGTTCCGGACATGCTCAACAATTTTGTCAACATTATCCCCCTCCCATATAAAGCTTCCAACGGGTCGCTTGCCGATGGTCCAGATAGCCAGCTCGTTTTCCTCGACGATGTTGAAAAGCGTCACCGGCTTTCCGGCGAACTGTCTGAACTTTTCAATGTTGACGAGACACCTCCGATAGCGGTCCTTCAGGAAATCAAACAGCTCATTGTAGGGCCTCAGCACTTCGATATCCTGGAATATTCCTGTCCCGGCCGTCAGGCTGGCAAGTTTGGCATTTGCTCCCTTGATGCGGTCAACCTCCTCAAAGATGTTAAGAGAGGTAAGAGTTTCATTCTTTGAAAATGTGTGGCCCGGCTCCAATATTAAAGGGCTATCCGGCGGTGTGCTCCGGTGGATCTCCGCCAGCAACGCCTTGCTGAATACCGATAGCCCCAAAATGCTGAAAAGCTGTTTAAATGGATACCAGGTCTTATTGCCATAGGGGTCTTTATAGGCGTGAGTTTGCTCGCGGGGAACGCCGGTATCGGCGACATACTTGAGGAAGGCAAATACATACCGGAGTTTGTCGGTCAGATAGGGCATGATGACTTTGATGATGTCTTTCTGCAGGACCAGCGACTCGCGGAACACCTTGTTGATGGATTCGTAAATCCTGTCTTCACCTGATTCATACCAGACTTCAACCTTTCGGTCCTTGTCGGCCTCTTCGGTGATGAGATCGTTCAGAAATTTACGGTAAAAGCCTTCCCGAAGGAGCATGAAATTGACGATCCGCAGGATATCCGCCTCAGCATTCTCCGGTTTGGGGTAGACTTTGAGAGAACAGAGAACTTCGATTGTTTCGAAGATGTCTCCAAACAGATTGTCAATCTCCCCTTCAAGGTCAACATCCTTTTCGACTTTCTGGGCGTAGAACATCAGGGTGCTCTTGAGCTTTTCCAGATTGGTCAGGCGCTTGCCCCTGTCTGTCTGGGAGACGAACAGGGTCCCCGCCAGTTGCAGGTCATCCTCGACCAGAATCTGCACCACCTGGAGGTTCTGTTGCACAAAACGCTTCAGGTCCTCCCGTCGGGGGAATTCCGCCAATCTGCGCCTGAAGTATTCATAAGTGGCTTTGATGCGCCGGTTGCTCTTAGTTCTGGGCTCAATCTCAGAACCGGAAACAAGGTGCAGGAAGTACTCGTAATCCACCTTGCCCGGTATGAGTTTGGGGATTGAGGCATGGAAGATGTGGGATGAAATATCAGGCTCGTTAAGTGCCAGCAGGAATAAGAAGAACGTGATAGTGCGCTGCTGGCCATCAATCATAAAATAGAAATCGTTGAACTTTGTCAAGAAAGCCAGCCGTTCGTGATTCAGGATGTCCTGATTGACGTAGTCTTGAAGCTGGGATAATCCAACCTTCGCAAGATAAATGCTGCCAAGAAGATACGGCAGATCGTTAGCCTCTTCAACGGCAAACACCAGGTCATTCCAGAAATCCTCGATATGTTTTTCTTCCCACGAGAAGGGCCGCTGGAACTTGGGCATAAGGCAGCAACGGCTGCCGTTGAACATCTCAGTGTAGAAGTTGCAAATGGTGACTTTGATTCGCTCTGGGGCTATCAATAAGGCTTCCGATTTTTCTTTAACAAGCGCTGTCCCAACGCTTAGTGGATGCTTTCATTCGATAACAATCTTCACATCACAGACGCCAAGAATATCGTCAATTATTGGCGTCGCTGTTTCCTTCAATTTAGCAAAAACATTGGAATAGTAATCCAGCATACTCTCCAGGTTCTCACCCTCACCGGATATCTTTCCTCTTCGGGAACTCCAGTTGCGGAAATCGGCATCCGCAGACCTGTAATACGACCACCAGCTATGTTCCTTCCCTTCGCCCAAACAATTTGAAAGCGCCCTGTGAAGATCTTTTTCCTTGTCGCCAGCCAGACTTACTTCCGTATCGTTGCGCTTAGCAACACCAAATACTATATTATCAAAGCCTTTTTGAGCCTCCAACATGAGACATAGCTCGCCTCGCTCTTTGCCTGCCAGTTGCCATGATTGCTTATAGAACAAAACATTGCTATATTTGTTAAGATTTCTTGCATCAACATTAACCTGCATCTGCCAGTCTTCTTCAGAGAAGTTAGATTTCAAGACAGAAGAAAGGCGATCGACAAAATGCTGGGTCTGGGAGATAGAGTACAGTTCATTCTGATTTTGACAAAACTCCGCAAGGATCGGCTTCATTCGCATCAGCTTTTCCGCAATACTTCGCAGATATGTCGAAAAAGCAATCTTCTCATCGCCATGCGGCAGATGCCAGTCCAACCATCTTCCACCTGTCTTGTGAAATGGATCATCAAGCTTCCTGCTCCAGACACCTCGTCCACTCACTGTTTCACACTTGCCAAATGCGAAATCACAGACACCGCAAACAGCCCCAAGTTTCCGCTCAAGCTCGGGACTAACCTTACCAAAATGCTCCACAACAAGATACAGATCATCAAAACAGGGTGCTTCTGGAATAAGCTGAACAACCAACGGGGGAAGGTCGCCCGGCTTTGCACTGTTTCGCCATGCTGTGTGATAAATTGTTATGGGCACCAATTTTTCCAGACTTTTGGCCTCGTTTTCCACTGTCCATCCTTCCTCAACCGCAAGTACGGCAGCTATCTCTCTTTCAACAAAATGGGTCAGTTCAACAGTATTTTCAAGATGGGATTTCAGAGTCAAAAGAAACGGAACGAACCCATCAACACGTTCATAGATAAAGGCCTGAACTCTATCCATCCATTCAGCCACCGTTCCACCGTCACAATCTTTTCCTACAGTTTTGGTATTATCACAAGTAACACCAGCAAATTTCCTGGCCATAAAGTCTGTCATGATAGGTGTTTCAAAATCTGGAGGTTCCAGGTTGGTCAACTCAACACCTATCTGATTCTTGCTGAATTTCAAAGCAACTACAGCATCAAAATTTCCCACTTTGACAATCAGATAAATATAATTCCACCAACTGTCAGGCGATCTGTGCCGATAATCAATATGAATACCCAAATCTTCGTGCTGCAAGGCAATTTTTTCCTGCACAGACAGGATAATCTTCCTGATCCGATTCTCGATATATAAATGAGAATGAAACCAGGATTGCTGCTGTTCAGGGGGAAACATTTCAGGCTCTCTGATTTGAAGATCAGGGATGGCGGCACACGCATCATCGAGACACTTCTCCAGATTCTTCAACACACGGAACTTATCCAGGCAGTAATTGACAAATTCATCAAATTTATCCTTCCAAAGCAGCTCCGCTTGTGCAATGCCGCTGTTTCTCCATTCGCTCTCCAAGCTTTGCCACAACGGCCACAAGTCTTCAGGTGGTCCTGTTTCAGCGAGAAGCTTGTTCCCTTCGTCCAATATACGTTGCTTCCATTCTCCAAGCTCCAGCCAGGATTCATATTTGACAATCCCAATATATAGATTATCCAAGAAAGCATTACCGCTTTCCAAAGTAATAGAAAGATACCCACGGCCTTGGTAGTTGTCTTTCATAGGCTGCCAAGCTTCCTTGTAAATATTGATTTTTCCGGTTGGTCTGTAATCTGCCAGACGTACCGACTCTGGAGCACCTACACACCAGCCTTCATGCACCGGAAAAATCTTTTTAAGTTCTTCTTCCAACCTCTTAATCGCATCAGCTACTCGATGTGCATATACAGCCCATTCTAAAATCTTCGCTAAGATCTTTTCTGAAAATGCAAACAGATTTTCTTTGAATATCTCAAATGTTCTTTCAGGAGAATGTGCCGCAAGTTGAGTTGTTAATTCAGTCAATGGAAGCAGTTCAATGATCCGCCAGCGCCTGCCCGATGTTTTGTTGAGTTTTGGGAAGAAGTTTGGAAAATTCTTCTCGATCAGTTTGGCAAAAGGAGATTTTAGCGGGTCACCATCGACCGCTGCATCAGCGTAAATCTCGATGCTATTCTTTTGTCCATTGAATTTGAATATCAAATCGACACCCGTAGCGCCAAGACGTAGCGGAAAGAACAGGCAAACAGTATCTGACCCCTCTTCCCTCAGTGAAAACATAGCATTGATTATATTTAATTCTCTGCTGTGCTTCTGATTCAACTGGGTGACGAGTGTCTTGGCTTGACCCAAGACGCTTCCTTCAGCAACATTCTTTTGAATCGTCTCTTTTTTTATCAGAGGCCGTATAGCCTCAACGGCATCAATGAAGCGGGATTGTTTGTCTTCACCAAGGGCATCAATCCACTGTTTGTTTGAAAGGTGATAGAGGAATGCCCCTTGCAAGGATGCGTTTTCAATACGGATTGGAAGTATCGTCGTGCCCTGGATTTTATTCGCCAAGTCAATCTCTTTTGCCACCTCTTTTGAAGACATTGAAGCTTCAGAGACAAGCAACGCCACGACATTCGCCCCCTGAATTCCGCTTACAATAGCATTGGCCCAATCTTCTCCCGAAGGAATATTGCGTGGTGCAATCCAGCAGGAAATGTCAATGCCTTCAAGCTGATTACACAAGAATTGAGCCTGATCAGCATTCTTTGTTGAGTAGCTTATGAAAACTTCTTTTTTTTCAGACTCTTCCATTTTTCAGACTCCTTGATTCCAAATCGTCACATATTCGCATGAAGATTTCTTGGATAATAATCCTTTCATCGACACCGAACTATATCATAGTCAATAGTTCTGCCCTGATTCAGATAAAACCAGTAAAAAATATCGAATTGTCAGGCCATCAAGTTCAGCATCAGTTTTCTTGTGTTACAAGAAATGTCGGCATTTCATCTGTTCCAAGGAATTCCCTTTGTTTCCTCCATCCGGGACCAGCCACAAGATTTCTGATGTTCTGTATCATGTCTTTATCCTTATTCTTCTCGCTTTCTGAAAGCTGGTCATAGGGAACGAGCAGGTGATGAATCTTTCTCGCATTGTCTCTCTTTGGGCCATAACGCCAACCGTCCATGAGACGCTCAGCCATCCACCGGCGGTGTTCCATCTCGGAAAGGTTCTCAAAAATTGCTGGATTATTGACAGCCTGATCAAGGGGGGACATATCCACACCATCACATCCGATGGCACGAAGCTTGACTGACAAGTGGTCCGCCGACCAGCGGTTAGCGTCCTTCATGACCTCATCCAGTTCCTTCCACAGGAGCAGAAATTTGTTCTTTCTCTTCCCGTCAGGATAGAGCATCGGGTAGGCAGCCTCAAGAGTCGATGCGTTCAGACGCAGCAATTGCGACTGCTCCGTAATGGTGAGTTCCTGGAAGGTTTTGCCGCTCGGAAAAGGGGATCGGCCAATCAGCTTCTCAAGTAGTGGTGTCAGTACGATTCCGAATTTCTTTCGCAGATGGACATAAATGTCAAGCAATTTCAGAATTCGATTGAGGGAAGCTATCGAGTCATGCTCGTCAATGTCCGGCAGGCCGGAAATATCATGGGTAATGGCATGCAACAATTCCAGCGGAGAGCTCGTGGTGAAGTCATCTTTCGTAAAGGGGATCTGGGTGTTGACGTATGCCGAATGAATGGTTTGAGCAAGCTCGTCCGTTACCTCTTCCATCAGGACCTGGTAGCCGCAGGCAGCATCCAGGATGTTGAAGCCGTAAACATTACGATCGGATGTAAAATTCGCATCCTTCCCCTCCATGAGCTTTGACAGAGAAGAGCGCATACAGGCCACAACCGGAGTAGCATCTGAACCGAGCATTACGCGGACCCGCAGGGCGATAGAAACGCCGATTGAATCGTCATCAAGGGCAATGTAGACCACCACGGGTAGACCATTGGGTGCGCCCATGATCTCCTCCAGCGAAGACAGGCATTCCGGATCTCTATCCACAAAACGAATTTCAACCCCTGGCACGACAAAAGAGGGGGATGTTTTTCCGTCGCCATAAACTGCAAGGAATTTCTCCGAGCTTCCCTTGATGTTACAATCAACGACGACAATTTCTATCCGCTTCCATTCGGCGTAGTGCCCGATCCGTGCGATCTGTTTAACGATATTCTCGCCCATATTACCGAAGCCTATGACCACAATGGTGAAGGTATCGCCGGAGAGATCTTGCCGGCGGGCGAAGATGTCGGGGGGGTATTTCTCCAGAATGACGCGGGCGGCAGTTTCGAAGATGTTAAAGATGCTGGCGTCGAATTCGTCATAGGTTCTGGCAAACAGGTCGTGGCGGGCGAAGATGCTCCGCAGGCTGGAATTGGCTATATGAGTATAGCAGTGCAGATCGGTCGATTCTCCCTCTTTGTGGACGGCTTCGGCCAGAAGTCTTCCCTGATAGGCAATTTCGATGTTGGTCTGGTCATTACCCGTAATGGCAAACAGGAATTTGGCCCGGGCAGTATTTGCCTCATCCAGCATTACCCTGTCTGAGGCATCGCCGATCAGCACCAGCACCCCACGTTCCCGACAGCCGGATATGTCGGGATGATCCTTTTTGGCCTCTATGACCACCAGCCGGAGTTTTTTTCCCAAGGTGTCAACCAGGCGCATCCCTTTGTCACCAAGGCCGCAGATAATCACATGGCCGGTTGCCTGTTGCAGGCGGATCAAAGCATACTTTTCCTGAATTTCCTTCCAGAAGGCTTTGAGTGAACCCAGGGCCGTGCCGCCTGCACCCAGGAACTTGGCAATCTTAAATAGGGTTTTCTGATGCTCCGGCTTGCCGATGATTATGAGAATCACACCAGCAAGCACCAGCACAGCGGCAGAAATTAGCATCCCGATTACCATCCACCAGGAGTACTTCCGTGTCCAACGACCAAAAGCGGTATATGAAGAAATTGTCTGTTTTGCCATTAAGCTATCCTTGTGGTACCTTGATGGGGCGCTCGCGGTGCATCAGGACCCAGTCGCCATTTTCGGCAAGAGCCTCCTTGCCAAGCTTAAGAATAATATCCCGGCTCCTGCACGCATCGTAAGGGACATTCTCAAGGAGGTTTCGTGCCTTGTCAAAAAGCGTCCCCATCCGTACATATTGTTTGACCTGGGAAGAGAAGAGCATTTTTTCGCAATAGTAGTTGATGGCGCCGGCAATTACAAAGGCAACTGGTGTGGCTACCTGCAACCACTGATCATACTTCTCACCGCCGAATTTGGAACCGTGGATAATAAGCATGGCAGGTGTAAGACCGAACATGGCTAACCTAAAGCACCATTTTGAAATAGACTCTTTGCTTTCCATCTGTTTCTTCTGTCGCGAAGCAGCTTTTCTAAAGTAGTCTGCTTGCCCATGTATCCAGTATACCATGACCGCCTGAAGGGCTTCCGGATGAATTGACTGCTCAACTTTATCAGTAGCAATGGTCAGCAGGTCCCAATTCCTGATCGCATGACGAATCCAGTCAAGTTCGCTTTGCTGCTTGCTCAGATAGTACGAAGCAACGGACACCTCCAATCCTGCCAGCTTCCAAAAAAAGTGGACCCGCAGCCCTTCGGCAAGTGCCCGGTAATCAAGGAACTTTTCCTGATTTCTGCGTTGTTTCGACCGGTAGTAGATGCCATAGGCTCCTGCCATTGCCGCAAGATAACCCGTAATAACGAGCAAATCCGCAGTAACGCTCGAGTAGACTCCAAAGAAGAAGACAACAGCGGGAATAATACAGGCGATGGTACGCAGTGCGTTATAGGTATCTTCCTGAAAGTGAATAGCCAGGGTATCGGCCACGGCAAACTGATCAAGACACGCCTTTTGTAATGGGTCAAGATCCTCCCTGGAGAATGTGGTGATTGCCGGTTGCCTGGTTGAGGAATGCTCGCCGCTGGAAGATGGTTTGGGAGGTGCTATTAACCAGTCTGCCGACTGACGTACTTCCTGATCAAGCTCCTCCGAGAGATTGGATACATCCAGGTTGAACTCTTCTATGCACTTAAAGAGCCTTTCTTGCTGTTCATTGAGAGAACTATCGCTGTTCATGCTCGGGGGATAGAGAACATTTCTTGCAAATGGAGAGAATGAAGGGGCACTACCGTTTGGCAAAAAACGGGAAAAAAAGTCCTTGTCAGGCGTTAAAGAATAATCGGATGACGTCCTACAGGTTACCACATGATAGACCGGACCAGTCTGTATGGGATCAAAAATGTTTTCCTCGCTATCAGTCCTGTTCGTGTCACCAATCAACTGGAGTTGAACCACGTCCGAAGTGCCGCCGACCTTTTCATTGATGATACCATCCCATAGGGCAATCAGAATCTGGGAATGTTCCACCACGAACCTGCCTGCATCAAAATACTGGCGATCGCGAGCAGGTCCGTAATCTCGAATTGAATCGGGTGCATTTCCTTTAGCCAGGGGAATCTCCAGCTTTACAGACGCCTTGGATAGAAGCTTGAAAAAAGTCTCTTTGGAAGCATTTGATTCAAAATCCCGTTCGTATTCAGCTTGAGGAAGCGGGAGCGGTACGACAAGTTGAATGTCGTTATCCAGCGCCACCTCTGCCGCAAGGCGGTCGGCTCCTTCAGCCAGGGGGGATATCAGAACAAGCGGCGTTGTGGGATACTGTGCCTTTAGTTCCTTGAAAATCAAACGGATTTGTTCTTTGAGTGCCGGAGTATCTTCCACTGGAATATTGCGATGACCGGTTATGCCAATGATGAGAGGAACAGACGCGATTGTTGACAACATTGTTTTAATCGACCAGGTGCCTTTCATTTCAGATCCTGCCAGGCTTTCTTGCGATCCATTACCGGAAAAGGCCGCCGCAGTTCTTCAAGGACATCTTCCACATAGCCGGGATGCCGCATGCCCACCAGAACAACGGATATGCCCTGCGTGGTCCGCAGGGCACGAATGGCTTTCTGACTGAGGGTGCCGGGTGCGGCCCAGTCGGAATCGGCATCGGCAAGCGCCCGTTTCAGCTCCGTGATGCGGCGCCGGAGCATCTCCGCATAAAATGATCCGATTGCTTCGAAAACCTCGCTCAGCACCGTTTCATGAGTGGACATCCATTTCAAAAGCTCCGGATTTCCAGCGGCGTGGGGCTGAAGAAACATCATCACCCCCTGAATGCGGGGATAAAAATGCCCGTCCCGGGTCTGACGCCAGCGTTCGTAAGAAGAAAAATTGCGCCAGTAATGTTTAAGGGTGTCCGCAATGCAGAGCTGCTCTTTGAGGCGGAGCTTGAGTCCGTCCGGAATCTCCAGAGCCGGAAGCATATGTCGCCAGAATCGGGATTCGGAACCTCCCACCGCGCCGATCCGCGCCGTGATCAGATGGTCGGCGAGTCGCTCCGGTTCCTCAGGCTCTGCCAGCCGAACCAGCGCATTTCCGGAAAAGGCGTTCAGCGGCCGGTTGATCATCACCGCCAGGCGATGCTCGCCTGCAAACTCCAGAACGGTTTTGGAACCCGGTTGATTGGCAACCAGAGCCGCCCCGGTTTCAAGAAGATTCATGGGAAACTGGATGATGCGGAAATGATGATCGGGACGGATGTCTTCGGCCATCTCCCACAAAGCGGACAGGCCGGTAAACTCCGGATCCGTCTGCGGTGCCGGAAAAGTATTCGAGCTGACGCCGTACCAGCGAATGCGCCCCTGCGCGACCTCCGACTCCAGGTGGACAAACGCCTGCCGAATACGGCGATGATATTCCCGGCGGGC
>CAIVVZ010000621.1 GCA_903909505.1 uncultured Desulfobacteraceae bacterium
CTGCTGAAAGACTGAACAAGTTTCGTTATCATGAAAATTGGCTGCATAACCTGATGATATCAGCTTCTTTGGGAGGATACAAAACGATCCCCCCAAATCCGTTATAATCAGAAAAGATATGAAGTCGTTTATGGATAAAATGCTGGCGCATCAGACCGGCGTTGATGCTTACACATTTGAAGGCATCGAAAAAATAGCCGGTTTTGCCCCTGTGGATTTAACCGAATGGAGCATTGGCGTCACCCAGCCAACGGATGAATTCATGAGTTCCGTCACAGCCATGCGAAAAGCCACGATCCTGGTATCCGTCATTTTTCTAGGAATTGCCCTGACTGGCATCTGGTTCTTCAGCCGCACTATTTCTAAGCCCATCAATAAGATCATTGATGGACTCAATGAGGGTGCAGACCAGGTGGCGTCTGCCGCAGGAGAGGTGTCTTCCGCCAGTCAGACCTTGGCGGAAGGCTCGTCGGAACAGGCGGCCTCCATTGAAGAAACCTCTTCCTCGCTGGAAGAGATGTCTTCCATGACCAAGCAGAACGCCAACAACGCCGGTCAGGCCCATGCCCTTATGAAGGAGGCTACGGCCAGCGTTCAGACGGCCTCGGCGTCCATGTCCGAGCTGACCTCCTCCATGTCCGATATCCTGAAAGCCAGCGATGAAACTTCGAAAATCATCAAAACAATTGACGAAATCGCGTTTCAAACCAATCTTCTGGCCCTGAACGCGGCGGTTGAAGCCGCCAGAGCCGGAGAAGCCGGGGCCGGATTCGCCGTTGTGGCCGATGAAGTCAGAAATCTGGCGCTGCGGGCAGCCGAAGCCGCTAAAAACACTGCAAGCCTGATTGAGGGAACTTCCAAAAAAGTTCGGGAAGGCTCGGAGCATGTCAACCGGAGCAACGCGGTTTTCTCCCGTGTCGCGGAAAGCACCACCAAAATCAGGGATCTGATCAGTGAAATCGCGGCCGCTTCCAGCGAGCAGGCCAAGGGAATCGAAGAGGTGAACATTGCCGTTACCGAAATGGACAAGGTCACCCAACAAAACGCCGCCACTGCTGAGGAGTCCGCGTCCGCTGCCGAAGAGATGAGCGCTCAGGCAGAGCAGATGAAGGGCATGGTCAATGGGCTGGTAGCCATCGTGGGAGGGAGAGGAGCCGTAGCGCAGGGCCGTTCAAACGCCGTCAGACGCCCGAACCCCGCTGTGCATACCAGACATTCACAAAACAAGGCATTGGCCGTTGCCAAACCCGAAAAGGGCAAAGCCCTGTCACGTCAGCGGTCCAGAGAGGTCAATCCCGATGACATCATCCCCATGGATGAGAGTGATTTTAAGGATTTCTAAAACCGCGCTATCTTGACTGGAATGAAAATGAACTGTTGGAATTCAAATGAGAGTTATGGCTTCTGTTCGTGTCTTCAGGCAGGTTTCCCATGAACCTTTCAACTCGAAAACGTTTCATTCTCTATGTAGTCTGCGGATACCTGGTCTTTGGTTCGACCTGGATCTTTCTCTCTGACCGTCTGCTCCTATCCTTTACCGACATCTCGGCCATTACCGGACTGTCGACTGCCAAGGGAATTGCTTTTATTCTTCTCACCGCCCTGCTCCTGATTCTCGCCTTATCGGCCATTCCAGATCGCGAAACGGCCGAATCGCAAGGCAGGTATCGCACCTCTCAATTTCTGATCCTGGCCGATCAACTGCCCCGCTGGATCGCCTATGTCTTTGCAGTGGCTGTGACACTGGCCATGCTCTTTGTGCGCATGAGAATACCCGTCTCTTTTGGCGAAAGGTCGATGATCATTCTCTTCATGCTGCCCATCATCTTGAGTTCAGTACTGGGGGGATTCGGCCCTGGGCTGATCGCAACCGCCGTAGCCTCACTTGGTGTTGATTATTTCGTTATTCCTCCGTTGTACAGTCTGCGAATCAAGGAATCGCACGATCTTTTTCAGTGGTTTATGCTGATTACAATCGGTATCCTGTCCAGTTACTTGAGCGAGATGCTTCACCGGGCGCGCCGCCAATCCGAAGAAAGAAGAGTGTTGCAGGAAATTGCCCAGGATGAGCTGATACGGAGCGAAGCCCGTTTTTCGACGATCTTTCATGCCAGCCCGATGGGCATCGATCTGGTGAAGATGAAAGACGGCAGAATCACTCATGCCAACGATGCCTTTCTGCAAATGCTTGGTTACAGCCGGGAGGAACTCATCGGACGAACCTCCTTGGAACTTGGGCTTTATGTCGATCCGGATGACCGAAAACGTCTAGTTGGCCAGGTCCGGGAGCGGCAGAGAGTGATGGATTTTGAAACCCGGTTCAGGCGGAAATCCGGTGAAACAGGGACCCTTCTTCTCTATGTTGAACCGATAGAACTATGGGAAGAGCAATTTTTCCTCAGTATTGCCGTCGACATCACCCTCAGGAAACTGGCCGAGGAGGCGCTGAAACAGTCGGAACTGCGTTTCCGTAACGTGGCGCGGCTTAGCTCCGACTTTGCTTACTCGTGCTGCCATACCGGCGATGGGGAGTATACGGTGGACTGGATCACAGACACCTTTTATACCCTGACCGGCATTTCGAAAGCGGAACTGAGGGATCTTCGCTGCTGGATGGTCCTGGCGCATCCAGAGGACCGGGATATGGCTACCGAACCGTTGCACCGGTTGCAACCAGGGGACTGCGATACGAGGGAGTTTCGTATCGTGGCCATAGACGGCCGGATTCTGACGATCACCAACCACATGGAGTGCGAAACAGACCCAGCCGTGCCTGGTGCCTTGCGAATCTATGGATCTGTGCAGGACATCTCTGATCGCAGGAAGGCGGAGGAGGAGAAGGCCAAACTCGAAACCCAACTCCAGCAGGCCCAGAAATTTGAGGCGATCGGAACTCTTGCGGGCGGTATCGCCCACGATTTTAACAATCTGTTGATGGGCATTCAGGGCCATGCATCGCTGTTGTCATTGGATCTGGAGACCTTCCACCCCCATTGGGAACACATCTATGCCATCGAGGAATACATCCGAAGTGCAACGAACCTCACCAAACAACTATTGGGCTTTGCCCGGGGTGGCAAATACGAAGTAAAATCCATCGATATGAATGAATTGGTGCTCGGCAGCTCAGCCATGTTCGGCCGGACAAATAAGGAAATCCAGATTCATACCAAATGCCAAACATCGTCCCTGGTGGTGGAAGTGGACAGGGGACAGATCGAGCAGGTGCTCCTGAACATGTATGTCAATGCTTGGCAGGCCATGCCTCCCGGCGGGGGTGAGCTATATATAGAAACAAAAATCGTTACACTGGATGAGGGGTACTGCAAATCCCATCAGGTAGATCCTGGGCATTATGTCAAGGTTTCAATCACGGATACCGGCGCTGGCATGGATGAAGCCACCCGTCTGAGAATTTTCGACCCGTTTTTCACGACCAAGGAAAAGAGCCGTGGAACCGGCCTGGGGTTGGCATCAGCATACGGAATCATCAAGAATCACGGCGGCATGGTTACGGTTTACAGCGAAATCGGTCACGGTGCCACCTTCAACATCTATTTGCCGGTATCGGACAAGCAAGTGTATCGAGAAGTTCCCATGGGAGCAGGGCTCATCAAGGGATCGGCGACCATTCTTCTGGTCGATGATGAAGAAATGATAATTGATGTTGGCCGGGCCATGCTGGAGCGGTTGGGCTATCGTGTCGTTGTTTCCAGGGGAGGGCGGGAGGCCGTCAAGGCGATCACGGACATGGGAAACGAAATTGATATGGTTATCCTTGACCTGATCATGCCGGGGATGGACGGTGGCACGACGTTTGATCGTATTCGCGAGATTCAGCCCGGGATGCCGGTTCTGCTCTCCAGCGGATATGCCATCAACGGTCGGGCGCACGAAATCATGCGCAGGGGATGCAATGGGTTCATTCAAAAGCCGTATAATATCTCGGATCTTTCCAATAAAGTGTGCAATGTGCTGGATGGGAAAAACGGGTAGTCGGGAATTTTCTCCCCCGGCTCCCACACCACACGAAATATGGCTTCAACGGACGACAGGGCTGTATGAAAGGAGATTTTATGA
>CAIVVZ010000622.1 GCA_903909505.1 uncultured Desulfobacteraceae bacterium
ATGACCATATACAGGAGAAAGAGGCAGAGGCAGATCAGGCCATCAAGCGTTGGAAAATGCGACACAAAGGGAAGCCGAGCGGTAAACGAAGTCAGGTTCAGACCATATATGCAGCAGGTGAATAAACCAATTGCCAGAATCGAGTGCCGGGTCAGGGCGGAACTGAACCGATGATCCAGTTGAACAAAACTCTCCCGGCCGATCCGCTTCTCAATTCTGCGAAACTGGACCCAGGTGAAGGCGGCAAAAATCGTTATCAGAAACAGCGCCAGCAACGCAGCGTCCATTTCCTGGAAATTGGGCTGATCCGGCGGGTAATACGTCGTATAGATCAGCAGGGCGATAATCAGATAAATGAAGTTCGCGAACACGATCAGCCTTTCCGGCGGTCAGGGGGAGAATAATAACGCTCTTTTTCGCTGTAAATGCATCCGCAATACTGCTGCCGATACAGACCCAGGCGTTTTGAAGCTTCGATGCCGTACTTCCAGCCGCTTCGAAAATCCTGGTAGTAAAAGGGGATGCCAACGGTTTTTCCAACGGACTCACCGATGGCCCGTATCATCTCATGGTTTTGGAATTTGCTGTACAAGAGGGAAGATGAAAACGAATCGAATTTTCCTTTTTCGGCCATCCGGGCCGTTGTTTTCAGCCGGTCATGATAACAGATTTCGCATCGGCTGGATTCCCGAAAAACAGCCCGTTGCAAAAAACCTTCCAGGTCGTAGCCATCCTGAAGGATGACCTTAAAATCAATCGATTCGGCAAAAGCGGTCAAGGTTTCCTGGCGCTTGAGGCATTCGGTATAGGGATGGATGTTGTGGCGATAAAAAAAGCCCATCACCTCAACGCCCTCATTTCGCAGCATTTCGATGGGATAAATGGCGCAGGGCGCGCAGCAGGCATGAAGCAGCAGCCTCACTGTCGTTCCCCAAAAATCGCCGTGCCGATTCGAACCAGGGTGGCCCCTTCTTCGATGGCCGCCTCAAAGTCTCCGGTCATTCCCATCGAAAGCTCATCCAGGCGGATGCCGCTAATTCCCGGTTTGTTCAGCGAATCCCGAAGCTCCCGAAGCCCCCTGAAATACGGACGAACCCTTTCGGGTTCATCAAAAAACGGCGGAATCACCATCAGTCCCCGTACCAAAAGATGGGGAAAGGCGGCAAGGCTTCGAATCAGCGTCTCCGCCGATTCCGCGTCAATCCCGGATTTGGAGACTTCTTTACCGATATTGACCTGAATCAGAATTTTCTGAACCTTTCCGATTTTTCGGGCTTCCCGATCCAGCTCCGTTGCCAGGCGAAGCGAGTCGACCGTATGAATGAGATCAAAGAGTTTTACGGCATATTTGGCCTTGTTGGTTTGAAGATGGCCGATAAAATGCCAGAAAACCGGGTATTCCGCCAGGGTCCCGCACTTTTCCCGGGCTTCCTGAATGTAGTTTTCCCCAAAAAGGACAGCCCCTGCCTGAATAGCCAGCCGAACGGTCTCGGCACTCATGGTTTTGGTGACACTAACCAGGCGGACAGTGCCGGGATCTCTGCCGCACCGGGTGCAGGTTTCCGCGATTCGCTGCTGAACAGCCTTCAGATTCCGGGTGATTTCAGAATTCAACTGACCTTCATCCTTCATTTTTCATGCGAAGCCCTTCAAAGCCGCGGACTCCCGGCCTGAATTCAACGATCCCTTCCCGGACCAGGCACTCCACAACCTCGCAAACCGGAAGCCCCACCACATTGCTGTAGGATCCATAAATATGCTTGATCATGAAGGCGCCCAGACCCTGGGCCGCATAGGCACCGGCCTTGTCAAAGGGTTCACTCGTGTGGACATACCACTCGATTTCATCCGAGGTCAGGACCTTAAAGCGGACATCGGTCGACACGGCTTCAACATGGTGGCGGTTATCCGCATGGCGGCACAGGGAAAATCCCGTTAGAACCCGATGCACCCTGCCGCTTAAAGTCGAAAGCATGGAGCGGGCTTCGGCTTTGGAAGCGGGTTTGCCGAGAATGGTATCGTCAATCACCACAATGGTGTCCGCACCGATCACCCAACTGTGGGGATGTTGCTCTGATACGACCCCGGCTTTGGCTTGCGCAAGGATTCGAACAAAAACATCCGGATCTGCCTCGGGGATGGCGGACTCATCAAAGCTGCTGGGAATGACGGTAAACTCCACGCCGGCCTGTTTCAGCAGGTACCGCCGGCGGGGCGATTTGGATGCCAGAATGAGAAATGGGAAATTAGCCTGGGTCATGGAGATAATGAGGCAGTCTTTCTTTACAAATCCAGTTTTTTTCTGAGGTTGATAAAATTGCTTCGGTCAAATCCGAGGGTTTTGAAAAAGGACAGTAAATCCGTCGAATCCCATCGCACCGTCGTGTAGATATCTTTAATGCCCTGGAACTGACAATACTTGAATCCTTCTTCAGCCAGTCTTTCGCCGATCCGTTTCCCCATGAACCGGGGATGGACCCCCAAAAGGGATATCCACGCGCTACGTCTGATACCAAAAAAACCCGAAAGAATGGAGATAATCAGATATCCCACAACCCGGCCTTCCCGTTCCGCCACAAAACTGGCGTCTTCGGACCTTCCGGACTGATCCTCGATCATGCGCTTGAAATCATATTCAGCAGGTGAATTGGTAATGGCTGTGCTGATCAGATTGATGTCATCGGCATCTTCCGGCCTTAATCGTCTGATGATACAATTTTCCACTGACTTCTCCTGTTAAAAAGAAATTGTTAATCAACTCGAACGATTTTAACATGATGGCCGACCCAGTCGGGCGGCAGATAAACCCTTCCGCTGTTGCCGCTGGATTTGACTTCTTTTTCGAGCATTTCTTCTCCGAAAATTTCGAACTTCACCTTGCTTCTGGCGGGTTCAGAAGGCGTTTCTCCGTTATGTGAGCTGGTATCATTCGACATTATCAAAACCTTTTAATAAGTATTCAGGTGGTTAGGGTGAAGGTTAAAAATCCTCTTTCTCCGCGCCCTTGCGGTGAGATATCAGTTCAGTTTATCGATGATTTCAAAATGGTTACGTTTGCATTTCTCCTGCAGCATTCGAATCTGAGAAAGATAATTTTCGCGCTTGGCCTCGGACCGAATCTCCAGGATATTGTCTTTTACCACATGAACCGTGGCATTGACCGATCCCATGACCAACTCCGATGCCACCCGCAAATGGGTAAACAAGGTCTTGGGGATGACCAGTTGAAGTTGCCGGATCCATTCGAAGGCTGAAAACGATTTTTCAATTACTTTCAGACTGACATCCATCGCCTTGCTGAAGGCCTGTTTCATTGCCTGAGAATTATTTTCCTGTCTGGATTTCCGAAACTGGAGATAGGCTTCGGCATCTTCAGTAACCAGTTTTTCGGCATCCCTTAACAGTCTTTCGATTTCCTTCTTGAGTACCGACAGATTTTTATCAAGGTCCGGACGATCCACGGCCCTGCGGTTTTCAATGAGGGAAACCTTGTAAATCATGGCAACACCCAGGCAAAACGAATAAGCGGCAGCCGCACCACCCGCTGGCACCAGTGACGCGCTCTCAAACTGCTTGATAAAATCCATGGCATCCTCAATAAGGCGATTGCTCGATAAATATCTAATTAATAAAATATATTAAGTATTAACCGTCAAAGAAGGAGAATATCTCCCTGTCGGGATGGTTCTCCTCTAATTAATACTACCAAATTTTAATAATAAGTGGAATAACTTTTCTGAATAAATCTCCGAATTGCCGGAATGGCAGCAGAAGATCCGCGAACTGTCATCGTGCTGGAAATGGACATGTCCGGGTTGACAGGAAACCGGGTGATAAGACGCTGATGCGGGTGACCTTCAAAGATCAAGGTCAGTCATCCAGATTCACTCAAGATCGGTCATCTTTTTCAATCAAGTTCTTTCCCCAGTCGGTATCAATACAGAACTGGAATATCCGTGCGAAATATTCTTCCGCTCGGGGGGCTTCCAGACCCATTTTTTGGAGAACGTCCATGGTATGGGTGTTATCAAATTCAAGGTGGTTCATGAAGTAGGGCAGATAAAGAGCAGCTTTGTTTATCAGCATATCATGCAGCCGGCCGAAGGTTAGAAAACATGCCATCGGGTGGATGGTATTCATGTATATTGCCGGGTGAATGAAACGAATTGGCTTGGCACCAAAGTAGGAGGCCGCCATGCTGAGGACCTGGCCCATGGTGGTGGCATTCCGACTGGCCGACAGGTGGAAGCAGGAGCCGATTGTTCCGGGGTCATTTGCAATGCATTCCAGTGCATCGCACACAAAATCCACGGGAACGATGTCCAAGGGAATATCTGGACTTCCGGGGATCCAGCGCCAGATACCCCTAATGTAAATTTTGAGGGGAAAATACATCACATTGAAACTGGAGGTCCGACCGGAGGAAGATTCACCTACAATAATGCTGGGTCTGAATATCGCCACGGGCAGATCCTCCCAGCGCTCGCGAATCAGTTTTTCCGCTTCGAACTTTGTCTGTTCATAGGTGTTGTTGAACTTCTGCCCCACATCCAGTTCGTCTTCTTTAACAATTCCTTTCCGCTTTCCGGCTACATAAGCCGTACCCAGGTAGTCCACCCGCTGAAGAGATCCGCTTTTATGCGCCAAGGCGGCAAAATCGAGAAGATTTTCCGTACCCGAAACATTTATATTCCTTGCCATATTCAAAGGCAAGTTGAAGGAGACGGAAGCCGCCGCATGGATGACTCGGACCATATTGTCGGCGAGCCTGGAATAGGCCCTGTCATCCAAGCCGAAGTGCTTCCAGGTGACATCTCCCAGAATCAAATCAATTCGTTTTTCATAGGCACGAACCTGATCCTCGTCATAACGCGAACTCAGAATGCTGTGCAGACGCATTCGTGGACTTTGATCTTTCAGTCCACGAATAATCAGGCTGAACCGGCTTTTCCTATCTTTTTCCAAAAGCCGAAAGAGGATATTGCGACCCAGAAATCCGGTGGCTCCTGTTATCAAAACCTTGGATTCCTGCTGTTTTACGGACATATGGCAAGATCGCTTGTTCCGGTAAAGTATTCATGCGTGTTGCCTATATTCTTTGCGTCAAGCGTGACGATATCCCCTCGCCAAACACCATGCAGGTTCAACATGCTTATTTCCACGATCGCATGTAGATGAGAAAAATGATCGTTGGCACCGAATTTGAGTCTGACACTGGAGTTGGCACTTAATAAAAGTTTTCCATTGACAATAGATATGGTTCCCTCATATGGCATGAAGCCATCAATTACCGCGGAATAGTTCTTGGGAAATATCTCTCCATTTACCAAAATTACTCCGCTGCCCACATCCTGAACTCTGAGCGTTCCTGTAAATTCGATTTTTTCAAAAGGGGTGTCGATTGATCCCGTAAAACATAACTGCGCGGCTTCGGATTGTGTTACGAAACCTGTCAAGAACAAAAAGGTCAATCCTACAATCATCATCATCAATCGTTTCATTCTGTCTCCTCCTTTTGTCGGCTGGTTTGGGGTTCTCAAAAAAAGAATTTCAAATAACACAGTATCTTGAGAATCAGGGTATCTGACAGCATTCGCTTTGAGAAGAAAATGAAGAAAATCTAATAACACCAATTGGATAAAAGAATCATTGGATTGTTACATAGACCATTTTGAGGAATTTGACGTCTTTTTTGCTTATCATTAATCAGAATAACAGTCAATAGTCATGAGTGAAAAGCCCTTGGGTGTTTTTTTTCCAAAAATTTTTGTCAATAATTGGTTGAATTTTCAGGTTAAACTTTAGGAAGGGCAGACAGATTCACCGTGTACCCCATGCGGTTCACCGCGTCTTTCAGAAACTGAAAAACCTCCGCACCGGTCAGGGAGGGTTTTTCAGCGCCATTGATGACCTCCTGGTACCCTTCCATTTTGATGCGATCGAAACTGCCAATGGCGGACAGCACCGCAAAAAGCCTGTTGTGCATCAGATTGTAACAGATTATGGGGCCGAACACGATTTCGCCGGTTTCTTTTTGGGAAACCGCGCCGATGATCCGGTGGTGATCGGCCCTGAATGCTTTCGGGGCGGGTTGATAGCCCAGTAGTTCGGCAAACAGATCCAGGCATTCCTGAACACCGTCGGCATAACCATTTTCCAATGATCCGACGCCGTCAGCGGCAATCGCTTCAACATCGTCGGCCGAGAATGACAGATTGAGCCGGGAAAGACACTCTTGCCGAACCGTTTTGACGGAATCCGCCTTTTTACTGACCACGACATCGCCGTCATTTAATATTTTGATGGCATTTCGAATATTGACCATTTCCTTCACCGTGGGACTTTTTCGCATGGCAATATCGGAAATCGTGGTCTTGTAAAACGGCAGGTCGTTATCCAGTACCAGAACATGGGTCATACCGGAACCTTCCGGAGGCAGATAAAGATCCAGATCCCGTTCCCTTTGGTGGCGATACTTAGCCATTTCAAGAAGCACGCGAAAAAGCCCCTTATCCACCTTTTGCTCGCTCCCGGAAGGTCCGATCGTGGCGAGGACCTTTTCGGTCAACCGGTCAATCTGAATTTTTTTCAGAAGTTCCTGTTTGAATCCCATCAGAAGTCCCCCTTCGCAACCAACCGTGAAAATGTAGCCAGAAGCCGGCACAACAACGGTTTAAATCATTTTCATACAACTTCCGCCCTCTGCCCTCTGTCCTCTGACACCTATCCCTCGTAAATAACAGCCAGAATGGTGGCTTTTCCGATTTTGGCGGCAATCAGATGCGGCGTGGTAGACAGGTAATAGGCGCTGTCCCCTGCTTCCAGTTCAAAGAAATCCCCGCCGATCTTTAAGGACACCACCCCATCCAGCACATAAATAAACTCCTCCCCTTCGTGAACGGACATTTCCGCATCCGGATTTTCTTCCAGTTGAACAATGAGGGATTCCATGTGCCGGCCTTTGACTTCCGGCGCCAGGCTTTTGTATAAATAAACGGGTTTCTGGCCTCTATAGGATGTGGAACGGGAGATGGTTTTCTGTTCGTTTTTCCGCGTAACCGAATAGAGCTTGCTGCCAACCCCGGAAACGATTCTGCCAAAGGCGCTGTCCAATGCCTTGGAAAGTTTGATGATGGCCCCTAGCTGGGGCTGAAACCGGTTTGCTTCGATATCGGAAAGGACTTCCACTTCAAAGCCGGTCAGTTTGGACAGCTCTTGCAGTGAAATGCCTTTTTCTTCACGGATGGTTTTGATTCTGACGCCGATCTCTTCAACGCTGAGCGATGCCGGCACAGAAATGTCGCCGGTCAAATCTTCAAAATAATCCACGTTAATGTGTGGTTTTTGTACTGCTGTGTCCATGCTGTTCTCCTTACGATATGGTTTATTGATAAACGCGTAAAATTCAAATTGAGATGGCAAAGTAAAAAGTCCAAGATCAAGGCGAGCGATTCCTGAGGAGTGAGGCGTACGACCAGTACGCCGCAATGACGAAGGATGAAGCTCAACGCAGATATTGGGTTTTTTACGCAGCCAGCACTATAATGCGCCGATGTGCCTGGCAATCACCAACCTCTGAATCTCGGAAGTGCCTTCACCGATTTCCAGAAGCTTTTGGTCCCGGTAAAATCTTTCTACATCAAATTCCTGCATCAGTCCATACCCGCCATGCAGTTGAACGGCGTGATTGGCGCAGTTGTGCATGACTTCCGAACAATGGAGTTTAGCCATGGCCGCTTCCTTGGAAAACGGCAGGTTGTTGTCCCGAAGCCAGCATGCCTTATACAGCAGGAGCCTGGCGCATTCGATTTCCAGCGCCATGTCCGCCAGCTTGAAGGCATTCACCTGAAATGAGGCAATGGGTTTTCCAAACTGCTCCCGTTCCCTGGCATATTTCATCGCCATGTCAAAGCACCCCTGCGCCCCGCCAAGCCCCATGGCGCCGATGGAAAGCCGTCCGCCATCCAGTGTTTTCATCATCTGGTGAAACCCATGCCCCCGCTCTCCCAGAAGATTTTCCTTGGGAACCCGGCAATCTTCAAAGAACAGGGAACTTGTGTTGGATGACCGCCACATCATTTTATCGTGCATTTCATGGGTAACATACCCTTTTGTTCCGGATTCCACAAGAATGCAGGACAACTCCGGCTTTCCATCGCCGCGGGTGCCGGTTTTACAAAGGACGGTCACTCCCGCGCTGACCCGGGTCGAGGCATTGGTGATAAATATCTTGCTGCCGTTAATGACCCATTCGTCCCCATCCAGTATGGCATTGGTCTTGGAATTGGCCGCATCGGAGCCGGCATTGGCTTCAGTCAACCCAAATCCCCAGAGGGCTTCTCCGCTGCAGAGCCTGGGAATATATTTTTTCTTCTGGTCCTCGTTTCCGAAATAATACAGCGGACCGATCCCCAGGGAATTTTCCGCTGCAATGGTGGCTGCGTG
>CAIVVZ010000623.1 GCA_903909505.1 uncultured Desulfobacteraceae bacterium
CGTCGATCGATCCGGAATCGAAGTTGATCATCAACTTTTTTGTCGGCCAAAGAACGCTGGAAGACTGTAGAATCTTTATCGGTGATCTGATTGACCGAATTTGCACAAAGCCCCTCTTTACCTCCGATGAGTTGCCCCATTATCAGACGGTCTTGCTTGAGCATTATAGCCACCTGAAGGAACAGCCCAGAACCGGAAAACGCGGCCTCTTGGAAAGGGTGCAGCCGGATTGGTTAATCACTTCTTCAGGGGTGCGCACAAAAGGCTTGATTGTGTACACAGTTGCCACACAGGCAATGCGTTTGGCGTTTTTCTTCTCGCCCTTGGACAGAGTCGTGTACCCATTTTATGGGCGCGCTCTTCAGCGGCTTTGTTGGCGCAAGTCCCGTTTGAGCATCGTCACGCCCTTGCCATCGAAACTGATCACCAGCACAGATCCGGCATCTGCATTCTTGCCAGCCGTACCATGACGTGTCTCATAGAAGGCATCAAAATCCTGGGCTGCACGTTTGACCAATTCTTCGATTTGGCGTTTGGGCACATGGCCGCCGGTAGCTCTGTCGATGCTATCCATCGTTTCGTTAAAGGAGCTCTTGGCCGCTTCAATGGCTATCCGGCGGCGCTACTCCAGCGAATAACGCTCATCGGGCAGATTGAGCTCGGCATCCAATGGGTGCAGACTCTCTGTGCCTTTCAGGCCATATCCCGCACGCTCTAACGTGACGGTGCCAAAAACTGTTTCGATCTTTCGCGGCTGAGCTCGCGTGAGCTTACGATCTACCCCCTCGGCGTCTTTCACTGGGTGCTCACACTGGCCGGGGCTGCGCTTGTTCAGGTGCTCCTGAAGCAAAACACGCATCAATTCACGGCCCTTTTTTTCAAGTTCACGTTCAAGTTCGCTGTGGCTCATCGTAAAAGCCTCATTGCCATCAAGGTATCCGAGAATATTATCAAAATTTTGCCGTGACTGCTCATACTTCCGCTCCAGCGGCGAGATTCTGCTCAATGCATTCATCTCTCACCGCCAGCGAGTTTTCGCTTTGCATGTTTGATCAACGGGTATAACAGAACAGTTTTAACATCAGCTCCATGACGCTGATGAGTCCGGTCCATGCGTCCGCGGCCGCTGGTTTGTCCAATCTCTTGAAAGTTGGCAGCCCGGTAGCAGCCGCCATGAAACCGTTGGCGCTCCACCATTGTTTCCACCAGCCATGGCTCCACACCGTATTGCCCCAGCCAGTCACCGCGCAGGTGTCGCATAACATCGGAAAGTATCTTGCTGGCCAGATTGTCTAAACGAGCCAAAACAAGAAAACGGCTGTTGTTGACCACATGCTGCAGCCTGAGCTTACGGCTCGCATCGTCCCAACCAATCCATTGATCCCGAACTTTTATCCGCCATGCCGGGGAGGAAAACTGCACATATCCTACCACTTCGTGCCTGGGCCGATCAACGTAGACCAAGTACTGAAGACGTGCCCCATATGGCATCGTGTATCCCAGATAGCGATACCGGCTCACAAGTTCACGGAACAACTGCCGCTGCAGCTTATTTGATGAACCAGCTCCACCTGCAATGGCAAAAAAGCCTCTACGCTGCCTGAAAGTGCGCTCAAGGTGTGCTCGGTTGGCACTGTGGCTTATACACTTTGCGATCGCCTTGGATCCGTTCGATTTCTTTTCCGGAAGCCTGAGTACCCCCTGGCCTTCCAGACGCTCAAGCAGATCCCGACATTCCCGTGCTTTAAGCCCGCCACTTGGGCGCTTCCAATCCAGAAGCTCGCAAACCGTGTGAGCCAGTTCAAGCCGGCTAAGCCCTTTGCAGGTCTGCACAACTTCCCGGATCATCGATACATCTTGTGCGGTGAACTCCCGGTCACAGAATCTTTGTTGTTCTCTTATCGTGTCATGCCATACTCCTTTCGTCATTGTTCTATAACGAAAGAACGGCATATTGTTCAGCGAAATATGAACGTTGCCGAGCCAGTCCCTCAAAATTTGCATCGCTACTATTTCTGGACTGAAAAATATCTGGCATACCGGACTGCACAAAAGCTATACTATCAACAAAGAGCGCAATTCGACTCTCGTAAAATGATTAACTATCCGTTATTAGAAGATTTCCTATCTGTCACAAAAGAGATACACCCAAATTGAAATCTACTTTTCGATTATTATACAGAAGTGCGGGTGAATGGTTTTATCGGACCGGACCGGGAGAAGGTCAAAACTACCGCAAGAGATCTGCCGAACACACTCAAGGCGGGAATTTTGGTACTTGATTTACGCAAATGTCAGCAGTCCCAGGCCGAGGTTCGGGTAACTATCGAAAAAATGCTGAACCTGGGCTTGCCGAGAGTTTACACCCCGGCCCTGAAAATTTTCTCCCAAATAGTGGTTTGGCTGTTATTGTTTTTGTCGGTCTGTCCCGGAGTGCCTTAAGCGCTCAAAGCGCCAGACATTGTTTCCGGCTGATCCTTGATGAACCTGAAGGTGCCCCAGCCATTGGGCGTCATCCGACTGGGGGAAATCTTCCCGAAAATGGGAGCCCCGGCTTTCGCATCGCTGCAGTGCAGCCTCCAGTATCCATCCGGCCACCCGCAGGGCGGAGCGACACTCAATGGATCGGATCAAGGTGCTCCCGCTGACCGGACCAGCGGTCCGGCTGCTCTCGTCCACCAACTGATGCAAGGTGTTCAGTGCTTTAGATAACCCATCGGCATTCCGGATGATTCCGCCGTTCTCCCACATTGTCTGCCGAAGTTGTGCCAGAACGGATACCCCATCGACCGGACCGTATTCCCACTTCCTGCAATGTGCTTCCAGTCGCTTTGCCATGGTGAGTGGATTTTTCCTGCTGGTATCCCGTACGTGATTTGCCGCCGCCAATCCCGCTCTGGCACCAAACACCAGGATATCGCTCAATGCGTTTCCGCCGCTACGGTTAGCCCCGTGCAGCCCGCCGGCTACCTCCCCTGCGGCCAGCAGGCCAGCCACACCGGTTGCACCCCAGGCGTCTGATTTAACGCCACCCATCACATGGTGGGCGGCAGGCGCAACACGAATCGGCCGATCGACAGCTCCGTAACGGCCCCCCAGCAGATCCTTCATCCCGGCTGAAAAAGGGTCAATGCGCCATCCTGCTTCCGATACCTCCCTCAAATCCAGCCAGACTCCCTGGTTTTCATGGTGGATTTCCCTCATCATGGCCTGGGAAAGTCGATCTCGGGCTTTTTCACCTGCGGGGCGTTCGAGGATGTCGTATTTTTCATGGATTTCCTCACCCGCGGAATTAGTCAACCGGCCCAGGTCCGCCAGTTTGGGCGGAATCACAAGGGGTGGAAATCCTGGTTCAGCCAGACATAACGGGTAAAATTGTACAAACTCCATATCCTGTAACACTGCGCCGGCTTCAAGCGCCAGTCGATATCCATCTCCCAGCATGTGCGTCGGATTGTCGTGGCGTTGATAGAGAGCCGCCGCGCCACCGGTAGCCAGGATTACTGCATTGGCCGTGAATGCAATCCATTTCCCGGATGTTTGATCCAGCGCCAGGATGCCCAGTGTCCCCTCATCCACCAGTAAATCGGTGACCAGTAAATGTCCTTTGAAATGAACACCCAACTCCCGGCTTTTGTTGAGAAGACAGTGAATGATGGCATCACCTTTAAAGGGTGGCCGACCTTTGGCGTAAAGCCATCCATTCTGA
>CAIVVZ010000624.1 GCA_903909505.1 uncultured Desulfobacteraceae bacterium
AAAAACACTGGAAGAACTCAAGGAGAGAATCCTTCTTGGCATTAAGGAAATGAACTCCGCTCCTGTAGTCTTCCGTTGGAAAAAATTTGATGTAGTCGCTAAATATTAGTTTGTATATATTTTAATGAAACGATATACTAGTGCGCGGTAAATACGCCGGTGATAATGTAGCTGTCTGTGATGCCGACTCCGGCGGCATTTGGCTGCTGGAGGCCTGATTTGGACAGCCCGTACATGGCCTCGAGTGTGCGCAGGATGTTGACATGCGTGATGCCTTTGCCCTCGGGGTAATCACCGGGCTTGATGTGGGCTCCGGCAAAGATCGTGACGATGCGGTTCTGCAGGTCGATGCAGTACTCTTGATCGCGGTCGTTGCCGACGCAGGACTGCGGGTCCACCAGAGGATTCGTCAGTCCCATGTAGCCCCGCTTGTCATTGTTTTCATCAAATGTGAGAATCAGCAGGCTGTTGTGATCCTTGGCCCACTGATAGTAGGAATCGATGTTTTTCCGAAGCCAGCGGTCGCCGGCTGGAATGCTCTCGGTGACAGGGCCGTTGTGCATGTCGTTTTCCAGGTTGGGAATGACGAAGGCAACAGTGGGAAGGGTGTCGTACCGGGAGGGATCGGAAGGAAAATCCACAAACCTGAGGTTGGACGATTCTGCTGCCGTTGCGCCGTTGGGGACGTTGGCAAAGCTGATCCAGGGGACATGTTTTCTGGCATAAAGGCCTGCCGACGCCTTGTCGCCTGTAAAGCCGATTTCAGGCAGGCTTTCCGAATAGCCCTTGAACGACAGCCCCTTTTTGATCAATTGCTCACCCAGATTGGCCGTTTTAAACGGGTAGCCGGGATGATTCTCTTTGGATGGAACATGGTCGATGAAGCCAATGTTCTGGTTGCCGCCCGAGAACATCCAGTAGTAATTACCCTGACTGAAATGTTCCTCGCCATACATCTGTGTGAAACTGGCCCCCTCTTTCTTCAGCACGTCATTGATATATGGCGCGCTGGCGTTGCCGATGATCTCTTCGTAATCTTTGTTCTCCTCGACAACAATCACGATATGATCATAGACCGGAAGACTGGCAGACCATAGGGATGTGGAAGTCTCTGGAGTCGCTACCTTACAATGGTTCGAGTACACGGCAGGCGAGCATGAAGCAAGTAGAAGGAAAAAAATGAATGCGAGTTTTCTCATAATGGTTTCCTTTGTTTAGATATTCTTCATTTCCGATATTCCAGGCCAATCAGCCTTCAATCGCATACCAGGGCGAGTGATAAGGACAATGGGAAGTGGGAGGTGCTTTTTAAAACAGACGAAAGCCACGAGAAAGAAAAGGATGCTCGGCAAAATCCCCCACAGAGCCCCCTTGGTAAAGTCCTGCATGGTTTGCGGATCACCTTTGTTCTCCAAATAAACCCAGACCAGAACAAGTGCCCCGGTAAGCGGCATAACGCCAATAAGACCTGCGGCGGATGGCAGTCTCTTCCCGATCGCCGTGGCAGCGACTATCACAATCAGGCTGATAATGATTTTGATCAGAATCTGCATCTTTCTGCACAACGCAAAAATCACCGGTTTATCCGGTGCATATTTGGGTCAAAATTAGATGCGGTGTCCCCGGAATTCCGACACGATAACGCCTGGAATGAGGGGCGCGAGTTTACGAGCGTCCCTCTCCATGCCCTTATTCAGCCCTCCTCTGTCTTATAATAATTGCAGTCAAACCGCGGAGAGCTTCGTTGACCGAGTCGTGGTCGGGAAAATACTCAGCTACGTCGGGCTCAATAACGACGACGTTGGTACCCTCCGCATACCGTTTTGCATATTTGCCTCGGACTCCGCCAGTAAAGTCGTACTCCTCCAACATGGCTGGATCATTCTTCATTTTCTTCATACCTGGACCTCTCATTGTTTGTCGCCAATCGTATGCGACAACGGGTCACGAAACGCAGTGCTCGCCTCATCAAACGAGATCCCATGCCTTTTGACGTTTAGCCGTGCCTTGTTCGGATCCCATTCAAACAGTAGCCCCATAAGATGTCACATTTCTCCTTTGTCAATGACGAATATGAAAATCACCGATTCATCCAGTTCATTATGTTGTTGAAATTTGGTACGGTGTCCCCAGAATTTGCACGTGATAGAATGAATCACGATGCCTTTCTGGCAGGTAGCATCCTATCCCCAATGCCCAGCAAGAGGGATTTGACTGATATGTCCTCGTCCAGATCGTCCCAATGAAGACCAGTCCCTCCACCACTGATGGTATAATTATCCCTTTGACGCTGGGCTGCATTGAGGAGTCGTGGAAGGTAAGTCAGAGGAACACCAAGCTGACGACCGTCCGTAAACTCCACCCACATATTGTCGGCAGCAAACGTGACTTTCTTGGCACAAGGCTCAAACATTAAGATGTTCATTCCAATACCTTTCGATGAGTTCTTTGTTCTTTTCAGCGACCCGCATGAGTTCACTGAGCTCGGCAGCATTCATGCCGTATGATTCCGCAAGACTGAT
The DNA here is from genome assembly GCA_903909505.1 of uncultured Desulfobacteraceae bacterium. Lineage (GTDB taxonomy): Bacteria > Desulfobacterota > Desulfobacteria > Desulfobacterales > Desulfatirhabdiaceae > RAAP-1. The sequence continues at coordinate 2,523 of CAIVVZ010000624.1, forward strand.
CTGCGGCTTGTCCGCAGAATGTTTTTGTTGGGCCATTTTTCATATATTTTATTCATTTAATCAATTAGTTGCCATGGTCTGACCCACGAGCAGAAAGCTTCCAAACTCCGCATCCCGCTTTTCACCAGACTCGCTCCACGCTATAACGATCAAACGTATTGTCGCTACTCACCACCGGCATTTCTTCCACCAGTGACTGGGCAATGATCAAACGGTCGAATGGATCGCGGTGATGGAATGGCAAATCCACAACTCGTGCAGCATGAAACACCGAGATCGGCAAGAGCGAAAAGTCGTTGGTCTGCAACTGTTCACCCCAAAACGGTGCAAAAGGGGCGGGAAGCGCATACTTGCCCAGACTGATCTTGATGGCGATTTCCCAAATGCTTGCCGGGCTGACGAAAATCGCCACCTCATTGGCAACTATGCTATCCTGTGCGTTGCCGCTCAACCGGGGATCATCCAGGAGAAACCAGAGCAGTGCCTGCGTATCCAGTAACAGACTCATGACATATACTCCTTAAAGTCATTCAGATGCTCGTCGTCTTCAGATAGCAACGAGAGTACTCCTTTGGCGCTTCCGGGGCGGCGTCTTTTTTTCAGGGGTTCCACCTGGTCTGGAAGAAGGACAACCAAGCGGGCACGTTTCCCATAGGCGTTGTGGAACTCCTCCGGCACGTAAATGTGACCGTTTTCATCAATCCGCGTTTCAAATTCTATGGCTTGCATAAGCACCTCCTCATTGAGTTTCCGATTACGTAGGGTGCGCAGGCTTCATCATGCGCACCGGTTTTGCAATATCGAATGCATCTTGTGCGGCCCCGCATTCCAGGTGGTGTGGAGG
>CAIVVZ010000625.1 GCA_903909505.1 uncultured Desulfobacteraceae bacterium
GCATCACGATCATTCGCCGGATTTGTGGTCGGTGGCCGTGGATCAGGGACAGATGGATCAGGTGATGATGAATCTTTTTGTCAATGCGGCACATGCCATGCCGAATGGCGGCGATCTTTTCCTGAAAACGCAAAATGTCGTGGTTGATGATGTGGAAGCCGATCGCCTGTCCATTATGGCGGGAAACACTGTTCGAATAACGGTCGCGGACACAGGTATCGGCATGGATGCCGCGATGCTATCGAACATATTCGATCCATTCTTCACCACCCGGGAAGTCGGCAAGGGAAGCGGACTCGGCCTTGCCTCTGTCTACGGCATCATTAAAAACCATTGCGGGGTAATTGATGTGGAAAGCGAACCCGGACGGGGAACCTGCTTTGTCATAACCCTGCCGGCCGTTCCGGATCAACCGGTTCCCCTGCCGTCGCCGACAACTTCACCGGAAATTCATGGAACCGGAACCATTCTATTGGTCGATGATGAGGAAATGATTCGGGAAATCGGCGGGATGATTCTGAAACATTTGGGGTTCACGGTGATTACGGCCTCGAGTGGCCAGGATGCCGTCCAGAAATACCGGCGCCAAAAAGAGGATATTGATTTGATTCTTCTGGACATGATCATGCCGGAGATGACGGGGGCACAGACATTTGATCAGTTGAAGGCCATCAACCCGGAGGTTCGAGTCCTTCTGACCAGCGGTTACAGCGAAGATGGACAGGCGGCGGACATTTTGCGCCGGGGATGTCGGGGTTTTGTTCAAAAACCATTCAGAGTCAATGTCCTGTCCCAAAAAATTCAGGATGCACTGAGGTCAAACCCTAATGCATAGATAGGTCTCTCAAATGAACGTGACCCTAAATCCATGGGAGAATGCCGAAAATTGAAATATCCATGGCCTGAACATCCAAGACATGCTATAGGGTCCCCAAAATGCAGAAGATGCAGAATTAGATGCAGAACAAGACAATTGCAGGGCGTGGATGGATCGTTGGGACCGATTATCTTTTAAGGAGTTCAGTCATTACTTAACAAAACGGAGACAACTATGAGCAAAGCCACAGCGCGTCACATTCTGGTAAAGACTCAGGAACAATGCAATGATATCAAGGATCAGATCGTGAAGGGATCTGATTTTGTCGATATGGCCAAAAAGCATTCGCTATGCCCTTCCGGAAAGCAGGGAGGGGCATTGGGAGAATTTTGTCCGGGTCAGATGGTTCCGGAATTTGATAAGGTCGTCTTCAGCGAGGAAATCGGTAAGGTCCATGGTCCGGTTCAGACCCAGTTCGGTTTTCACCTGATTGAAATTACCAGCCGAAGCGAGTAATCAAGCGATCCGGGCAACACACTGAGGTGTTGCCCGAGATTTTTTTGTTCAGGCCTTATTCTTATTTTTATCGATTTTTTCCTGTTTCTTCTCTTTGGGTGTTTTGGAAGGTTTTTTCTTGTCGCTCTTTCGAATATCCTTTGATTTTGACATGCTGCCTCCTTCTTATTTGCTGCCATTCACTGCAACGTTTCTGCGCCTCATGACTGAATTAAAACAAAGACTTTCTCTGAATATGGCACTATATATTCCTTTATCGTGATCAAGAAAAGAAAAATATCAAATTATTGATCTCGTCTCTATTTGGAAGTCATCACCCATACCCCTTCCCAGTTTTCCGGAGGAGATGCCGTGTAATGGCGGCATTTGTCAAGATACCGGGCTGCCGGAGGGTCCTGGCCAGCGATGGGTGCAAACGTTTTCTCAGCTTCCGGAAAACGGCCGGCATAAAACAGCCGAAGTCCATGGTCGAAAATTTCCAGCGCAGCCCTGCGTTTTTCGTAAGCATCGGGCAGCATCGGTTCATAGACGGTTATGGGTTCCTTGCGGCCGACAACGATCAGCCGGGCAATTTCCCGCGCCGGAAAGGCGGA
>CAIVVZ010000626.1 GCA_903909505.1 uncultured Desulfobacteraceae bacterium
AGCCGGAGAAGTTTTGCTTTACGGGATACGCCGCGTTGGTCGCTTGCTATTTCCGATGCCGATTTGACTTTTCCGCATGCGGCCGGCGCATTTTCCTGCGCGTTGAGCGCGCCGATCACCGAAGCGGATACGCCGTATTTGTATATGTTGCTGCGCCGAACCTTGACCGACCTGGGCCGCTCTACCGCCACCGCCAAGAATCATTACAATCGCTGGCGTCCGTTCATGGTGAACAAGGAGCCCATGTGTACCCCGGATGACAAGGCAGCGCTGGAGAAAAATGGTTCTTATCCGTCCGGACATACCGCGGCCGGTTGGGGTTGGGCGCTTATCCTTTGCGAGATTTCGCCGGAGCAAACCGATGCGATCCTTGCGCGGGGCCTGTCCTTTGGAGAAAGCCGCAATGCCTGTAACGTGCATTGGCACAGTGATGTTGTTCAGGGCCGTATAATCGCCGCCGGTACCGTTGCTCGACTGAACGCCGATCCCGCGTTTCGCGCTGATCTGGAGGCCGCCAGGGCCGAGCTTGCCGGCGTCCGCAAAAGAGGCCTGAAACCCACGCGTGATTGCAGCGCGGAAGCCTCGGCACTGGCCGTGCAACCTTCACTGGCCCAATGAGTATCTCGCTATCGGCAGATTACAAGTCGTTCCGGACGGCGCGGGATCGAACGTCGGAGTTCAAATGAAAAAGTGTCCCTTCTGTGCTGAAGACATTCAAGACACCGCCATAAAGTGTAAACACTGTGGTGAGTTTCTGGATGCCTCCACTTCCCCACGCGTTGCTGAAGAAAAGATACAATGGTATTTCCGAAAATCCTTTATTATCGTCGCAGTCTGTTCCGTGGGACCTCTGGCGTTGCCCCTGATTTGGTGGCGTCCAAAAACTACGCGCACATGGAAGATCGGACTTACCATGGGAATCCTTGTTCTCAGTTGGGTCTTGTTCCAGACCGCGATGGAATCCATTCGAACCATCACGGAGTATTATAAGATAATTGAAGGACTATGAAATGATCTAAATGTGGACCTCAACCCATTGCCCAAAATTCCGGCAATTCAATGTCCAGGGCAAAGCCTGCTCAAAATAAACAAAAATATGGAGACGCAATGATCGGTTACCTGAATGGCCAGTATCTGCCGCAAGAAAATATCGTTATTTCACCGGAGGATCGGGGATTTCTTTTCGCCGATGGAATTTATGAGGTCATTCGAAGTTATGGCGGAAAACTGTTTCGGGCAAAAGCCCACTTTGGCCGATTAAGTCGGAGTGCCAGTGCGCTGCAATTCAACCATACCGATTTCAGCTACCTGGAGACGGTGTGTGTGAAACTGATTCAGGATAACCGGTTGACCCAGGGCGATGCCGTCATCTACATGCAGGTGACCCGAGGGGTTGCCCCAAGAAGTCATGCCTTTCCACCCATCGAAACCCCTTTGACGGTGTATGCCACTGCCAAATCGTTTCAGTCACATCTGCAGGAATCCGAAAACGGCACTCGGGTAATCCTGGTTCCGGATCAACGCTGGGCCCGGTGTGATATCAAAACCGTCGGTCTACTGGCAAACACCCTGGCCCATCAGCGCGCCCGAAACAGCCATGCAACAGAGGGCCTGTTTGTTCGGGACGGAGCGGTGTTGGAAGGAACGCACAGCAATGTGATGGCTGTTTTCGATGGTAAGGTGATCACGCCTCCCAGAACCAATTATATGCTTGCGGGTATTACCCGTGAGTTCGTATTGGGTCTTTGCGGGGAGTTATCCATTCCCTTTTCGGAAGCCCCTCTTTATGAATCGGACATTATGAATGCGGATGAGTTGATGATCGTCGGCACAACCGTTGAAGTCACACCCGTCATCGCCATAAACGGTGAAAACATCGGATCGGGAATGCCCGGTCCCATCACCCGAAAGCTTCAGAAGGCGTTTCAGGAGGGGACAGCGTAAATGTTTTCCCGCAACAGGTCATCAGACGACCCAAACTGTAAATTTTTTTCCGCCATAAACGACCTGATGACCGACCCGGCCCATGAAAAACGCCTCCACTTTTGAAAGGCCCCTTCGCCCGACGACAATCGTGCCGAAGCCGCCGTCTTCCGCTTCCTTGACAATGGCATCGGATCGGCTGCGTACACCGGAAATTATTTTTTCAGTTATTTTTTCAGATTCAAATCCCGATGTCATCAGCCTGTCTTTTACATCCTTAAACAGTCGCGCCACTTTTAATTTAAAAACTTCAAGGCAGGTATCAGACATATCCACTTCAGGAAGCGCCGGCCTGCAAACTTCAGAAAGATCGAAATGGATAGCCCCCAAGCCTGGAATTGCATGAAATATACAGACCTCATATCCATGGCCGCCTAATAATGAGGCGACAAATTCAACCGCTTTCATCGAAGCCGGTGAAGCATCCACGGCCAATAAGATTTTCTTGACGGCAGGAGCCTGCCCCACGATTAGAATCGGGATAAATGTTAACGCTTGTAACAGCTTGACGGCAACGCTGCCCAGTATGATATTTTTCAGCGCACCCATTCCCCGCCTTCTCAGGACGACCGCCGTGTAACCTTTTCTTGCTTCATCTATGATGTCCCGGGCGACCCCTTTTTCCAAGCGATGAAATTTGATTTCAATGGACTGTTCCGAAAATCCGCCTGAGATCAAAATGTTTTTCGCCTGCTCCAGGCACGCCCGGATTTTTCCTTTCTCCTGCGTTTCCCGGTTTTTCAATTGATCTGCGACGGTTATGCAAGTGGGTTCCAGCTCCAATTCCCGATATTCTTCCCGTATGCCATTGTAAACATGAAACAGCACAATCCGCGTATTTTCATCGACGGGCATAAAATCCTTTACATAGTTAACCGTTTGCAAGGTTCGTTCGGAACCATCAACCAATATCAGCATTTTATTTTGTATTGTCATATTCCCTCCTCCGCAATTGTATCGGCAAAACTGCTGTTCATGCACCCATCATCCCAGCCCTTTTAAACTGGAATGAACTGAGCGCATCCTGCTGGAAACTATTCACTGCCTCCGCCCAATACCGCGTAAAGCCGCACCTGATTGGCAAGCCTTGCCAGACGGAGCGAGATAAGTCCCTGCCTTGCGGAATTCAGGGTACGCTGGGCATCGAGGACGCTCAGGTAGCTGTCGATGCCCTTTTGGTATCGCATCTCTGATCGGCTGTAAATAATTTCAACAGCATTCACCAGAGACTGCTGGGCCGAAAGCTGCTCACCCACGGTCCCATTAACGGCCAGTGCATCGGCAACTTCTTTGAAAGCCGTCTGAATGGCTTTTTCATACTGGGTCAGTGCAATTTTTCTTTCGATGTTGGCGGCATCATAGGCAGACCAAAGCCTGGCATCGAATATGGGCGTGACAATCTGAGGCGCAAAGCTCCATGCTCCGGAGCCGGATCCGAAAAGTCCGCCCAGGTTGCTGCTGGCGGTTCCAGCGGTCGTAGTCAGGGAAATACGGGGAAAAAGTGCAGCGCGGGCAGCTCCGATATTGGCATTGGCGCCCTTGAGCCGGTGTTCCGCCGCCAGGATATCGGGCCGGTTCAGCAGAATTTCGGATGAGATTTCGGAAGAAACCGCCTGCGGCTCGAGAATATCAGACAGATTCGCCGATAGCACGTCAGCCGGTGCAGGAGATCCCAGAAGCAGGTTCAGCGCGTTTTCATCCAGGGCGATCTGCTGGGTAAACCGGGCGATGTCACCTCTGGCCGTATCCACCTGGGTTTGCGAGCGTTTCACATCCACTTCGTTGGCAAGCCCGACCTGATACCGGCGGTTGATGATCCGGTAAACGTCTTGCTGGGTCTGCAAGGTGGTCGTGGCCAGATTCAGATTTTCATGGTCTGCCGCCAGATTCAGGTATGCGCCGGCAGTTGCAGCGATGAGCAAAATCTGTGCACTGCGTCTGGCTTCATCTGTTGCCAGGTAGTTTTCCAGGGCGCTGTCTTTCAGGCTGCGGATGCGGCCGAAAAAGTCGATCTCCCAGGAAACGACGCCGAGATTGACGCTGTATTGATCCTGGGTTGTGGCTACTCCGGACGACGACAGGTCGGCGGGAATCCGTTGGCTGCTCATGACGCCTGCCGCATTGAACGATGGGAAGAGTTCGGCTTTCTGAATGCCATAGAGTGCGGCTGCTTTTTCCACGTTCAAAAGGGCAAGCTGCAAGTCCCGGTTATTGTTCAGAGCCATCTCGATAATCCGTTGCAGTTTTGGGTCAGTGAAAAATGCCTGCCGGCTCAGTTTGCCTGCGGTCTGTGCTTCGGCTGTGGTCTGCGAATTTTTGTAGGCCGGGCCTTGCGGCCATTCCGCCGGAATCGGCGCCGAGGGCTGCGTGTAGCTGGGGGCCAGGGAACAGCCACCCATGAAAATCAGCGCTGCAAATGAAAGTACGATTAGATTTCTCATGTTACCTCACCTCCTGGGGGGTGGTGGATACAAGAGCGGTTTCAGAGGGCTGCCCTTTTTGTTTCTTCTTGAATATCTTGGATACCAGGACAAAGAACAGTGGGATAAAGATGAGATCGATGAATGTGGCGGAGAGCATCCCTCCACAAACGGCGGTACCGATGGCGTTCATGGCGCCGGCGCCGGCGCCGGTGGCGATGGCCAGCGGCAGGACCCCGAAAAAGAAAGCCAGGGAGGTCATGATGACGGGTCGGAATCGTATTTTTACGGCCCCAAGGGTTGCATCGATAAGGCTGTCGCCATGTCTCAGCCGTTCTTTGATAAACTGAATGATCAGGATGGCGTTTTTTGTCGAAAGGCCAAGGGTGGTGAGGAATCCGATCTGAAAGTAGACATCGTTGGGCAGTCCCCGCAATGAAGTGGCCAGGATCGCGCCCAATACCCCCAGCGGCAGCATCATCAGATTGACAAAGGGGATGGTCCAGCTTTCATACAGGGCGGCCACGCAAAGGAAGATGACGAAAATGGAAAAGGCATACAGAATAGGCCCCTGAGTCGTTGCCATCCGCTGCTGATAAGACAGTCCGGTCCAGTCAAAGCCGATCCCCTGGGGCAGCTTTGCCGCGATCTCTTCCATGGCGGCCATGGCCTCGCCGGTACTGTGACCCGGCGTCGGTTCGCCCCAGATGTTGATGGACGGAAAGGCGTTGTAGCGTTCCAGCTTGGGAGAACCCTGAGCCCACCTGCAGGAGGCAAAGGAAGAAAAGGGGACCATCTTGCCCACGCTGTTGCGCACATAGAGTTTTTCCAGATCTTTCGGCAGCATACGATAGGGGGCATCCGCCTGAGCAAAGACTTTTTTGACCCGACCGGCCTGGATAAAGTCGTTGACATAGGCGCTGCCGAAGGCCGCCGAAATGGTGTTGTGAATGGAACCGATGGAAATCCCCAGGGCGCCGGCCTTCTCCCAATCCACGTCGATGTGGTATTCGGGCACATCTTCCATGCCGTTGGGGCGGACCCTGACCAGTCGTGGATCCTTCATGGCCATGCCGAGAAGCTGGTTGCGGGCCGCCATGAGTTTTTCGTGGCCCAGGCCGCCACGGTCCAGCAACTGAAAATCAAACCCGATGGCCTGCCCCAGTTCAATGACAGGGGGCGGCGGGAAGGCGAAAACCATGGCGCCTTTTATCTGTGAAAACGCCCTCATGGCCCTGCCGGCGATGGCCTTGACCTTCAGGTCCGGCCGCTGGCGCAGCTTCCAGTCTTTAAGTTTGACAAATCCCAGGGCCATATTCTGTCCCTGGCCGCCGAAACTGACCCCGGCAATCGACATGACGGAATCTACTCCGTCTTTCTCATGCTCCAGAAAATAGTCTCTTGCCTTGTTTATGACTTTTTGAGTCTGCTCCAGGGTGGAACCCGACGGCAGCATGGCCTGGACCAGCAGGATGCCCTGGTCTTCATCCGGGATATAGGAGGTGGGCATCCGATGGAAGAGGAATCCCGCCGCCGTCACAATCAAAAGATACATCACCACGTATCGCGCTGTTCTTGAGAAGGATCGACCGACGATCCCCACATAGATGCCTCGGGTTCGGGCAAAAGTCCGATCAAACCATCTAAAAAAGGGGCGCAGGAAAAATACCGTTTTATCCGCCGATTCCTGTCCGGCGGGCATGGGCTTCAGGAATGTTGCACAGAGGACCGGAGTCAGAATCAGGGCCACAAGTACCGAAAGGAGCATGGAGGCGATGATGGTCACGGAAAACTGGCGGTAAAGAACCCCGGTGGAGCCCTGAAAGAAGGCCATGGGACCGAAGACCGCCGAGAGCACCAGGCCGATGCCGATCAGGGCGCTGGTGATCTCTCCCATGGATTTGGCCGTAGCCTCCCGGGGCGAAAGCCCCTCCTCGGACATGATCCGCTCCACGTTCTCCACCACCACGATGGCGTCATCCACCAGGAGCCCGATGGCCAGCACCATGGCGAACATGGTCAGCATGTTGATGGAAAATCCGAAGAAACCCAGAACGGCAAAAGTCCCTAGCAGTACCACCGGCACGGCGATGGTGGGAATCAGGGTGGCGCGGATATTGCCCATAAAAAGGTACATGATCACGAATACCAAAAGAATCGCTTCAAAAAGGGTCTTTGCCACTTCCTCGATGGCCACTTTGGTGAATGGGGTGGTGTCGTAGGGATAAATCACCTTCATGCCGGGTGGGAAATAGCGACTCATCTCCTCCAGTTTTTGTTTGACGTTATTGGCCGTTTCCAGGGCATTCGCGCCGGCAGCCTGACGGATGGCCATGGCCGCGGAGGGTTTGCCGTTGTAGGAGGCATCGATATCAGAGCGCTCGGTCCCCAGTTCCGTCCGTCCGATGTCCTTGATCCGGATCACCGAACCGTCCGGATTGGTACGGATGGGGATGGCGGCGAATTCCTCCGGGGTCTGGAGCAGATGCTGAATAATGATGGCGGTGTTCAGGCGCTGGCCTTCCACGGCCGGCGCCCCGCCGAACTGACCGGCGGAGACCTCGACGTTGTAGGCATTGAGCGCCAGAATCACATCCGCCATGGTCAGGTGGTAGCTGGTCAGCTTGTCGGGGTTGACCCAGACCCGCATGCCGTATTGGGTGCCGAAATTCTCCACTTCGCCGACCCCCCGTACCCGGGACAGGATCTTTTCCAGATTCGACTGGGCGTAGTCCCGCAGGTCGTCGCCGCTCATGCTGCCGTCTTCCGAAATCAGCCCGACAATAATCAGGTAATTTCGGGTGGATTTGCTGACTTTGACGCCGGAGCGCTGCACCACATCGGGAAGGCTGGCCATGGCGAGCTGCAGCTTGTTCTGTACCTTGGACCAGGCGATATCCGGATCCGTCCCCGGGGCGAAGGTCATCTCGACGCGGGCTGCGCCGGACGAAGAACTGGTGCCGGACAGATAGAGCATATCGTCCAGACCGGTCATCTTCTGCTCAATGATCTGGGTCACGGTGTTTTCCACGGTCTCCGCCGAGGCCCCGGGGAAAAAGGCATCGATGGCGATGGCCGGCGGGGCGATGGGGGGATACTGAGCAATGGGCATTTTGTAGATGGCCAGCCCACCGGCCGTCATGATGATGATCGCAATTACCCAGGCAAAAACCGGGCGGGCAAGAAAAAATTTCGAGAGCATCAGACGCCTCCTTTACTTCGCTTTTGTGACGGGGCGTCCGGGCCGGCCGAGGGTTTAGGGTCGGCTTGCAACTCTTTAAAAGGGGCAGCTTTCACCATCGTGCCGGGCCGCAACATCATCAGTCCCTCGACGATCACCGGATCCCCGGGAGTCAGGCCGGCCGATACCAGCCATTTGTCGCCGATGGCCCGGTCAAGGGTGAGCGGGCGGAAAGCCGCCTTATTTTCAGCATCCACGATCAGCGCAAAGGGATTGCCTTTGGAATCGCGGGAAACTCCCTGTTGCGGAACAAGAATCGCCTGTTCATTGATGCCTTCTCTGATCACCGTCTGGACGAACATGCCCGGCAGAAGAATGTTTTCCGGGTTGGGGAAAACAACCCGCAGAATAACGGATCCGGTGGTCGGGTCCACGGTGACATCGCTAAATTGCAAGGTGCCTTCCAGGGAATAGGGGGTGCCGTCTTCCTGGATGAGCTTGACCTTATCCAGGCCTGCTCCGTTCTTCTTGAGACGGCCGTCCTTCAGGCGGCGCTTCAAGCCCAACAGATCGGTGGTGGATTGGGGTACATCCACGTAAATGGGGTCCAGTTGCTGGATGGTGGCCAGAGCCGCGGGCTGATAGGCTATCACGATGGCGCCGTCCGTGACATTGGATATACCGATGCGCCCGGAAATCGGCGCCTTGACCGCCGTGTATCCCAGATTGATTTGGGCCGTGGTCACGGTCGCCTTCCAGTAAGCCACATCAGCCTCGGCCTGTTTCAGGGATGCGAACGCATCATCGTAATCCTGCTGGCTGACGGCATTGTCGACCAAAAGGTCATGAAAGCGCTCCACCCGCAACCGAATGGCGGGCACATTGGATTCGGACCTGCCAAGAGCTGCCTTGGCGTTGTCCAAAGCCGATTGAAATGGAGCCGGATCGATTTGATAGAGTACTTGATTGGCCTTGACGTCCCCGCCTTCCGTAAATAGACGTTTCATAATGAGGCCATTGACCTGGGGGCGGATTTCCGCAATGCGGTAAGCGGAGGTGCGACCGGGCAATTGCGTG
>CAIVVZ010000627.1 GCA_903909505.1 uncultured Desulfobacteraceae bacterium
TCACACCCGTTCCCATCCCGAACACGGAAGTTAAGCTCTTCAGCGCCGATGGTACTGCCAGGGAAGCTTGGTGGGAGAGTAGGACGCCGCCGAAAATCTTATATAAAGCCTGTCATCAAATGATGACAGGCTTTTTTTGTTGTTGAGTCCGGCAATTTTACATTTCTGTGCGCCTTGACTTCCATCAAAACACCCGCTGGCTTCCTTACTAACCGCTCATTTTGACTCCTCATATCACTTGAACTGACATACAATATCTTGATATTTATCGGGGCGTATGGCATGATATCAGAATTATCACACCGTAACCTGAAGGAATGGACGAATAATGGAAGAGCGCTATACGCCTGATGTAATTGAATCCAAATGGCAGAAGTCATGGGAAAACAAAAAAACATATAAAGTTTCGGAGGATCTAAAAAAGGAAAAATATTATCTTCTCGAAATGTTTCCGTATCCATCCGGAAAGATACATATCGGGCACGTTCGAAATTATACCATCGGTGATGTAGTGGCTAGATATAAACACATGAAGGGCTTTAACGTCCTTCACCCTATGGGGTGGGACGCATTTGGCATGCCGGCGGAAAATGCGGCCATCGCCAATCGGACCCATCCTGCCAGATGGACTTATGATAATATCGATGCCATGCGTCGGCAGCTTAAGCAAATGGGATTTTCCTATGACTGGGATCGTGAAATCGCCACCTGCAGACCCGAATATTACCGGTGGGAACAATGGCTTTTTTTAAAGATGTATGAAAAAGAGATGGTGTACCGGAAAGAATCCTATGTGAACTGGTGTGAGCCTTGTCAGACGGTTCTGGCCAATGAGCAGGTCGAGGCAGGAATGTGTTGGCGATGCGGAAAACCGGTCCGTCAGAAAAAACTGGCCCAGTGGTTTTTCAGGATTACGGATTACGCGGACGATCTTCTGGTTCACTGCGATCTGCTTCCCGGCTGGCCGGATAAGGTGGTCGCCATGCAGAAGAACTGGATTGGAAAGAGCATTGGTGCGGAGATTTGCTTTGCGCTTGAAAATTCATCCGAGCAGATTGTGGTATTTACCACCCGGCAGGACACGATATTCGGGGCCACATTTATGTGTCTGGCACCCGAGCATCCGATGGTTCTGAAATTATCGAAAGGTACTCCCCAGGAGCACCTGGTCCATGTATTTGTCGAGCGGATATCCATGCAGGACAGGTCCAGTAAGGGCGTTGAATCCTACGAAAAAGAAGGGGTATTTACCGGCGCTTGGTGCATCAATCCGCTCAGTGGCAGAAGGATGCCGGTTTATACCGCCAATTTTGCCTTAATGGGATATGGCACCGGGGCCGTCATGTCGGTTCCGGCTCATGATCAGCGGGACTTTGATTTTGCCAGAAAGTATGGCCTGGATATCATCGTGGTGGTAAAATCGGATGCGGATCTGGACCCGGCGGCAATGACCGAAGCATTCACCGGCGATGGCGTGATGATCAACTCCGGCGATTTCAACGGTCTGAAAAACACCCTGGCCCTTGAGTCCATTGCGGATTATCTGGAGACCCATCACCTGGGAAAGCGCACCATCAGTTTTCGGCTTCGCGACTGGGGCATATCCCGGCAACGATATTGGGGAGCGCCCATTCCGATGATTCATTGCGATGCCTGCGGCATTGTTCCGGTTTCCGAATCCGACCTTCCCATTGTTTTGCCAGAGGACGCCGATCTTCTGGAAGGGGGGCGGTCTCCACTGCCAACCCTTGACTATTTTGCCAGAACATCCTGTCCGAAATGCGCCAGCCCTTCTGCCCGAAGGGAAACCGACACCATGGATACTTTTGTGGAATCTTCATGGTATTTTCAGCGTTACTGCAGTCCGGACTATCACGAAGGAATGTTTGATCCCAAGGCGGTTGATTACTGGATGCCCGTGGATCAGTATATCGGCGGCGTGGAACACGCCATTTTGCATCTGCTGTATTCCCGGTACTATACACGCGTTCTTCGGGACATGGGACTGATCCATTACAAAGAGCCTTTTACCCGGCTGCTCACCCAGGGAATGGTCTGCAAGGAAACGGTGCATTGCCCGACGCATGGTTATTTATTCCCGGATGAAGCCACCGAAGGTAAAGAGCGGCGGTGTAAACGCTGCGACCAGGCAGTTGCCATCGGCAGGGTTGAAAAAATGTCCAAATCCAAGAAGAATGTTGTGGATCCCCATACACTGTTGGAAAAATACGGTGCGGATACGACCCGGCTTTTCTGTCTGTTTGCCTCTCCGCCCGAGAGAAGTCTGGAGTGGAACGAGCTGGGCGTCGAGGGCAGTTATCGTTTTTTAAATCGGGTTTGGCGGCTTTGTGCGGCGTGGATGCCATATATCCGGCCGGTGGCAGCTTTTGATGGGTCCATGGATGATCTGGAGCCGGGGCTTCGGGATCTGTATAAAAAAATTCATCAGACGATACATAAAGTCACCAGTGACATCGAGGACCGATTTCATTTTAATACAGCCATCAGCGCGGTTATGGAACTGGTCAACATGCTGTACGGTTTTTCGGTCGATAAGAGTATACTGGCAAAAACAAGCCTGTTTCGGCTCGCCATTGAATCGGTTGTTCTGCTGCTCTCTCCGGTTACACCGCATATTGCCGAGGAAATCTGGTTTGAACTGGGAAATAATAGCATATTTATGGCACCCTGGCCGGTGTATTGTCCGGAAGCGCTGGTAAAGGATATGCTGCTCGTTGTGGTCCAGGTTAATGGAAAGCTGAGAAGTAAATTTAGCGTTGCGGCAGATGCCGACGATGCAGCGATTGAACAGATGGCTTTATCAGACGAGCGGGTTCAAAAAATGATCAACGGAAAGCCGATCAGAAAGATCGTCGTGGTTCAGAAAAAGCTGGTAAATATAGTAATATGATGACAATTCTTTCTAAAAATAAATATATCCTATTGCTTCTGACTGGGTTATTGCCTGTTCTGTGGGGCTGTTCATATCGATTTTCCGGTACCGGCTCATTGCCATCCGGCATCACTCTAATCTATATTTCCGTGGTCGAAAACAAAACAACAGTGGCTGGAATCGAGAGATATATCACTGATGATTTAATAACTGAATTTATTCTGAGAAGAAAAGACGTGCTGAGTAGGCAGGAAGAGGCGGAAGGAATTTTATCTGGAAGCATTGAGTATATTCGAGATATGCCCATTGCACATAGTTCCCAAAGTAATACTACACAGCGTCGGGTTGTTCTTGGGATTACCCTGAAACTGGTGGATCAAAAAGGAAAAACCATATGGGCTGTAAATGGAATCAATGCCAATCAATCCTACAACGTTAACACAGATAAAACATTGACCGACCAGAATAAAAATACAGCCATTAAGCTTCTTTCAAAAAGGCTGGCGGAAAAGATTTATAACCGGCTCACGGATGATTTTTAATAGCGTCGTCAAAGACCAGAAACGCTCTATCTGCATTCCCGGTCTTTGACGCAAGGATTGTAAGCCCGAACGCCATGTGACTGGCTGGAAAAACAAGCTTGTTCCGGTTACAGCTTTGCTATCGAATTCAGAAGTTTGGACATTCTGGAGATTTTTCGAGCCGCAGTATTGGGGTGAAGGCAGCCTTTCTTGGCTGCTTTGTCAATTACCGATTTTGCGATATTCAGATCATTTGCCAGATCCTGACCCGACGGCTGAGCCGCCGCAGCACGGATGTCTTTTATAACTGATTTTACTCTTGTTTTGGTGGACTTGTTTCTCATCCGGCGATCTTCATTCTGTCGTGCCCGTTTTAAAGCGGATTTGTGATTTGCCAAAGAATTTCTCCTTTCTTAACAGCTATCAAATATTGTTTTCTTAAACTCAAATTATCTATAGAATTTCCAGCAAATTGTCAAGCAATAAATATCATAGAGCAAAAGCCAAACACGTCTGCTGGCACTCAATGATTGCCTTGGGCGCTCAGCTTTCCAAAACCCGTATTGGTTAAATAGATGCCGGTGCTCACCAGAACGGCGCCGAGCAGCAAAGATAGGGTCAAGGGCTCGTTCAGCAGAAAAAAAGCAAGAACGACCGCGGACAGCGGTACGACATTGATAAACAGTCCGGCTTTTGTCGGCCCGATTTTTTTTATCCCCTCATAATACCAGACAAACCCCAGAACCGTTCCAAAAAATCCCAGATAGAACAGCCCCAGCCATGTTGTGCTTGAATACGCCGGGAAAAAAGACCATAAGCCTTCCAGCAGCGCCGGAATCATTAACGCCGCTGTCCCGGCAAGGGATGAATAGCAGATCGAGACCAGCGGTGAGATTTTACCCAGGACGGATTTTCCGATCAGTGAAAAGGAAACCCAGCTTAGCACGCAGCCGAAAATATTCAACTCTCCCCACCCCAGATGGCCCTGGAAGAGATGCAGGGGGTTGCCCCTGGAAATAACGGTCATTGCGCCAATAACGGACAATAGAATTCCGATGATCTTGATGGGTGTCAGTTCTTCCTTAAACAGGATGGAGGAGAAAAATGAAATCATCACCGGATTTAACGCAATAATCAGCGCCGCGCGTCCGGCATCAATGGACTGAAGCCCTTTGAAAAAGAAAACATTGTAAGCAAAAACGCCGGTCACTCCCAGAAGAAAAATCGGCAAAATCAGCGATCGCTCAATTCGGGGCAGCCTCCCTTCAACCCTCCATGTAATTAGAACCAGAAACACGGAGGCGATGGCAAACCGCAGAAAAGAAGCTGAAAAAGGCAGCACATCTTTTGCAACGACTCTTCCGGCAATAAACGTCCCGCCCCAGAATACGGCGGTCAATATAAGTTTGATATAGGTCAGCATAAAAAATAAAAACCTCAATACTCTTTCGGTAACAAAATTATGATCATTTCGATACTGGCAACACATTCCGGGGTTAACTGCGGTTATACGCCCGAATGGCTTCTTCGGTTAATAAGTCTTCCTGGCCGGTATAGCGGGGAGAATAATGAAAAATCGTAAACTGCCTGACTCCGGCCATGGCTGCCAGGGTTCCTGCCTGCCACGCGGTCAGGTGATATTTGTCTTCGGCGATTTGTCTATGGGTTTCCAGGAAAGCGGCCTCTATAAAGAGATGGTCGGATTCTTTGGCCAGATCCACCATTTTATCGATATTGGCCTTGCTGAAAACCGCATCCGTGATATACGTGATTTTCTGTCCGGAAGTAATGGTTGCGATTTCCCGGCTGAGCCACCCAAGCTCATAAGAGATATGACACTGCGGGTATTTTGTATCGATCACCTGAAATATGGATGACGGATCTTTGCCGGCAAATAGCGCCTGTTTGAAATCCATGATCCAGGGGCCGACTTCCAGGCCCAGGGCTTCGAGGCGGTCTTTTTTGATGTTGACATGAAATTTTTCTTGAATGGAAAAGGCCAGACAGGGAATACCATGATCCAGAACGACCGTGGAGATGATCCATCCTGGCGTTTCAAACAGAACAGCGGTAAACGGTTTTTCAACCACCGGTGTTTCCGGTAGAAACCGATTTCGGCAGGAAAGCCTGCGGCAGATGTGGTGGTCCGGGTGGATTTCGGTAATGTTCAGCGAAAAGGAATTGTCATAGCGATCCACAAGATTCCAGGAATAACCAGCCAGCTTGCCCGCTACGTTGTTGATAAATCCTTGTGGCCCATAAAGTGAAAGGGTCTTGTTCCGGCCCAGAAACAGTCGAAGCAGCCTGTCAAATCCGGAAAAATGGTCCATGTGGGTATGGGTGACGAAAACATGGCTGATTTTAAGGATCTCTCTGGAGGAAAGGGAATCAATCTCGCCAAGATCAAACAGAATTGCGTATTTTTCAAAGATAAAGGCAATGTAAAGACCCGGATCACCAAACGGCCCGTTGATCAGCCGGGGAAGGAGTGAAGGGCGCATGGTTATGGCAGGAATTTAGTCACCTGTTTGTTGATGCAGACATAGATATCCTCATCCGATCCGTAAACATCCACGACATCCTTGTGGTTGATCAGCTGTTCAATGACGAATGCGGTCAGATACAGACTGACCACATGGGGCTGTGAGGCAACATGTCTGAAGGGGGAGCACTGAAAGTCAATGTCAAAATCATCCGCATGGCTGATTTTCTCCAGACTCTTGCCAATTTGCTGTTCAAGGCCGGTTTTGTTCGTGGTTTCGATCAGTTTATTCTCGATCAGTTTCATGGCAATGGCATTGGAAAGTGGTTCGATGCAGTCCTTGAGTCCGCTGATGGCTTTTCTCCGCTCATGCTCTTTTGAGGACTCAATTTTGGATAAAATGTTGGATTCTCGAGTGCTGGGCCGGAATACTTTAGCCATGGGACGCCGCCTTTATTATAAATTGTTGACTGATATGGGCTGATGAAACATTTTGATGACTTCCGTTAGAGACCTTTCCCTGTATGTCGCTGCATCAGGGATCTTGATAAGTCATCGCGTTTTTGACTGATATGTGTCCATCATCAATCCTCATAATAGATTCGCTCCTATGCGATTGCAAGGAAAATATGGCATCTTCAACAAGAATTTGTGGGGTGCGATTTCCATTCCAGAAATTCCAGCGCAATCGGTAGACCATTTCCCGTATTTCAGATTTCATCGGCAAGGGGGAATCAACATTGAACTGAACCGCTGAAATGCCCGCGCCGGATATCCCGTTCCTGGCTTTCAGAATCATCCGACGGGTGTTTCTTCCAACAATTCCGGATGAAGCGATGTGAATGTTTTTCGCCAGAAAAACCGGTTCGGGATTTCCGGTTCCAAAAGGTTTCAAGGATTCGATGTCGTCGATGAGCTCCGGGGTGATGTCTTGGATATCCAGAACGCCGTCAACGGTCATTTCCGGGACGAGCTGTTCCCGGGATATCCGGCTGTCTGCCATCCGGGTAAACCGATTTATAAATTCCGGAATCCTTTCCGTTGAGATCTCCAACCCGGCGGCCGCGGCATGGCCTCCGAAACCGATCAGACTGTCCGAGCAGGTCTTCAGCCCCTGATACAGATCAAATCCGGGGATGCTCCTAGCCGAACCTCTGCCGGTTCTGTTTTTTGTAGCAATCAGGACAACGGGACGGAAAAACTGATGGACCAGCCTGGATGCCACAATTCCCAGAATCCCGCAAGGCCAAGCCGCGTCCGCCATTACCAGCGCATTCGCATGAAGGTGTTCGGGTTCGTTTTGAAGCCGCAGATGAATTTCCTCCAAGACGCACTGTTCGACTGAGCGCCTTTTACTGTTCAGCGCATTCAGCGTTTCTGCCAGCTTCAGCGCTATTTGGCTATCGTGCGACAGCAGCAGGTGTGCCGCTGTCTCTGCATGTGCCATTCTTCCCGCGGCATTCAACCGGGGAGCCAGTTTAAAGGCGATGTCTTCGGAATTCAGAAAAGGGCGGTGAATATCGCTGGTTTCAATCAGGGATTGAATGCCGGGGCGTGGTCCCGAATGGATAATATCGATTCCGCTTTTAACAAAGATCCGGTTGTCTCCGGTCAGGGGAACCATATCCGCAACGGTTCCCAGCGCCACCAGATCGCAGGCATTTTTTAAATTGGGCTCATTCCGGGACATCCAGAACCCTCGATCCCGAAGATATTTGCGCAGACTGATAACCAGAAAAAAGGCGACACCCACGCCGGCCAGGTCTCCCGCACCGGATGGGCAGTCGCATCGTTTGGGATTGACCACTGCCAGAGCTTCGGGCATGGGATTTGATATCGCGTGATGATCGGTAATGATGACATCGATTCCGGCCCGGCGCGCCATGCGTACGGCCTCATGGCTGCTGGATCCGCAGTCCACCGTAATGATGAGATTGATATTGTTTGAGATGGCGGGATCGCTGATATGACCGGGTTTCAGCCCATATCCTTCCGTTTCTCGATGCGGAATGTAGAAGGATACCCTGGCGCCGACGGTATTCAAAAAATCGGTGACCAGGACGGTTGCGGTAACCCCGTCCACATCATAATCTCCAAAAATCAGGATGCGTTCCTGCTGAAGGATGGCATCATGGATACGACGGACCGCCTTATCCATATCCACCATGGCGGACGGATCCGAGAGCTGGTGGAGAGAGGGGGTCAGAAAACGGCCTGCCAGGGCCGGGGAGTCGATGCCCCGGTTTGCCAGAAGGGATGCGACAATAGGGCTGCACTTAAGCGTGGCGAGGAGGCGCTTGACCACCTCGGTCTTTGGCTGAAGAATATTCCATGATTTCATAAAAAGGGGATATAGCGGATAATTTGTTTTTCAACAACTTAAAACCATGACAAGGAAATCCGGGCCGGTGTTTCTTTACCGATTTTTTATTGATCAGTTGGAAAAGATAATGATAGCATAGAAAGATGAAGTTCCGGAATGATTCAAGCCCTGATTCCAGTTGGTCTTGGCAACTTTTGAATCCGTGATCTCGGGAGTTTGAGTGTTATTTAACTATCCGTGAACCAGAAGGAAAATTTTTTTGAAGACCATCCAGCGCTATTACCGGGTTGATCGAAAGGCCATCAGCCTGATGCGGTTTACTTTCGAAGGGTATGAGGGAATTGCCGGCGTCACCACCCTGAATCCCTCAACCGGTTTGATTGTATTAAATATCGCTCCGGGATGTGAGCCGGATGTCGAAACGGTGCTTCAGGATCTGCAAAAACAGATTTACATGGAAGCGGTCCTGCCAGAGGATCTGAAAGGAAAACACGTAGCGATTCATGATGTATCCTAAAACCGTATATATTCATACCATCGGTTGTCAGATGAATGTTTACGACTCCGAGCGGATCGCCGGGGGCCTGGCGCCTCTGGGATACCGGCAGGTGTCGGAGCCCGAATCCGCCGATCTGGTGATATTAAATACCTGTGCAATCCGGGAAAAGGCAGAGCAGAAGGTATTCAGTTTTCTGGGCCGTATGGCCGGACTTAAACGAAAGAATCCGGAACTGATCATTGGCGTCGGTGGGTGCGTGGCCCAGCAGGAAGGCCGCAAAATTCTGGATCGTGCGCCGTATCTGGATCTGGTTTTCGGCACCCATGCCGTCAGCCGACTTCCGGTTCTGATCCAGCAGGTGGAAACCACGGGGGGCCGCCTGGTGGATGTAGCGTTATCCGATACCATCCAGGAAAGCCCGATTTACGCTGCTTCTCCAAACCTTGATCAAATCAGCCGGTTTGTAACGATCATGCAGGGGTGCGATAATTACTGCACATATTGCGTGGTTCCTTATGTGCGCGGCAGAGAAATGAGCCGCTCTCCGGAGCGGATTCTTTCCGAGATTCAAGCGCTCGCGGATGCCGGCATCCGTGAAGTGACGCTACTGGGTCAGAACGTCAATAGCTATGGCAAAAAAGAAGGGCTTTGCGATTTTTCGGAGCTGTTGACCCGGGTGAACGGGATTGAAGGCCTGCTTCGCATCCGATTTACCACGTCCCATCCCAAGGACCTTTCCGATGATTTGATCGCAACCTTTAACCGCCTGGATAAATTGTGCAAGCATATTCATCTGCCGGTTCAATCCGGTTCAACCCGGATACTGTCCCGCATGAACCGCAAATATACCCGGGATATGTATCTTGAAAAAATTGCCCGGCTTCGGGACGCCTGTCCGGATATTGCCATCACATCGGATATCATCGTGGGCTTTCCCGGAGAAACGCCAGAGGATTTTGAAGATACCCTTTCCCTGATCCGGCAGGTGGCCTATGACGGTCTTTTCGCTTTCATGTATTCGGATCGCCCCAATGCCCCGGCCGCGCATTTTCCGGAAAAAATTTCCGAGGCCGAAAAGGCGGAGCGGCTTCAGCGGGTTCTCGGGCTTCAGGAAACCCTTACACTTGAAAAAAATCAGTCCTTGGTCCATTCTGTTCAAGTGGTTCTGGTGGAGGGTGTCAGTCAGCGGATGAACGCATCTGAAGCGTCCCCTGAAACAACTCCCCAGTGGTACGGCAGAACCCCCGGACATAAAATCGTACATTTTCCGGAGAGGGAACGGCTTGGCGCATCCGGCAATCTCGGCAGACTGAAGACGATTCGAATTGAAAAAGCATTTTCGCATTCGCTTTGGGGAAGACCTGTTTCTCAGGAGGAATGATCGGTGCAACATAAAGTGACTGTTTCAGGACTGATTCTGGATCCGGATTCCAATACGCCCATCCTGATCCTGAAGTCTGAAGAAAACGATCAGGTGATTCCGATATGGATCGGACTTCTGGAAGCTACGGCCATCGCCACTTCGCTGAAGAGCATCCGTTTTGACCGTCCCATGACCCATGATCTGTTTCTGAATTTTGCCGAGCTGACCGGGGTAGTCGTCACCCGTGTCGAGGTCTGTGACATCCGGGACAGCACTTTTTACGCCAGGATACACTTTTCTTCTTCCGAGGCATTGTTCAGCCTGGATGCCAGGCCCAGCGATGCCATTGCCATTGCCCTTCGAGCGGATGCGCCGATTTTTGTGGACGAAGAGGTGTTTCTTAAATCCAGCAAGATCGATGAACCGGTTCAAGCTTCGGACGACAGCGAAGAAGGACGGAAATGGGCGGAATATCTAAAAAATCTTTCCTCGGATGATTTTGGAAAGTATAAGGTATAGGCATGGGATGAGAGGCAGAAATGAGATTGGGATTTGATTCCCTCAAGAAATGGTAGGCATCATGTTCGGCATTTTTTTCGATGAAAGGATACGCGCAGAATGAAACAAACCATGATTTCCGGAACCGGCCGGTGCCTTCCCACCCGACTGGTTACCAATGACGACCTGGCGTTGTGGATGGACACTTCCGATGAATGGATTCGCCAGCGTACGGGAATAGAACAGCGTTATTGGGTGCCCGAGGAAGGCGGGGTCGGGGCGTCAGATCTGGGTTTTGAAGCGTCAAAAATCGCGCTTGAAAGAGCCGGATGGAGACCGGAGGACATCGATCTGATCATCTTTGCCACACTCAGTCCAGATATCAATTTTCCGGGTTCAGGCTGTCTGCTTCAGCACAAACTGGGGCTGGAAACCACGCCGGCTTTGGATATCCGGCAGCAATGCTCCGGATTCGTTTACGGTGTCGCCACTGCGGACGCCTTTATCCGAAGCGGCCTTTACAACCGGATTCTCTTTGTCGGGGCCGAAGTTCACAGTTCGGGCCTGGATATCTCCAGCCGTGGCAGAGATGTCACGGTGATTTTTGGAGACGGCGCCGGCGCATTGTGCCTGGAAGGGGTTGAAACCGATCGGGCAAGCGGTGTGCTAGCTTGCGTGCTGCACGCACAGGGTGAATTTGCCAGCAGCCTGATGACGGAAGCGCCGGTTTCCCGCCTGAACCCCAGGCTCAGCGAGGCTATGCTCCAGGAAGGACGGCATTATCCCACCATGGATGGCAGGTCCGTGTTCAAGCATGCAGTCCGTCGTCTTCCCCAGGTTGCACGGGAAGTTCTCGACAAAGCGGGGTTGACGATGAACGATATCGACCTGTTTATTCCGCATCAAGCCAATCTGCGCATCAACCAGGCATTTCAAAAGGCAATGGATCTGCCCGATGAAAAAATCTTCAACAACATTCAGCGTTACGGAAATACCACGGCGGCCAGCATTCCGATCGCTTTTGACGAAGCCATCGAAAAAGGGCTTTTAAAAACCGGCAGCACCGTAATGTTTCTGGGGTTGGGCGCCGGGCTCACGTGGGGCGCGGCCATTTACCGGTTTGCGGGTTGAGGGTGTCACTTCCTTAGCCTTTATCGAGTCCATGGGGGGCCATCCCCGCTCAAAGGATACGGATGTTTTTAATATGAGTTTCGGAGAGGCTTCAACCAAATGCATCAATCTGCCACTTTCAGGAAATGAGCTATATGACAGCACAACCCGTAGCGATCCCTGACAATAACGCCTTGGGAGTGATAAGCACCCTTGAAGTGCCGGAAGACCTGACTGTCGAAACCCTTTTTATTCAACTGCCATCGAACATCCCGATACTGCCGAGATTGGAATTGAAATCACTTGGCCCCAGGGTACAAAAAACATCCTTTTGTACATCCGAAACGCGGCAAAAACAGGTATGGAAATAGCTTTTTTTACCGCGAAAATGCTTTTTGAGATGAGGGAGAAACGAGTATGACAGAAAGAAGAATTTCAAGATTTATTGTACGCTATAGTTGCCTCTTTTTATTAATCGGCTTGTTTTTACCAATACATGCCAAAAGCCAAACGATCACCGAGTTTTATATTTTCCCCAACAGCGCTCCTACCGACATTTCCGCCGGGTCAGACGGCAACCTCTGGTTCACGGAGGCATTCGGCAACCGGATTGGAAGGATTACCCCATCTGGAGCAATCACCCGGTTTTATACGGGTATTACCCCTGACAGTGGTCCTGTGGGGATTACCGCCGGAGCGGACGGCAACCTCTGGTTCACGGAGGGTCTTGGCAACCGGATTGGCAGGATCACCCCATCAGGCGTTGTCACCGAGTTTTCAACCGGTATTACCCCTGACAGTAATCCTGCGGGGATTATTGCCGGACCGGACGGCAACCTCTGGTTCGCGGAGGTCAAGGGCAACCGGATCGGAAGGATTACCCCATCGGGTGTTGTCACCGAGTTTTCAACCGGTATTACCCCTGACGGCAGTCCTTCGGGAATTACTGTCGGAGCGGACGGCAACCTCTGGTTCACGGAGGTCAAGGGCAACCGGATCGGAAGGATTACCCCATCAGGCGTTGTCACCGAGTTTTCTGCCGGCATTACCCCTAACAGTAATCCTGTGGGGATTACCGCCGGAGCGGACGGCAACCTCTGGTTCACGGAGAACCTTGGCAACAGGATTGGAAGAATCACTCCATCAGGCGTTGTCACCGAGTTTTCTGCCGGCATTACCCCTAACAGTGGTCCTGTGGGGATTATTGCCGGAGCGGATGGCAACCTCTGGTTCACGGAAAACCTTGGCAACAGGATTGGCAGGATCACCCCATCAGGCGTTGTCACAGAGTTTTCTGCCGGCATTACCCCTAACAGCGGTCCTTTGAGGATTGCCGCCGGAGCGGACGGCAACCTCTGGTTTACGGAGGGCCTTGGTGACAGGATCGGTCGGGTGGCGGGAATAACTACTGGATGTACGGCAACTTTAGATGGAAACTTTATACTCCATATACCGTATCTTTCCTATGTCGATCCGAAATCGGCGCCTCTATCGCTTTGGGCGGATTTTGTTTATCAGTCCAATCCGGCGAATCCGATGTTAATCCCTTTTAAGTTGACAACTTATGGTATCATAAACAGTCCTTCGTTTTCATGCACGGCATCAACACTTTCCAGCAATTTAACAATACATATTCCAGACGTTCTGCTTCCGGATGGAATCACTCATTTATGGGTGAATTTAGAATACAGTTCGGCTCTTTCCACCAATGTAAACACTTTCTTTGTTGTCACGACCTATGGAGTTGTTCCTAATTGATATTGTTTTCAGGATGTTAAAAA
>CAIVVZ010000628.1 GCA_903909505.1 uncultured Desulfobacteraceae bacterium
AAATTTAGATAGTTATAAGTAGCTGAAATTATATGAGGCATAATAAGCCACTGTTTCTAAAATCGCCAATTCCAAATGCGGTTACCCTGTGTTGTCATTCTTGACTTAATGACGAAAGAGGCTTATCTAAAGGATGGATAAACCGATGCTTTTAAATGAAAACAAATCCATTTTCGTTCCCACAAAAATAAGGACATTCTCATGAAACTTGCTGTCAGCGGCAAAGGCGGGGTGGGGAAAACCACATTTTCCGCTTTGCTGATTCGAACATTTGATGCACAGGGAAAGCACGTTCTGGCAATCGATGCGGACCCGGACGCGAATCTGGCCGGAGCGTTGGGAATTGCGAACGCTGATAAAATCATTCCGATCTCTGAAATGAAAGATCTGGCCTATGAACGCACCGAGGCTCAGCCCGGCAGCATCGGCGGATTCTTCAAGCTCAATCCCCGTGTGGATGATCTTCCGGACGCCTTGTCTGCAAAGCTGGGCAACATCAAGATGATGCGGCTTGGCGGCATCAAAAAAGGCGGCTCCGGGTGTATCTGCCCGGAAAGCACGCTTTTAAGAGCCCTGATCACCCACATCGTTCTTGCCAGAGACGAGGTGGTGGTCATGGATATGGAAGCCGGCATCGAACACCTGGGAAGAGCCACGGCAAAGGCCGTGGACAAACTCATCGTGGTGGTGGAGCCGGGCAGAAGAAGCATTGACACCGCTGAAAACATTCAGCGCCTGGCCTCCGAGATCGGGCTCAAGCGCATTGCCGTGGTGGGCAATAAAATCCGCGGGGATGCGGACATCGCTTATCTTCGAAAAAATCTGCCCCAATTTGATTTCCTGGGATTTCTGCCTTATGACAACACCCTGATCGAGGCGGATTTAAATGGCATTTCCCCTTTTGATACTGACGCCATCGCCAAAACCCAGATGGATGCGATCATCCGGCAACTTATAACATGAAACCCAGAGGCAGCTTCAAGGTCAAGAATTATTCGGGCAGGCCCAAGCTCCGGCCAAAGAATAATCGGGCATCGGCGCCTGCCATTCGGCTGAAACCCGGCGCCGACTCCAGCCTGAAGGCCGTGTTCAAAACAATCGGCGTTCCGGAAGACAGCCCGTTTTCTCCGGACCCGTTTCAACTGGAAGCGCTTGATGCCATCGAGAAAGCCGATTGCCTGGTAACTGCGCCCACGGGTTCCGGGAAAACCTGGATCGCTGTTCAGGCCATTTCCAGAATTCGGGAAAAAGGCGGGCGCTCCTGGTACGCGACGCCGTTAAAGGCGCTTTCAAACGCCAAGTTCCACGAATTTTCCGAGATCTTCGGCCAGGACCAGGTCGGTATTCTGACAGGGGACCGCAAAGAACGGCCGGAAGCATCGGTGATTGTCGGCACCACCGAAATTCTTCGGAATCAGCTTTATGATGCCATGCACCATGGCCAAACCCTGGATACGGATTTTGTGGTCCTGGATGAAGCCCATTTTCTAGGGGATGAGGATCGCGGGGTGGTCTGGGAAGAAACCATGATCTATCTGCCGGCCCGAATACCCCTCTTGCTGCTTTCAGCGACCATCGGCAATGCCGGAAAAATCGCCGAGTGGCTTACGGCCATTCGATCCAAAGCCTGCACGGTCATTGAAGAAACCAAAAGGCCGGTGCCGCTCTTTCCCATTTTCCTCCACCCTTCCGGAACCCTGCTGCCGCTGCTTTCTTCCGATGTCAAGGAAAAAGGCCGCATTTCCAAAAAGGTTCGGGAATACCTGTTTGACGAAAAACCGCAGCGTCTGACATCCAATTACAGCCTTTTGCCCCCAATGGGTGAAATTCTTGGAATTCTGGATAAGTTCAATCTTCTTCCTGCCATATTTTTTCTGAAATCCCGGGCCGACTGCGACCATGCCCTGGATCTGTGCAAAGATCACTGGGTGGATGATCCGGACCGGATGCAAACCCTTCACCAGCGAATCGACGATATTCTCGCCCAGAATCCGCATCTGGCAAAACACCGTCAGCTCCGGCATCTGGAGCGCCTGGCCGTGGGCGCACATCACAGCGGGCAGCTTCCAGCCTGGAAACAGGTCATCGAAACCCTGATGACCGAGGGGCTGCTTCAGGCGGTATTTGCCACATCCACGGTTGCCGCGGGCGTCAATTTCCCGGCCCGGACCGTCGTGTTTCTGAACACCGACCGGTTTAACGGCCGGGAGTTCATGCCGCTCAGTCCCACGGAATTTCACCAGATGACCGGCAGAGCCGGGCGCCGGGGCATGGATCACATCGGCTTTGCCATCGCCATACCGGGAAAATTCCTGGACATCCGCCTTTGCGCGCAGCTCTTTACCGCCACGCCATCGGATATCAAAAGCCAGATACGGATCAATTTTTCAATGGTCCTGAACCTTCTCCTGTCCCATGCTCCGGACCAGATTGAAGATCTGCTGACGCGATCGTTTGCCACATTTTTATTGATGCGCGCCGGCGGCAAAAGAACCGAGGCCAGAGCGCTTTCAGGCACCCGGCATAAGGTACTGATTAACGAGTTCAACCGTCACCTGAGCTTTTTGAAACTGACGGGTTTTGTAACACCTGAGGGCAGCCTGACCCAAGACGGCCAATGGGCATCCCAGTTGCGCGTGGATCAGCCGCTTTTGATCGCCGAAGGATTTCGAAAAGGCATTTTCCCCCAATCAGACCCGGCCCTGATGGCGGCCATTCTCTCTCTTTTTGTGTCGGACCGGGAAATGGATGATCATGTTGACCGGCGCTCCGTCCCGCCGCCTCTTTTTGATGCCTTCATCGCCGTCAGTACCGCCTTAAAACCCCTGATGCGGGATCTGTATGACCATGATTTTGATGTCAGACCCCTCTACCTGAGGCCCGCCATGACAGTTTATGCCTGGGCGGGCGGCATGCCCTGGGAGGAAGTGGTTGAGCTTTCCGAAGGCGCGGAAGGTGATCTGGTCATGCTGATGCTTCGAACCGCCGATCATCTCCGGCATGTCATGAGCCTGGAAAAGACCTTTCCGGAGGCTGCCGAAACCGCATCAAAGGCCAACGAACTGATCCTGAAAGCGCCCGTGTGGATGGAAATCGACGCATGAAGAATATGGAGTATCAGAAAGCATACCATGAGAAGTTGTCGATGATTATTTTCGAGCGGTCACATAATCCTTGACAGAGTAGGCGCATTTCGGGTAAGGGGATAATCATGAATCAGATGAACAGACTTTCATGTAATCATGTTTTTTTTTGGCGCTGGTGGCATCAGAACCATATGAAGGGGTGTTCCTCGAGGCTCTTGTAATCCGTTGACGTAATGTAACCATCAAGAAGGACCTGGGCACTCCCAAATGCCCACGGTCCTTATGTATTTTAAAGGGGCTGTGGAAATTTCCACGGCCCCTTTTTTTATTGATTTTTTTAAAACGCGTTCAAACCCATTTCAGACAAAAGTTCGACTCAAAGGAGAAAGCAGATGTTAATCGTTATGAGCAGACAGGCAACCCCGGAACAGACAGAAGCCGTTGTGACGGCAATCGAAAACCGCGGCTACGTGGCCCGCCCCATTCCCGGCGGCGAACGGGTCACCATCGGCATACTGCATAACAAGGGGCCCGTGGACGCATCTCCGTTCCTTGGCATGCCAGGCGTCTCGGACGCCATTCCCGTCACCAAACCCTATAAACTCGTCAGCAGGGAATGCAAGCCGGAGGATACCATCGTTCAAGTGGGCGATATCGCCATCGGCAATGGAAATTTGGTCATCATGGCCGGTCCCTGCGCCATAGAAAGCGAATTGCAGGCATTAACCATTGCCAGACATGTCAAGGCATCCGGCGCCCATATCTTTCGGGGCGGCGCCTTTAAACCCCGCACCTCCCCCTATTCTTTTCAGGGACTCGGCAAGGAAGGGCTGGAAATCCTGGCAAAAGTTCGCGAAACCACCGGCATGCCCGTGGTCACCGAAGTCATGGATGAAGACACATTTGACCTGGTTGAATCTTATACCGATATCATTCAGATCGGAACCCGGAACATGCAGAATTTCAGTTTGCTGAAACGGGCCGGACGGGCGTCAAAGCCGGTTCTGCTGAAACGGGGAATGGCGGCAACCATCGAGGAATGGCTGATGGCCGCCGAATACATTCTGGAAGGCGGCAACTCTCAGGTGATTTTATGCGAAAGAGGGGTCCGCACCTTTGCCGACCACAGCCGGAACACCCTGGACCTGTCGTCCATACCGGTTGTTCGAAAGCAGAGCCACCTGCCCATCATCGTGGATCCCAGTCATGCGGCCGGCCGGAGAGATCAGGTCATTCCCCTCAGCCGGGCTGCAGTGGCTGCCGAGGCCCACGGCCTGATGGTCGAAGTCCATCACGAACCCGAAAAAGCCATGAGCGACGGTGCCCAGTCGCTCTATCCCGATCAGTTTACCCTGCTTTGCAAACAGGTGAATGCGATTTTTGATATTTTTCATTCTAAATCGCTTTAAGCCCGAAGTCGGCTTCATGCGTCGATCTTTAACAGCATACCGGGTAAGCCCCTTTTTCATAAAAACCGTTTGCCATGCGAATCGTTTTTTCACGACTGAATTAAAAGCCGAATTTATCTAATAAATAAAGGTCTTGTTTTTAGCTTGATTTTTTTCAGTCAACCATATAAAAATTTTCAGTGAAATGCTCGCGAAAGAACTGGCATGATGGACAATTCTATAGAGAGGAGCTTTGTTTAAATGACTGAACTGGTTGATAAAATTAGAAATATTGCGCTTGTGGGCCACGGAAACTCCGGAAAAACTTCTTTAGCCGAAGTCATGCTGTACCAAACTGGCGTAACCAGTCGTCTTGGACGTGTCGAAGACGGCAATACGGCAATGGATTTCGAGCCTGAAGAACTCAAGCGCAATATCAGTATTAGCAGCGGCTTCCATCAATTTAATTGGAAAAAACATTCCGTTACCCTGGTTGACACGCCTGGAGACCAGAATTTTTTTACAGACACCAAATTTTGCATGCAAGCTGTCGATGGCGCGGTTGTTCTGGTTGATGCCGTCGACGGTATCAAAGTTCAGACCGATCAGGCCTGGAACTTTGCTCAAAGCTTAAAGCTGCCCTGTGTCATTCTGATCAATAAGCTGGACAGAGAACGGGCGGATTTTTCCAGAGCATTTCAGGATGCCGTCAAATCCTTTGAACCCAAGCCCATCATACTGCATTTGCCCATAGGCGCTGAATCGAATTTCAAGGGTGTTGTTGATCTGGTTGCCATGAAAGCCTATACTTATGATGCCAATGGCAAGGCAACCACCATTGACATTCCATCGGATATGCAATCCCTGGTTGAGGAAGAACGCGAAAAATTAGTTGAAAATATCGCGGAAGCCGACGATACGCTTCTTGAGCGATATCTTGAAGGAGACCCGATTTCAGACGACGAACTCAAAGAAGCCCTGAAAAAAGGAACACTATCCCGCATATTCTCCCCGGTACTGTGTGCCTCCGCCATTAAAGCCGTCGGCATTGATTTGTTGATGGATTTCATTGTCAACTGCATGCCTTCGCCTTTGGACCGCATGCCTAAAGTCGGGATAGATCCGGTGGTAGGAAATGAAATCGAACGGGCGCCGGACCCGGATGCGCCGTTTTCAGCTTTTGTTTTCAAGACCGTAGCAGATCCTTATGCCGGCAGGCTTTCGATTTTCCGGGTGGTGTCCGGCAAACTGGGGGCTGACGGCAGTTTCTACAATGTCAACAAGGATGTCAAAGAACGGTTTAATCAGCTTTTGACAATCTTTGGAAAAGAACAAAAACAAGCAAAGAGCGCCGGCCCGGGTTCCATCGTTGCGGTCGCCAAGCTTAAGGAAACCTTTACCGGCGACACCCTTTGCGACGAAGGCAATAAAATCAAATTCCCCTTCCCGGAACCCCTTCCCACCCTGATTACATTTGCAATCACCACCAAGGGCTCCGGGGATGAAGACAAAATCTTCATCTCGCTGACCAAAATGCTGGAAGAAGACTCCGCGCTTAAGTTGGAAAGAACCGCCGAGACCAAGGAGATTCTCTTGTCCGGAAGGGGTCAGGTCCATATTGAAGCCGCCATTGAAAAGCTTAAACGCAAATACAATGTGGAAGTTCACCTGAAAACCCCAAAAGTCCCATATCGGGAAACCATCAAGAAAAAAGTCCGCGTTCAGGGCAGGCATAAAAAACAATCCGGTGGTCACGGTCAGTTTGGAGATTGCTGGATTCAAATGGAGCCTTTGCCCAGGGGATCCGGATTTGAATTCGTGGATGCCATCGTCGGCGGCTCCGTTCCCAGGTCCTACATTCCGGCAGTTGAAAAAGGAATTGTTGAGGCCTGCCAAAAAGGGATTTTGGCGGGATTTCCCTGTGTGGATTTCAGGGTCACTCTGGATGACGGATCTTATCATGCCGTGGATTCATCGGAAATGGCTTTTAAGATCGCAGGCTCACTGGCTTTCAAGAAGGCTGTTGCGGAAGCCAAGCCGGTTCTTCTGGAGCCGATTCTGAGCGTTGAAATCACGACACCCGAAGAATTCATGGGCGATATCATGGGAGATTTGAACAGCCGCCGCGGCAGAGTGCTGGGCATGGATTCCGAGGGCAAATACCAGGTGATCAAGGCCAATGTGCCGATGTCTGAATTTTTGTCCTATGCGCCGGACTTGACCTCCATGACCGGCGGCAGAGGGGTCTACAGCATGGCGTTTTCTCATTATGACGAAGTACCGGCCCTGATTTCCGAAAAACTGCTGATTGAACTGAACAAAGACAAGGAATAAGGCTCAAAAGGCTTAAAGGGGACTTACAGAAAAATTTCTTTAGTCTTGGTACGGGTGGGAAGCTGGAAGATTACGTATGTATTTTTCCCATTTTCCCACCTTCTTAACTTCCGATATTTTCGGCCTTTAATCAATTGACCCTTGGCCCATGCATTTCTTACAGGGTGCATATCCTTCCCAGAAAGCATCCCATTTTCGGCCAAACGGAATCCGGTTTTGCTGTGATGTCCGCTGTCCCAAAGCGCAGGTTTTCAAATGAAACCGTCGTGAATGCGTATTGCCGATGTAATCTGTTGCCTTTTCCTTCCAGTTCCCCCACATCCCTTTTTCGGCTTTCATGGCCTCCTGCTGGGATTTTAACAATACGGCGTCGTAGGTGATGTTAGGAGATTTATACAGGACATGGGCCAGCCCGTTTCGGATAATTTCCTGATTCACGAACGTACCGTCCCGAAGAAACACATATGCCAGCCGCCGGTTATACTGATCCAATGATTCCTGATCCCCCTGTATCCGAACCGGTTTGGATAACACGATTTTTTCGTTTAATGTCAGTGCTTCAAGGCCAAAAGGTTCTCCGGGCTTATCTTGATGAGCAATTTCCGGTGCATTGATGCCGATGTAACGGATATGCGTTCCATTTTCCAACTCAATGGTGTCACCGTCATAGACCCTTCGAACTGAAAAAAACTCATCAGATGATGCCTGGGATGCGCACGCCAGGGTCACCCAAATAAACAGCATCACCCTGAAAATCCGTTCAATCTTTCTCATATACACCGCCTTGCTTTCTCAACACAAAACAGTATGAAAGGCCTATTACTCAGTACCGCTTTACACGAACAATCCGCAATGTTCTTCCGCACTCAAATCCAGCATTCTGGATAAACCGCCGTATTTATAAGGCGTGAAACCCATGGTTTTTTCCCAGATCTCGTCATCTTCCATGCAAAAATAGACCCGTACATTCGGAGCCATTTCCCTGATCCAGAAAACCAGTTTTTGATAAAAATTGAGGCGAAGCGGTTTAAAATACCGCATCTTGCCATCCAGACCGGTGATAAACTCGCCGTAAACAAGGGTGGAATCGCTGAACCGGTTCTGGATGATGCTCTTTAGCTCCGGGATAAATCGGAATGTGCCGATGCTGATCCAGACAATGTTATCCTCGGATACGTGAGCGAATAGTTTTTGAATGACCTGACGGTATTCTTCCTCGCACCCTTCGTACAAAACAACCGGATCAAAATGAAATGCCAGGGGATATCCCCAGGATTCGCAGGTTTTGGCTGCCCGAAGCCTTGCATTCAGTGATGTCGTGTGCCGCTCCTGTTCCCGAATGACCCTTTCGGTATTCAAGGACCAGGCGCAGATGGTCTTGCGGTTATGGGAAAGGTGTTTTAAGCGCTGAATGTCGGTTGTTTTGGTTTTCAGCTCCAGCACGGCCCGGGTCTGTGCGCCGAAAAGGGGAACCAGAAGCGATGAAAGATCTGTACCGTATTCCCAGATCATGCTGTCCGTGAATTCACCGGTACCGATTCTGCTGATGGCGGGTTTTGAAAACTCTTGCGTCAGTTCACATATCATATCCTCGTGGTTGACAAAAAACTGAAGAAGCGGCGGATGAAAATAGGCCTGTAAAATACAATAGGAACAATCCATGGTGCAGAAAGTGCCGATATGCAGGATTTTATAGCCGCAGCAGGTATACGAACGGGTTCCGGGGCACTCCCGAATAAAAGCACCCTTGTTTCTTGTCAGATAAAGGATTTCCTTTCCCTTCTGTATCGGATCGATTGCCTGGGAAACCACTTGAAATACCTGGCCTGGATCACTGATCACCCTGCCGGTAATTCCCAGACGGGACTGTATATCAGCCACAACAGGGGAATCCTTCACCTGCTCATCGACAAAAAGATCGGAAATTTTCACGGACACCTTACACTCCACGCACCAGGGTGATCAGGAGTTCACAGGCTTGCTCAAGGTTCAGCTTGCTCAAGTTCAGCACCAGGTGGTAGATATCCGGCTGATCGTAATCCACTTTTCCCAGAAGCCGGTAGAAATTTTGTCTTCGTTTATCCTGTCGATTCACCACTTGAAGCGCTTTTTTAAGAGACAGATTGTAGCGCTCTTCCATGAATTGAACGCGGTCCTCAAGGTCAGCCACCAGCAGCACGTGAAAAGCGTCTTTATGGTCCCGAAGCAGGTACTGACCTCCCCTGCCAACGATGATGGCATTGCCTTCCTCGGCAATCTGCAATAGCATCTGTTGCAGAATATCCACGGAAATGACTTCGTCCACACCCCCTTTTTTATCGTCCAGAATCATTTCCATGCGTCTTTTGGGGACAAGTCCGGAAATGCAGGGCAACAACTTTCCTCCGAATTCCTTTTCAAGCGCATCCATCCAGTCGCCGGACTGTGCCTTTTCAGCAACCAGCTTGATGATTTCATCATCCAGAAAGACATACCCCAGCTTCTTTGCTACCAGTGTTCCAAGGGTTTTTCCGCCTGCGCCAAAATGCCTGGATAGGGTAATCACAGCCATATCGCCTCCTATGGGAATAAGGGAGTGTATTGATAGAATGAAGCCATTAAATACAATAAACGAAGCAGATTAAACAATAAAAAAAGAAGGTTTCAAAAGGAAAGACGGGAATCGGTCAAAAAAAATCAGCCGGCACAGAAAAAAATCCGCGCCGGCTGATCTGTTGTCACTGTCTAATGAAAATGAATTCGTCAAACATTCAGATACTGCTGCTTTCCACCCCATCTCCAGGAGACAGGCAGGAAGGTTTTAAAACCATCAAAGACTATTTCCTGCCTTTTGCATAACCAATGGATGTCAAGGCCACTGCCATTTCATCCAGAGTCGCCGGGTCATCAATGGTTGCCGGCAGTTTGTACTCTTTATTGTCCGCAATCTTCTGAATGGTGCCTCTCAAAATCTTCCCGGAACGGGTCTTGGGAAGCCGTTTGACCACAGTTGCGGTCTTGAAAGATGCCACCGGCCCGATGCGGTCCCTGACCATCTGAACGACCTCTTTAATAATCTCGCTATGGTCACGGGTCACTCCGGCGTTCAGAACAAGAAATCCGATGGGAACCTGACCTTTCAAGTCGTCTTCCACACCCAGAACCGCACATTCGGCCACCTGGGGATGATCCGCGAGAATTTCTTCCATGGCGCCGGTGGAAAGCCTGTGGCCGGCGACATTGATGATGTCA
>CAIVVZ010000629.1 GCA_903909505.1 uncultured Desulfobacteraceae bacterium
ACAGATGCAAAAATGGTCGAAAAACGACTTTTTACGAGGCCATCAATATTTACGGCTATACGATTCCAGATGGCAAAATTTCTGGAAATTCCTACTACTCCTTTATGGTTATAGATCATGATTTCATTAACTTTGTTATACCGCCCGGAAAAACTATGCCAGCCGAAACTGCTGTTGAGGCTATGGAGGTAACCGCTGCCCATGAATATCATCATGCAGTCCAGAATGGAATAAATGGAATGGCTGATCACTGGTATATGGAAGCAACGTCAACATGGATGGAAAAACAGGTTTATCCATCTATTAATGACAATCTTCAGTATTTAAACGGTACTAGTGGTTTTTTTTATAATCCAGAAACTTCATTAGACCTCAAAAATGGTACACACGAATATGGCGCGTGGATATGGAATGAGTATCTCAAAACTAAGTGGGGACAGGGTGCGATTAAGTCGGTTTGGGTCAATTTGGGAAGCGGAGCTG
The DNA here is from genome assembly GCA_903909505.1 of uncultured Desulfobacteraceae bacterium. Taxonomy (GTDB): domain Bacteria; phylum Desulfobacterota; class Desulfobacteria; order Desulfobacterales; family Desulfatirhabdiaceae; genus RAAP-1. Next base: position 484 of record CAIVVZ010000629.1, read on the forward strand.
CTTCTGCTGATGATGCTATTGGTATTGAATTGATAAATAAGGGTAGTACTTGGATAGATGCATTCACAGAATTTGCTGCATGGAACTGCAACCATCAGGAAAATTTTTATAAGGATGATATATTATACCATGATGCCAAGATAGATGATTCGAATTCCTTGGACTTCAGTGCAGATGGATCCGACGTTTATGAAGATGGTAATTATCTTAATCATCTTGCAACTTGTTACTTTAGATTTGTACCTGGTGCTACCCTGGAGGCTCCAACGCAATTAGTCATCCAGATCTCGGCGGACTTCACCAAGAATAATGCTGTCGCTATTGTCAAGAATATGGATGGAACATTTAAGGCTCCTCGCTGTCTACGGTGGGTAAACCCGGTTGAAATGTTAAGTTGATCGTGTTAGTTTCAAGTCATGAAAGATAAAGAACTCATCCAAATTGCGTTGATGCTGACACCCCCATGGCAGGTTGTGGAGTGTCAATTTGATGTTAATCAGAAACGTCTGGATATTCATCTGGACTTTGCCAAGGGAAGTCGTTTTTCCTGTCCTGCTTGTGGTCAAGTAGACTGTTCAGTCCATGACACAGAACAAAAATCCTGGAGACATCTGAATTTTTTCCAGCATGAAACATACATGTATGCTCGGGTGCCCCGTATCAAGTGCAGTTGCGGCGTCAGAGTAATTGATGTTCCCTGGGCCAGAGCTGGCAGCGGGTTCACGCTGCTGTTTGAAGCCTATATCATGCTTCTGGCTCCTTCCATGCCCGTAAAACGGATTGCCGAACTGGTTTGCGAACACGATACCCGCCTGTGGAGGCTGCTCCAGCATCATGTAAATGAAGCAAGAGATGAGGCTGATTACTCCGAAGTCAAACAGATCGGAGTAGATGAGACATCGAGCAAGCGGGGCCACAACTATGTCACCATCGTTGTCGATCTTGAAGAATCAAAAACCATCTTTGCCACCGAAGGCAAAGATAGCACAACCCTTGAGCGATTTAAGGATGATCTTACTGAGCATGGTGGCACCCCGGAGTCAATTGCTGATGTCAGCTGCGATATGTCCCCAGCCTTTATCAAGGGGATTAAAGAGAACCTGCCCAAAGCTCAAATCACATTTGATAAATTCCATATTATAAAAACACTCAACACGTCAGTGGATGAGGTTCGCCGCCAGGAGCAGAAGGGGCATCCAGAGCTGAAAAATTCCCGATACATTTTCTTAAAAAACCCTGAAAACCTTACATGTAAACAGTCTGACCTACTGGAAGATCTCAAGCTCAAAGACCTCAATTTAAAAACCATGCGTGCATATCAACTGCGGTTAAATTTTCAGGAGATCTGGCTCCTGCCCAGTGATCAGGCGGAACCTTTTTTGAAAAAATGGTACTATTGGGCAACACATAGTCGTTTAGAACCGATGATAAAAGCCGCATATACTATCAAAGAGCACTGGAACGGCATATTGAACTGGTTTAAATCCAAGATCAATAATGGCATCCTGGAGGGCATCAACAGTTTGGTCCAGGCAGCAAAAGCCAGAGCCAGAGGGTATCGAACAAATGACTATCTGATCACAATGATCTACTTGATCACCGGTAAACTACAATTCAATTTACCCTCATGAATTTTGGGTTTACCCACCGTAGACAGCGAGGAGCCTTAAATAGATGACATACTTCTATTAAATGATGTTCCGCAATCCAGTATTCCACTGATTGAAACTCTGGTTGTAGGGCGCCTTGTGGCTCCGGGGAGCGAGAGAGACACTTGGTCGTGGGCTGAAAATCGGTCAGCGATTTTTGAGCTGGCCGGAAAACCCGGACGATTTTCTCTGAGTTCTTTTTATCGGGCTGCCGACAGAGCCTTTGATGTCAAAGATGAGATTGAATCGCATTTATCCAGGCAGGAAAAAGAGATGTTCAGTCT
>CAIVVZ010000630.1 GCA_903909505.1 uncultured Desulfobacteraceae bacterium
AGACTGAACAAGTTTCGTTATCATGAAAATTGGCTGCATAACCTGATGATATCAGCTTCTTTGGGAGGATACAAAACGATCCCCCCAAATCCGTTATAATCAGTATTTTTTTTATGTCAACGATGCTGCCTGTCGCACACTGGGGTACTCTCGTGAGGAGTTATTGAAGTTATCGGTTCCGGATATCGGCCCGACGTTTCCTCCTGAGGTGTTTGCCCGGCATTGGCACGATTTGCAGAAGAACGGATCAACCACGTTCGTGTCCTTTCATCAAACAAAGGACGGCTGTGTGCATCCCGTAGAGATCCGCGCAAATTATGTGGTCTTTGACGGCAAGGAATACAACTGCGCTTTTGCGACAGATATCACCGAACGTCGACGCGCCGAGGAAATGCTGCGGGAAAACATGAACCGCCTCCAGACGATTGTGAGCAATGCTCCCATCGTCATCTTTGGCGTCGATCGTCGCGGCGTCTTCACGCTGTCAGAGGGCAAGGGACTCGCGGCGATGGGATTGAAACCCGGCGAGGGCGTCGGCCAGTCCGTGTTCGACCTTTATCGTGATCAACCCGAGAATTTGGAGAACTTCCGCCGGGCGCTTGCAGGTGAAGCCTTCACGGTCCCGGTACGCGCCGGTAAACACGTCTACGATGCCTATCATGAACCCGTGTTCAGTGAGGACGGAGAATATGCCGGCACGCTCGGTGTTCTCGTTGACGTCACTGAGCGCAATCTGGCAGAGGAAAAACTGCGAGCCTCGGAAGTTTTCCTGGAGACCATCATCGAGTACAGTCCCTTTTCCATGTGGGTTTCGGATAACAAAGGCACCATGATTCGGATGAACCAGGCATGTCGAGTCCTGCTACATGTAGACGACGAAGAGCTGGTAGGGAAGTACAACCTGTTTAAGGACAATATCGTCGAGAGGCAGGGGGCAATGCCACTGGTGAAGCGGGTCTTTGAACGGGGCGAGAGAGTCCGGTTTACCCTCCACTATGACAGTTCTGATCTGCGATCTCTGCAACTCAGAAAAACCACGCAGCTTGTCTTGGAGGTGACGATTTCACCGGTGCTGGATTCACTGGGCCAAGTGGTACACGCGATCATTCAGCACCAGGACATGACCGAGCGCAGACGGGCCGAGGAAGCTTTGCGGACTTCGCTCGTGGAGAAGGAATCCCTTCTCAAGGAAGTGCATCACCGGGTCAAGAACAACCTGCAGGTCATCAGCAGCCTGTTGAATCTGCAGAGCCGCAAGGTACAGAACCCCGAGGTTCATGGTTTTCTTCGGGATACCCAGAACCGCGTCCGTTCCATGGCCCTGCTGCACGAGACCCTCTATCGTTCCGGCAACTTCGCCAAGATCAGCTTCCCCCAGTATGTGAAGAGCATCTGTGCCCATCTGGCGCGTTCGTATGCTTCCGATGCGGAGCGCATCCGGCTGCGGCACGACATTGCTGACGTGGCCCTGGATTTGGATCAGGCCATTCCGGCCGGTTTGATCGTCAGCGAACTGGTGGCCAACGCCTTAAAGCACGCCTTCCCCACTCTGTCGGGTGGCGAGATCCTTGTGGCGTTGCAGGTGCAAGGCGAGCACCACCTGGTTCTCCACGTGTCGGACAACGGCGTTGGACTTCCTGCTGAGATAAGTCCGCAAAGTACCGAGACGCTCGGATTGCTCCTTGTAAGAAATCTCAGCCAGCAGATGGACGGCCGGATGTCGGTCATCAGCGAGCAAGGAACCGTTTTCGAAATCGTTTTTCCCGCGAAATCCACCCGAGAAATCATTTGAAAGGTGAACTGAATGAAGCAGACCCGTATCCTGATTGTTGAAGACGAGGCCATCGTATCATTGGATGTCCAGGACCGGCTAAGGGAGCTGGGTTACGAGGTGACCGGCGTGGCAGACAGGGGCGATGCTGCGCTGGCGCTGGTGGCATCCACCCGTCCCGATCTGGTGCTCATGGATATCCGGCTCAAGGGGGGGATGGACGGCATCACGGTTGCGGAAGAAATCCGGCGACACTGGCGCATCCCGGTCATTTATCTCACGGCTTTTTCCGATGACAATACCCTTCAGCGTGCCAAGATCAGCGAACCTTTCGGGTATATCATCAAGCCCTTCGAGGACCGTGAAATCCAGTCGGCGATCGAGATGGCGCTTTACAAACATCAGGCCGAAGAGCGGCTGCGGGAAAGCGAGCGCCGTTATGCAACAACCTTGACAAGCATCGGCGACGGGGTGATCGCAACCGATTCCCTTGGCGGGGTGACATTCATGAACCCCGTTGCCGAGACGCTCACGCGGTGGTCTTTGGCCGAAGCTCGCGGACGTCCCCTGGTCGAAGTTTTCAAGATCGTCAACGAGCAGACCCGTCTGGCTGTGGAAGACCCCGTTGCCAAAGTCATGAGCGAAGGCAAAGCCGTCGGACTCGCCAATCACACCATTTTGATCGGGCGGGACGGCAGCGAAATCCCCATTGACGACTGCGCCTCACCCATCCTGAACGATCTTGGGCAGATCACCGGCACCGTGCTGGTGTTCCAGAACGTTTCCGAGAGACGGCGGAAAGAAGCCGAACTGCGCCGCATCGAGTGGATGCTCTCCCCAAGACTCCGACCGCCGGGGGAGGCCGGAGCAACGCAGCAACCGGCCTATGGCGAACTGACCGGACTGAACACTTCCCGGCTGATCCTCGATTCCGTCGGACCCGACCTGTTGCGCGATGTCGTCAGCGATTATCTGGATTTGCTGGAGACATCATCGGCGGTTTACGAACGCGATGGCGATTATGCCTTCGGGATTTTTGCTTCCGGCTGGTGCCGTTTCATGGATCAGGCGGCGCGAAACTGCTGCGGCACTCCGGACAACCGCGAGGCGCTTTCGGGCGGCCGGTGGCACTGCCACGAATCCTGCTGGACCGACTGCTCCCGGGTCTCAATCGAGAGCGGCAAGCCGGTGGACATCGAATGCAAGGGCGGCATTCACCTCTATGCCGTGCCGATTCGGGCCGGCGATGAGATCGTGGGCAGCATCAACTGTGGCTACGGCGATCCGCCGCGTGATCCAGCAAAGTTGCGGGCATTGGCCAATGCTTATGGCGTCAGCTTTGACGAACTCCAGGCCCTGGTCGGGACCTACCAGACGCGGCCCCCGTTCATCATCGCGCTGGCCAAGCGGCGGCTGGAGAGCTCCGCACGGCTGATCGGCGAGATTGTAAGCCGGCGGGTTCTTGAACTAAAGCAACAGGAGAGCGAGGAAAAATACAGACACCTATTTGACTTGGAGCCCGACGCGCTGATTTTCGCCGACACGGAAACGCAGCAAATCCTCGAAGTGAATGACGCGGCCGTAAGCCTTTACGGCTACTCTTGCGAGGAACTCCAGAAGCTCAGTCCCATTGATCTTTCGGCCCAGCCGGAAGCCACCGAGCAAGCGCTCAGGGACGATGAACAGCATATCCCGCTGCGCTTCCACCGCCGCAAGGACGGCACGGTGTTTCCGGTGGAGATGACCACCAACACGTTTTTCTGGCAGGGCCGCAGGATGCAGTTCGGGGCCATCCGCGATATCACGGAACGCAAACGGGTCGAGGAATTACTGCATGAGAGCGAACAACGGTACCGCATGCTCTTCGCGAGCAACCCTCATCCGATGTGGGTGTACGATCTTGAAACATTCGCCTTCCTTGCGGTGAATGACGCAGCGATCAAACATTACGGCTATTCGCATGATGAGTTTCTCGCCATGACGATCAAAGACATCCGTCCGCCTGAAGACGTCGATGCTCTGATCCGAAATGTGGCTGTGGTGACGCAGGGTCTGGGTAAATCGGGAGTTTGGCTTCACCGTCTGAAGGACGGCCGGATCATCGATGTGGAAATTACATCGCACACACTGATGTTTGGAGATCGGCGGGCAAAGCTGATCTTGGCGCATGACATCACCGAGCGCAAGCAAATGGAAGGGCTGCTGCGTGAAAGCGAGGAGCGGCTGCGGTTGGCCCTTCTGGCCGCCAACCAGGGGCTGTATGATTTAAATGTGCAAACGGGAGAGGCCATTGTCAGCCCCGAATATGCTTCTATGCTCGGCTACGACCCGGATGCCTTTCGGGAAACCAACGCCGCGTGGCGCGATCGCCTGCATCCGGATGATCGGGAGCAAGTTTACCGTGTCTTCCAGGACTACATCGAAGGGCGGCGCAACGATTACCGCGTGGAATTCAGACAGCTCACAAAGTCCGGCGACTGGAAATGGATTCTTTCGCTCGGCAGTATCGTGGAACGGGACAAGAACGGCAAGCCCCTGCGCTTGCTGGGTACGCACACAGATATCACGGAACTTAAACGCATTGAGGCCGAGCGCCTCGAGATGGAGCGGCGCCTGCTGCATGCCCAGAAACTCGAGAGCCTGGGGGTGCTGGCAGGAGGCATCGCCCATGACTTCAACAATCTGCTCATGGCCATCCTGGGTTTTGCCGACCTTGCACTGTTCGAGGTCTCCCCCGTGTCACCCGTCCGGCCGAATCTCCAGGAGATCATAAAGGCCTCGCATCGTGCCGCAGACCTCTGCCGGCAGATGCTGGCCTACTCGGGCAAGGGGAAATTCGTGATCGAGCATATGCAATTGAATGAAGTGGTCCAGGAAATGATCCATATGCTCAAAACCAGCATTTCCAAGAAAACGCTGCTCAACTTGAACCTGGAAAAAATTGTGCCTCCCATCGAAGGCGACCCGGCCCAAATCCGCCAGGTGATCATGAATCTGGTGATCAATGCCTCGGAGGCGATCGGCGAGAAAAGCGGGGTGGTTACTGTTTCTACCGGAGCGAGGCACTGCGACGCTGAATACCTTCAGGAGACCTTCCACGACGACGCGCTTCCGGAGGGGTTGTACGTGAGCATTGAGGTGAGCGATACCGGCTGCGGCATGGACCGGGAGACGCAGGCGCGCATCTTCGAGCCGTTTTTCACGACCAAGTTTACCGGCAGGGGTCTGGGAATGTCAGCAGTGCTGGGGATTGTGCGGGGCCACAAGGGGGCTCTCAAGGTTTACAGCGAACCCGGCAAGGGGACAACCTTCCGACTCCTCTTCCCCGCCTCGGCCCAGGCGGGGGAGGGGTCACATGGAGAAGCGGTCGAAACCGGCAGTGAATGGCTCGGTATCGGCACCGTGCTCCTGGTGGATGACGAAGAAACTGTCCTGGGGGTGGGACGCTTGATGCTCGAGAAGCTGGGGTTTTCCGTGATCACGGCCTGGGACGGAAAGGAAGCCGTGGAGATATACCGCTCGCGCGGGGATGAAATCACATTCGTTCTGTTGGATCTCACGATGCCTCGCATGAACGGGGAGGAGGCTTTCCGGGAGCTTCGCAGAATAGATCCGGACGTGCAAGTCTTTATTTCGAGCGGATACAGCGAGTGGGAAATTTCTGCGCGGTTTTCAGGAAAGAGTCTTGCAGGGTTCATCCAGAAGCCTTACCAGATATCCGGGCTCCGGGATGCGCTGAAGGGGATTGCTCAAAGAGGCTGAAAAGAGCGGGAGACCTTAAACGATTGGGACGTATTGTCCCGATGTCAAAGACCTTATCGATTGTTGTCATTTAATAGTTGGCATAAGGTTGAACAGGATACTTGTGAAATGAAACGGCTTCATGTTAAGCATGAATGGCGCGGTCGTGGAGTCGGGCTTAAATTGTCAAAGAAAATTGTTCTATGTTCTCGCAATCGCGGTTATCGTAAAGCTATACAGGGTGATCATCCATCATGAAAACAACTGCAAGCGTCTATGAAGCAACCTATCGGGATTACCTGGCCCAGTTTGGCAGAAAATATCTGGCGGGGTTAGAGCATTTGCTGGGAGTGAGGGTGCAGGAAAAGGAAGTGTTCATTCCGCTCTTCGGCAGGGATTACCGGGTTTCCAAAGACGGCATAACGGACCCGTCAGGAAAAGAGCCCGGCTTTGATGTCCGCGTCATTCTGTGTAAATATCTTCTACTTTGTCCCGATATGGTTCCGAAAGAAAGCGAATGGGTATCCTTCAGAGGATTGAAGGATTCGGGTCCGTTGACAACCTATTTTGCAAATGATGTCGAACTGGCCGTCGCCACCCATTTCGCGGGGAAACTTGGTCAATTGCAGGCATCATGCAGCAAATTGGGCGGTTATCCGCCCGTGATGCAAGCCACATATGACCTGTCTGTTCAGTTTAATGCGCTTCCCCGGATCCCCGTCATCTTGCTGTTTAACGACACGGATGAAGACCAAGAGATCTTTTGGCCGGCAACGTGTTCCCTGCTTTTTGAACGTCGGGCCGAAAGCTATCTGGATCCGGAATGCCTGGCCATGACGGGAAGGCTGCTTTGCACCTGGCTAAAAAAAGCAGCAAGCGCCGAATAGACGGTATCTGCACGCCTCAGCAACGGTTGTATCAGCGCAATAACGATTTCAACGTGCGTGGCGATCAATACGTTCATGATCATGATGGTCTAAATGAAAGTCATGAGGTTAAGGAGAGACTAACAATGGCGACCCTGCTGTTTTCACCGCTGTGCCTTCGGGAACTGGAGTTTAAAAACCGGATATTTGTATCCCCGATGTGCCAGTATTCCTGCATCGACGGCATACCCACGGACTGGCACCTGGTGCATCTGGGCAGCAGGGCCGTTGGCGGCGCGGGGCTGGTTATGGTTGAAGCCACGGCCGTTGTCCCGGAAGGCCGGATTTCTCCCAATGACACCGGCATCTGGTCGGATGGCCATGCAGCGGCTTTTCAACGCATTGCCGCTTTTATCAGCGCCCAGGGTTCGGTTCCCGGACTGCAGATCGCGCATGCCGGCCGCAAGGCATCCACGGACAGGCCCTGGCAAGGGGGGAATCCGTTAAAGCCCGGTAATGGCGGATGGCAACCGCTGGCGCCGAGCGCCATTCCCTTTGCAGCGGATTTCAATGTCCCGCGGGAACTGTCTCTTGCCGAAATCGGCGGGCTGGTGGAACGCTTTGCCGAAGCTGCAAAACGCGCGCTGACCGCGGGCTTTAAGGTCATCGAAATCCACATGGCGCACGGTTACCTGTTGCACTCTTTTCTGTCGCCGCTATCCAACCACCGCACGGATGAATTCGGCGCTGACTTCGAAGGCCGTGCCAGATTCCCATTGCAGGTCGCCAAGGCTGTCCGCGATGCCTGGCCGGCGTCACTGCCGGTCTTTGTCCGCATCTCGGCAACGGACTGGGTTGAAGGCGGGTGGGATCTTAGCCAGTCCGTCAGGTTTTGCCATAAGCTACGCGAGATCGGTATCGATATGATCGATTGTTCCAGCGGCGGCCTGGCTGCGGATGCAAAAATTCCTATTGCTCCGGGATTTCAGGTGCCCTTTGCCGCAGCCATTCGCCGGGAGGTGAAAATACCTACGGCAGCCGTGGGACTGATTACCAGTCCCCAGCAGGCCGAGCAGACGCTGGTCTGCGGCGATGCCGACGCGGTATTTCTTGCCAGACAGATGCTGCGGGATCCCTACTGGCCGCTTCACGCCGCGCAGGCCCTTGGCGAAGACGTTCCATGGCCTGATCCATATACACGCGCAAAGCAATGACAACCGGATGCCTGCTTTTTCCTAAAGGAGATGAATCTTGAATATTCTGAAGGAAGTTTTGAAACACGAGGTTTTTCCGGCGCTGGGCTGCACGGAGCCGATCGCCGTGGCCTATGCCGCAAGCGTTGCCGGCCAACAGACAGATGGCGTGATTCAGGAAATCCGCATCATCGTGGATCCCGGAGTCTTCAAGAACGGTTTTGCCGTCACCGTCCCCAATACGGGGGGAGAAAAAGGCAATCTGATCGCAGGCGTTCTCGGAGCCTTGATTAAAAGACCTGAACTAAA
>CAIVVZ010000631.1 GCA_903909505.1 uncultured Desulfobacteraceae bacterium
ATCACTACGCTGATTTTTCTGGCCAATCAGGTAGGCGCCGTTCAAAATGGCGATGACCGCCAGAAGAATTGTGTTATCTGCCATGGGAGATTGGTTGAAGGTCAGGCTACAAAGATTGAATTTGTTGAAGCGTTAAGGAATTCTCCTCTTTTAACGGCTGTTTCCTTTCCCACAAACCGGATAGAGTTGAAATACATCGCGAATTTATCCGATGATGCATTGTTATCCAGGAATTCCTGAAGCATTTTGAGTTCAGCTTCGCCATCCCGCTGGTTTGCATCGTGCATGGCTGAAATCCTTTCCTGATTTGCCTGGGTTTTGTTTTGCAGGTTGTTGAAGGTATTGGCAGCACTATTGAAAATACCCCAGTCGAGTGTATCAATGGAGATTTCCAGTAGCGCCCTGGCCATGGTGAGATGGACAAGGGCAGGAATGAGAAGGTCAATTATTGGTTGATCCTCTTCATTTAGACCACCAGACTGAAAGTTAATCTTCAGGGCATCAAAATAATCTGGTGACAAAGTTGGCTTGATGTATTTCTGCTCAATGCTGCCCATTACAGGCATCAGTGACAGGAATACCCGACGGGAAGAATGGATATCAGCATGAACCTGAAATTCATCAGCATTGCGGATAAAATACGGGTTAGGGGGAACAGGGTAATCGCTGAATGAATCTACATTTTTAGCAATGAATTTCAGGATAAGGTCAATCTGGCGGTGCGCCCGGGTGAGATAGGTCTCTTTAAGGTTCATCAGTTGGTACTGAGGCGCACTTTTGTGGGTGTCGCTTTGAAGTACCTGGACTCCGGCTGAAGAGATACTCACCGCCATTTCATCCACGCCAAGGAACAAGGCATAAAGGCCTGTTGCTTTACGGAGCTTTAAAATCAACTCATCAAAGATAAAGTTTCTTGGAGGCGGTTTGATTATAGGAGGTTCGCTTGCACCATCTTCGCTTGGCCTGTCGTCTGCTTCCAAAGAATACAGATACATGATGATTTGGTCGTATAAAGCCTCGCCAATAATCGGAACGATGAACATTTCCTGGGCATCTGCAATATACGGGAGCCAGTTCTCAATGTTGTTTGAAACATTGATCGATGATGCAGCTCTTAATTGGGCAATCGTTGTGATAAGCATGGTCAGGCTTGGGTTTGGTCAATACGTTTGGCGGTCTTGGTAGGGTGTTGATCCTGGGTTTGAGAGGTGTCAACAGTGACATAATCAAACTGGATGGTCGGGTCCCATTTGTTAAAATCCCGGATGAAGTATAGTGGGGACAGGCTGACACTGCGGTCTGTTCCCATGTCGGCATTAAGCATCCAGTAAGCTTCACGCTTGTCGGAGCCACTGCCGGCGCCGATGGCGCTGCCCGGGTTCCCGGCGCCGATCAGGCAGGGATCCACTCCGATGGCAAAGAGGATTTCAGAATTGGCAGCCTGGCTATCGGGCAGATAGGCAGAGTTGTCAAGCTTATTCTGTATAACTTCGATTTTCCAGCCGGTCAAATAGTCTTGCTTCACCTTTGAGTAAAAAGCGTAGCTGACAAAGGCCTTTCCGCTGTTTTCAACATCGGCCAGAAATGCGTTCATGTCTGTAAGAACCTCCATGCGTTTGGATTCACGCTGCTCTTTGGTGAAGTCAGGCGAAGGGAAACGAGTGGTGAAATAGTCATCGGGTATCTGGATATGATACTTGATGGTCATTTGGTTCTTCATGATTGCAGACTTCAGAATAGGTACGCTGTTGGCAATAGACATCCATTTGTTTACCCGAACGGAATTCCAAAGGGCAAGGTGGTAATACGATCTGTTGAACGACCGGTAGCAAAGATGGTAAGCAAACTGTCCGTCAGGATATTGAGTACCATCATATTTGTCCGGATTGAACATTGGAAGCTGGACAACTTTAACATTGTCAAAATTGGGACTCATTTCCCACTGGGCACAGTAATACAGATAGGGAATCCGGTTTGCAGGGTCCATTTTTGAAAGCCTGCAATATGCAGGGTCTTTGACAAACACCCTGTTTATTTTATCCCTGCCTTTGTTGGTGATAAACTCAAGCCAGCCATTGGCAAAAGTTTCAAGGCCCATGATCAGGTCCACCCAGATAAGGTTGATCTGGTTTATCCGGAAGAATTCCACAACTTCCGGATCCGTGACAGTTTCCTTGGTCACGACTCCGGTTTGATCTGTTTTCTCACGGTAGGCGACAACCCCCCGACCGAAATGGACACGCTTGCGTTTGTCAAGCGCACGAAGAGCGACCGAATTTTTATTGAGGTCGATCAGCACTTCCTGGGGAAAGAGGTTTGAATCTCCCCAGTTGGACCATTGAGAAGGTGACTGGTCATAAGGCGGAACAATTTTGGGCTTAGCCAGATCGGCATCAGTAGATGTAGGAGAAACCAGCGCTTTGGCCCCGGGCAGAAACGCATACTCTCCGGAAACGATTATTTTACGCA
>CAIVVZ010000632.1 GCA_903909505.1 uncultured Desulfobacteraceae bacterium
AAATTTAATGGTGTATTTTCAAAAAATGAGTTGATTAAAACTATCAACAGATCGGGTTGTTGGGATTTCGGAAGTAAGCTGATAATTTCCTGAATATCATATTTGTTATTGTTCGTTTTTATTGACTTGTATTCTCCGTTGACAATTTCTGTTTGATAGTGAGGGCTAACGATGATTTGCCTTTTTGAAAATTTTATTGCAGAAAAATAATCAGGACTGCCGTGCATTGTAAAAAGTATGTTTAAGTTTTTATAATCTCTTGTCATAATGTCACGCCTCTTTTAACTGCGCGCCGATATGCGCAGAATATTTTGATATATCCATATCCTGTAAGTTGATCTTAGAAAAAAGAGTCCGGATTCCGTTAAACCCACCAAAGAAGCTCCTGCATCGGCAATGGTTATTTCGACCTCACAAAATGCCGAATTCTCCCCATAGCCTATGTGAATCATGCCAGACTTAAGCAGACAAACCAGAATTTAATTGCTGCTTTTGAGATTCAGCATGGCAAAAAGATGCCTATATGTCAATATATTCAGAACCCGTTAAATTGAACAATAATGATGGGGTTATTTCTGGAATATTCTTCAGTCCCGGCGTCAAGAAATTGACAATTCTTTTCAATAATATCTGTTACCTTATGTAATATCGCGATATATATTGAATTTTATATTAGGCACATTCTTTGCTTGTTGAGTAATTCAAAATCATATTTTTGAACTACTCACTGTGGTGTACGAGCAGGAATAAATTAGAGAATACAGATGCGTCATCAAAAAAACTGCGCATATATGTTTGATACGGAGGAGATCGACGAATATGAATCAACTTCAAAAAGACTATCTGACCGCTGAAGATTTTGCGTACCCGGATGCCACCCGTTTGCCATTTGTTAACAGGATTCATCTTCCGGTTCCAGCCTGTCAGTGTCTTCCGTCTGATGTATTGATGGAAAAAAGCGGCGGGAGTGATCCGGATATGGCTTTTGTTCGAAAAGTCATTGAACCCGGCAACCAGTTCGTGGATATAGGCGCCGGTTATGGGACATATATCTGGACTGCTGCTGAAGTTGGTGCGAGCGGAAGCGTATGTGCTTTTGAAAATGCAGGGTTCTATGATGCTGTGGCGACAGCAGGAGAAGACGATTTTATTGATATGGAGTCGACCAGCCTGGATGTTGCCATGCGGGATTATTTAGGGCCAGAAATTGATTTTATGAGAATCGGGGCCGAAGTTCGGAAGGAAAATATTTTAAAGGGCGGAGAATCTTTTTTAGCCGCTCACTCCCCCCTAATCATGTTGGAAATCAAGCATGGCCAGAACTTTCATTCCGAGCTGATTTATGGATTCAAGTCACTGGGCTATGATAGTTATCGTCTGATTCCGGGAATTGAATGCCTTGCGCCGATGCGCGTGGAAAATGACGATGATCAGTTCTATTTAAATATATTTCTTTGCAAGCTGGATTGCGCAGTAAGGCTTGAGGCAAAAAACCTGCTGATATATCGGAAAATAGATGCGGATTCTGGTCTGAAAACCGCTCCAAATCTGTGGATTGATTATGTGCGAAAATATCCATATGCCATTCGACTGCTGCAATTGTGGAATCAATACATTCAAAACAATGAAAGCAATCTTCACTGGCGTTTACATCAGGAAGCCTTAAGTAGCTATGCCATTTCCCGGATGGCGCAGTTGCCGGCGCCAGACAGATTTCAAGCGTTGAAATGGGCATATCAATTACTTGATGATATGGTTCAGAACAACCCTACGTTTTCGCGTTTGATGAGTCTGGTTCGGGTGGCTTCAGATATGGGAAATCAGGAACGAGCGAATATCGTTTTGAGCCGGCTCATTAAGATGATGGAAACAGGCGACAATGTTTCTGTCGAGGAGCCATTTCTGGCGATTTCTTCACACTTTGAGCAGATAGACCCGGCTCAGGAGATCGGAAACTGGTGCCTGGTCTCGCTTATAGAAACATACGAACAAAAACAACCTTTGTCAGAACATGCTGAGGCTGACATTTCTTTAGGGAATTTAGAGCTTTTAAAAACATTGCCATTTTATAATCCGGAAATGGAGCAAAGAAGAAAATTCATCCGGGGAAAATTTGGCCTTCAAGAGAAGAGTTGAATATGTTCAGTTCTGCAAAAAATAAATTTTATACGGGTTAGGTTTTCTGAGTCAAGCCAACAATCGGTGATGAGAGAAGGTGAATATGTCTCAAAAGATGAAACAAAAATCTGCACTGAAAGGTTATGCAAGAGGTGTTAAAGTCAGCCCCAAAAACCATGACCTGGATAACGCCATTCAGCAATATCGCGCTGGCAGGCTTTCTGAAGCAGATCGGTTGGTTCAAAATCATTTAAGACTTCATCCAGTTGACGCTGATGCAGTGAACCTATCGGGCCTGATTGCGCATCAGTCCGGGAAATACGATACGGCAATCCGTCTGCTTCAATACGCAGTTCAATTAAATGACCAAGATTATTGTTATCACAATAATCTTGGTGCTGTTTTAAAAGACAGCGGTGATTTGAAAGGGGCGATTAACTGTTTTGAAAAAGCGCTTGAGTTGAAGCCGAGTTACGTTTTGGCTTCATATAACCTGGGTGGCGCCTATCAGTTCATGGGTGAGTTGAGTCTGGCAAAACACTGGTATGACTATACCCTGTCTCGCCAACCTGATTTTTTTCTGGCATATTGCAACCTGGTTTGCCTTTACAAAGATCTGGGGGATATTGAGAAAGCGATTGGAGGACTGAAAATCGCCATTCAGAAAAATCCTCAAAATGTTATTGCCTATTCCAATCTCCTTTTTTGCTTGAATTACATGGCGGATACAGATCCGCAAACCGTTTTTGAACATCACCGGAAATGGGCCAAGCGCCATTCTCCTAAAATCCTCAGCGCCACTGGAGATTACGTTAATGACAGAACGCCAAACCGTCGAATTCGTGTCGGATATGTTTCGCCGGATTTTCGATCCCATTCAGTGGCGTTTTTTATCTACCCGGTTCTTTCCCATCATCATCGAGACCAGGTCGAAGTGTTTTGTTATGCAGATGTGCCGCAGCCGGATGAAGCGACCCAAGTATTGATGAATAGTGCAGACTACTGGCGAAATATTGATAGGATGTCAGATGAACGGGTATTTCAACAGATTCAGGATGACCGGATTGACATTCTGGTGGATCTGGCCGGCCATAGCTCAAAAAATCGGATGATGCTTTTTGGCAAAAAGCCGGCCCCTGTCCAGGTCGCCTATCTGGGATATCCAAATACTACGGGTCTGGAGACAATGGATTACCGTATTACCGATGCACTGGCCGATCCCGTGGGTATTTCTGATTCGTATTATACTGAGCGTCTGATCCGCCTTTCAGGGGGTTTTCTCTGTTATCAGCCTTCTGATCCGACTCCCGACGTGTCGGAGCTTCCATTTTTATCCAACCACTATATCACTTTCGGATCATTTAACAATCGGGCCAAGATCGGTCCGAAAGTTATCACTGTCTGGTCAGAGTTGTTAAGGCAGGTTCCGGGGGCCCGGTTGATTTTAAAGTCCAGCGCTCTTACAGATGCGGAAACAAGGCAAGGCCTTCTGTCTTTGTTTGTTCAGAACGGTATTGATGCGTCCAGAATTGAGATATTGCCATACCTTCCTTTTCAGGATCACTTAAGCCTATACCATAATGTCGATATTGCGCTGGATACCTTCCCCTATAACGGAACAACCACAACCTTGGAGGCCATGTGGATGGGGATTCCGGTAATAACGCTAACCGGAAAAGTTCATGCTTCCCGTGTGGGGACCAGCATACTCAGCCGGATCGAATTTCAGGACGGGATTGCTGCGTCGGAATACGAATACATTGAAAAAGCGGTGAAACTTGCGGGTAACACTGATCTCCTGAAAACTATGCGACAGACCTTACGCAGAAAAATGCAGGCTTCCTCTCTGATGGATCGAGAAACGTTTGTTTTAAAGCTGGAATCTGCTTATCGCAGCATGTGGCAAAGCTGGTGTGCAAGGCTGATTGCCGAAGGTTTTGAGCATCCGGATGTTATGGATGCACGCATTAAAGCGGATATTACCTTGTGTGTTCCGAATTCCATTCAGCACTCAACGCCCTATATTTTATTGGAATATCAGGGCTGGTTTGAGCAGGAAATTGCCTTTGTCAGCGCATTTCTCAAGCCCGGCATGCGAGTAATCGATATCGGTGCCAATTATGGAGCTTATACGCTGACAGCCGCTCAATCCGTTGGGTCGGCAGGAAAAGTATGGGCCTTTGAAGCAATCGAATTAACCGCAGCCTATCTCACCCGAAGCATTCGCTTGAACCGGTTCGAACATGTCACATTGATTCAGGCCGGGGTGTCGGATTCGGGCAGACAGACATTTCCGTCTTCAAGCCCTAATCCTGAATCGAATGAGGCGCCTGAAAAATCACCAGCAGATGACTCTGAACCTGTTTTACAAATGAGTTTGGATGAAGGATTGCAAAATACTGTTTTCGAGTCAAACATTGATTTTCTGAAAATGGATGCAGAAGGCCGAGAAAACAATATTCTGAAAGGGGGAGAGACGTTTTTTAGAACCAGTTCCCCTTTAATTTTGTTTAAAATCAAACATGGAGATACGTTTCATTTCGAGATGCCCAGTCGATTTCTGGAAATGGGTTATCAGAGTTACCGGCTGATTCCAGGGCTGGGCATTCTGGCGCCGTTTGGCGCCGGAGAAAAATTGGATCCGTTTCAACTGAATCTGTTCTGCTGCAAGCCCGATTGCGCCGAAAGCCTGTCCCGGATGGGACTTCTCGTTCTTCCGGAATCAGGCCGCGACATCCTGCCTTCTGTTCCTTCAAACCTTTGGATTGATTATATTCAGGAGTTTCCGTATGCCATGCGGTTTCTTCCTTTATGGGAGAAGTATTGTCAGGACCATGTTGGAGATTCTGACTGGCAGATCCATCAGCAGGCGCTGGCAAACTATTCGTCATCTCAACTGCCAGGGTATCCTGCATCAGCCCGTTTTCAGGCATTAATGACGAGTTATGGCTTGATGATAAATCTTTTGCGTGATCGTGCAACGATTTCCCGAATCCTGTCTGCTGTACGAATGGCCATTGATCTGGGGTTCAGGGAAAACGCAGTAAAAATCCTGAACCACCTTATCGGTCTTTTTGAATCCGCTCATGAAATTTCTGCTGACGAACCGTTTCTTCCCTTATCTGCCCGGATGGCTACTATTGATCCGGAAAATGCTGCCGGCCAGTGGCTGGTTTATTCAGCTCTTGAAACCCGTGAAATCTGTCAATCCTTTTCGACCTATTTTACAGGTAAGAATTCCCTGCCGGATCTGGAGCTTATGAAAACATTTCCATTTTACAGCGATGAAATGGAAAGAAGACGGCAGCTCATCCAGAGGAGATTCGGGATAACCGAAAGGTGATGAAGGTTTTAAATGAAACATCGAAAAAATATAAAAAAGCATTCTCAGGCAACGCCTCGGAATGAGAAATTATCAAGAGAGTTGCAGCAACAGATGCTGGTGGCTGTGGAGCATCATCAAGCGGGGCGTCTGCAGCAGGCTGATACCATTTATTCGCAGGTGCTTGCGGTAAAGCCGAACCATGCCGACGCCCTCCACTTATCCGGGGTGGCTGCCCATCATATGGGTCAGCACCAGAAGGCGATTCATCTGATTCTTCAGGCTATCCAGGTTTCCCCAAAAGTCCCCATGTTTTTCTATAACCTGGGCGCTGTCTATCAGGCCATGTCCTGCTTTGAAGAGGCTATACAGAGCTATCAAAAAGCCCTTGATCTCAATCCGGGCTATGCCGAAGTGTACAGCAACCTGGGGAACAGCTATAAAAGCCTTGGGAAAATGGATGAAGCCATATCCAGTTATCAAAATGCCATACAGCTTAAGCCGGATTTCGCGGATGCTTACAACAATTTGGGAGTCGCCTTTAATAGATTGGGACAGTTTGATAATGCCCTGACCTGTTTTCATAAATCCCTATCCTTAAATCCTGCCTGCTGTGAAAGCTTTCATAATATCGGGAACCTTTGTAAGGATATCGGTAAGTTATCAGAATCAGTGGCATGGTATCAAAAAGCGCTTGCAATCCATCCTGAACACCCGGAAGTTAATAACAATATCGGTGTTTCATTGCAGTTGCAGGGAAGGGTCGCAGATGCTGTTACATCCTACGACGCGGCACTGAAGATAAAGCCTTATTATGCCTCGGCCCATTCCAACAAGCTGCTTGCGCTTCATTATGATCATTCCGGAGATTGGACGTCTCTGTTTCAGGAGCACTTGTCATGGGATAGTCAGCATGGTTCAGGCATAACCCATCCATCTTTGAGCAGAAGGTTCTGCCGGAATTCTCATGAAAAGATTCATGTCGGTTACCTGTCGCCGGACTTTAAACAGCATTCCGTGGCGTATTTTATCGAGCCCATCCTGAAAGCACATGATTCGAGCCGCTTTAATGTGACATGTTATTCCGACACGCCGTATCCGGATCACGTAACGCATCGGTTGAAAGGATTGGTCTGGGAATGGCGGGACACCTCAGGGGTCAGCAACGACAGGCTCTTTGAACAGATTCAGGCTGATCAAATTCATATCCTGGTTGATCTTGCGGGTCACACAGCCAACAATCGCATGTCGCTTTTTGCCCAAAAACCAGCGCCCATTCAGGTCACCTATCTGGGATATCCGAATACCACAGGTCTTCAGGCAATGGATTATCGCATTACGGATGCGGTAGCAGACCCGCCGGGATTGACCGATCGCTGGTATACCGAAAAACTGATCCGTGTTCCCGGCAGCTTTCTGTGTTACCAGGCACCCGCGGATGCGCCGGAAGTGTCTGACCTGCCAGTTATAAATGCAGATGGCATTACATTTGCATCTTTCAATAATATAGCCAAGATAACCGGGAGTGTCATCCGTACCTGGTCAGCCATACTGGGATCAGTTCCCAATGCCAGGCTTATCCTTAAGTCGAAAGCTCTGGAAGATCCACAGACCTGTCAGCAGCTTATAGGCCAGTTTGCTGCCTGTCACGTGGACCCGGAACGGATTGAACTGTATGGGTTTCTTCCCACTGAAGAACATCTGGGTTTGTATCATCGGGTGGATGTGGCGCTGGATACGTTTCCCTATAACGGGACAACAACAACCTGTGATGCTCTGTGGATGGGGGTTCCGGTCATTGTACTGGAAGGCGATAACCATGTTTCCAGAGTCGGTGTCAGTTTGCTGACCAGCACTGGACTGAATGCGTTTATCGCGCATTCGGAGGACGATTATATTAAAAAAGCGATTAAACTGAGCCAGGATACGGAAATGCTGTCATCTACAAGATATTTATTACGAAAAATGATGAGAGATTCACCTCTGATGAATGCTGAATCGCTCACCCGCTCATTAGAAAATGCTTATGAATCGATGTTGCAGGAATCACCTGAAAAGCAGATGAGAAACCTGGATCTGACATAAGCTGTCAATACTTTGACTGTTACATCCAGTTCGTAGGTCGGGAATGTTCCCGACGGACATTTTAAAAATAAAGGGTTTAAACCCGACCTGCTATAAAAAGGAGAATACATTATGGCGCTATCAATCAATACCAATATTGCATCCCAGAATGCACAAAAAAATGTTACCCGGACTCAGAATGCGCTGAACAAGTCTTTAGAAAGGCTTTCATCAGGTCTTCGCATCAACAGCGCAAAAGATGATGCGGCCGGCATGGCCATATCCAACCGGTTTACTGCTCAGGTCCGGGGACTCGATCAGGCTGTTCGAAATGCCAACGATGGCATCTCCATGCTTCAGGTTTCAGAAGGTGGCATGCAGGAAGTGACCACGATTTTACAACGGATGAGGGAACTTGCGGTGCAGGCTTCAAATGATACGAACTCTGCATCAGACCGTGCATCGCTTCAAAGTGAGATGGATCAGCTTTATTCAGAAGTTGACCGGATTTCGGGATCAACGCAGTTTAATGGGATTAATCTTCTGGATGGATCCGGAGGAACGAAGAGTTTTCAGGTTGGTGCCAATTCCGGACAGACCGTATCGGTAGATTTAAAAAGCGTGAAAGCTTCAGATTTGAATCTGAATGCTTACTCACCTAAAGGCAGTCTGAGCAGCGGTCGCGTCAGTACGGTAACCACCGCCGGTTTGACCATTAACGGTACGGCTGTTTTGGCAGCTACTGCCGCCACTGCTCTGTCAGCAGCCACGGCCATTAATGCCCAGACCGGCACTACGGGCGTAACAGCCACTGCCTACAATACCTATAAAGGACAAGGCGGGGTTTCCGGCGTTGCGAACGGCCTGACGATCAACAGCGCTAATATAGCGGCTTCCGGGAGCATGGCGGAACTTGTTAAGAACATTAACCGGGATGCTGCCGGGGTTACAGCCATATTGAACACGAATGGTTCAATTACCCTGAGCAATGATACCGGCGTAGTCATTGACGTTGGCGGTACGACCACGAACACCGGGTTAACGTTTGGAACCTATCAGGGGTATCTATCACTTTCCAATTCCGATAATTCGAACATAGCGGTTACGGCAACAGGCGGTGCGAGTGCAAGCCTGAACTTCTGGGGATTTAATGCATCAACCGGAGCTGCCAGTGTAACAGGCGGCGTAGTCGGCGTAACCAATCTGGTGGCAGGAGATCTACTGATTAATGGTGTGGATGTGGGTGCATCAACTGGCTCCAGTGCAGCCGACAAGGCTTCTGCCATTAACAGCGTCAACGCTAAGACCGGGGTTACGGCCAAGGCGACGACAACAAGTGCCTTTGCGCTTGATTTTACCAAAGTAACCATTGCGACAGCCTCTAATATCACGATTAATGGTACGGGTGTTAATCTAAGTACCAAAACCGATTTGGCGGGTGTTGTTACCGCGATAAACGGGACTGTTCAGGGGGTTGTGGCTTCCGCCAATACACAAGGTCAGTTGGTGTTGACCTCTGCTTCGGGTCTGGATATCTCGATAGCTGATGGTGCCGCTTTTATGGGCGGGGCCAGCACCACACACGGCACCATTGCCCTGACATCGGATAAGGGTGCAGATATCAAGATTGCAGGCGCCAGCACAGCAGGCATCGCGAAAGCTGGTTTTACTGCGCAAGGCGGAAGTTCTGATGCGATTGGATCGGGTCTCAGTGTCGGATCCCTCGCCAATGCCAACAATGCGATCGATCGGATTGACGCCGCTATCAATATGATTTCGAAGAATCGGTCGGAGTTGGGCGCTGTACAAAACCGGCTGGATTCCACCATCTCCAACCTGCAGAATGTATCTGTAAACCTTTCTGCAGCCAACGGACGGATCATGGATGCGGATTTCGCTAAAGAAACAGCGGATATGACCAAATCACAAATTCTCATGCAGGCAGGAGTGGCCATGTTGGCTCAGTCCAAGCAGCTTCCGCAGTCGGTCCTGGAACTGCTCAAATAGTTGCAATATTAAGAGAAAGATCATTTATTTAAGGCAATATCCCCCCTTTTTTTTCAAAAAATGGGGGCGGGTTCTTACAACCACAATAGAAACGCTGTGACGAAGTAAATACCGAGGATTCTGAAAATAATCGAAAGGAGGAAAAAACTGTTAAAGTTTTCCAAAATCATGACGATATTGGTTAGTAACAGGGAAAAATTACAAAAACCGATCAGAAAGAAATAATTAAAGATTATCGGCAGAACGCCGATAACAGTATTAAAAGAAAAGCAGAAAATAAACCCAACTTAAGCCAAGGGCATTGAGGCCCGAGGCAAACCAGACATTCAAGGAGGAATACGACTATGGCACTTTCAATCAATACCAACATCGCATCGTTGACTGCCCAGCGCAATGTAACCAAGACGCAGGGCGCGTTGAACAAATCATTGGAGCGGTTGTCATCCGGTCTTCGGATCAACAGTGCAAAGGATGACGCTGCGGGCATGGCGATTTCGAATCGGTTTACAGCCCAGGTCAAGGGGCTTGACCAGGCGGTTCGTAATGCCAACGACGGAAT
>CAIVVZ010000633.1 GCA_903909505.1 uncultured Desulfobacteraceae bacterium
CACCGTCAAGGGTGTGGTAAGCCGGAAGAAACCGCCAATCTTCAGGATCTTCTGATTTTCACCTTGAAAGGGATCGTGTAACACTCTTATTCCCTGGCCGTGCTGCTGGCGCTTTTATCCCTGGACACCAAGGGGATTCGATTGGGGCCCTGCCGGAAAATGCTAAATCTTACGGAGGTGACACAATGTTTGTAGTATTAATCTCTTTTCCGCCCATAAAAGCAGGCAAAGATGCCGAGTTTCAAAAGTGGTTTGCCTCGTCAAACGAACAATTTTCAACGTTTAAGGGTTTTATCGGAAGAAGGCTTTTAAAACCGTTAGCGGAAGGCAACTACGCAGCCATTGTTGAGTTTGAAAATCGGGATGCTTTTCAGGCAATGCATGGCAGCCCTGCCCATGACAAGGCGGGTGAGCGGGTCATGCCGTTATTTGACGGCAACACAACACCCCATTTTTATGAAGTTATCATCGGATAGATCGATCAGGAACCATTAACCCGAAACATGAGAGGCATCCAAATGAAGGAACAACAGATATCCGACACACTGGCCCTTTCCCCGTGGTGGCGCCGTAGTGTGATATTGGTTTTTGTTTGCGGCATGGCGGTTTTAATCTTCATGTCAATACAAGCCTACCGATTTGCTCCCCCGATTCCGGGAAACGTGGTCGACACCGCCGGCAAGATCATTTTCAGCGGAACGGACATCGAAGCCGGCCAACAGGTCTTTTTGAAATACGCCCTGATGCAAAATGGATCCATATGGGGCCATGGTTCTTATTTGGGCCCGGATTTCTCCGCGCAGTACCTTCACGGTTTATCAATCGATACCGGCAAAGCAATTGCCCGACTGGAAGGCATCGATTTATCGTCGCTGAACAGTGAACAGCAGCATTCACTGATAGACGCCAGGATTGCCGGACTTCTCAAAGAGAATCGCTACGATCCCGTATCAAAAGAATTGACCTTCATTGATCCCGAAAAAATCTCGTATCAGCGGCAGCTCGGGGTCTGGACAGATTATTTTCTCCAGCCGAAGGCAAATGCAGGACTACCGAGCAAATACATACACGACCCCGAGGAGATTCGCCAATTGACGGCTTTTTTTGCCTGGACCGCATGGGCCAGTGTCACGAACCGTCCGGATAAATCTTATTCGTATACCAACAACTTCCCTTATGACCCGGTGGTCGGCAACCGTCTTACGGCCGATGCCCTTCTCTGGAGCGCCCTGAGCGTCGTGATGCTGCTGGCCGGGCTGGCTCTGGTACTGTTTACATTCGGCAGATTCGACTACCTGGGCTGGAAAGGCGAGCATCGGGACTTTCATCCTCACATGCTGCCAGGCGGTGCCACCGCCGGCCAGAAGGCGATCATCAAGTATTGTCTCGTTGTTGCGCTGCTTTTTTTGGCGCAAGTCGTGATTGGCGGGGCACTGGCGCACTATCGCGCGGAACCTGGTAATTTTTATGGTATTGATCTGGCCCAATATCTACCGAGCAATATTTTGCGTACCTGGCATCTCCAATTGGCCCTTTTTTGGATTGCAACCGCCTATGTCACCGGTGGATTGTTGCTGGCTTCCTCATTGGGTCAAGATGAACCTCGCGGGCAGTCGGTCGGCATTCATATGCTGTTCTGGGCGCTTGTCGTGCTGGTAGCCGGCAGCATGCTGTGCGAATTGCTTGGCATTCACCAGGTTTTCGGCGGTTTATGGTCCTGGTTTGGTCATCAGGGCTGGGAGTTTCTCGAATTGGGACGTTTTTGGCAGATCATTCTTGTGATTGGATTAAGCTTTTGGCTATGGCTTCTTCACCGGGCCGTCGCACCGGCCCTTAAGGACCCTGAGCGCAGGGAAATCGCACTGCTGTTCATGGTAGGGGCCGCCGCCATTCCTTTTTTCTACCTACCGGCATTCTTTTTCGGCAGCACCACCAATTTTACGGTCGTGGATACATGGCGTTTCTGGATCATCCACCTGTGGGTGGAAGGTTTTTTTGAGCTGTTTGTGACTGTTCTGGTTGCAGTTACCTTCTACCAACTGGGTGTGGTCCGCCGTACCAACGTGGTGCGGGTCATTTACATGGACGCCATCCTCTTTCTGTCCGGCGGCATAATCGGTACGGCACACCACTGGTATTGGACGGGGCAGACCAACTTCACGATGGCATTGGCGGCCATGTTTTCAGCACTCGAAGTGGTTCCGCTCACCCTATTAACGCTTGATGCCTGGGATTTTATTAAATTGACCGGGACCAAGGAAATAACCGGGGCGCCGGAAAAAACGATTCCGCACAAATGGGCTTTTTACTTTCTCATGGCAGTTGGATTCTGGAATTTTGTGGGCGCGGGCATCTTCGGGTTTTTGATCAACATGCCGGTTGTCAGCTACTTTGAAGCCGGCACCGTATTGACTTTGAACCACGGTCATGCCGCTTTGCTGGGGGCTTTCGGCATGTTGGGCATGGCGCTTCTGGTGCTGACCCTGCGCCACGTGCTGACGGAGGAGCAGTGGGCGGTCCCGGAAAAGTTTATCAAGATTTCTTTTTGGGGTTTGAATGCCGGCCTTGCGCTGATGGTGATTACCAACTTGTTTCCTGTAGGTGTTTTGCAGTTATGGGATGTCCTCGAAAATGGTTACTGGCATGCACGGAGTATCGAATTCATTGGGCAAGACCGGATCCGGCTACTGGAATGGTGGAGCATGCCGTCGCATGTTGTCTTGATTGCTCTGGGTGTGGTACCGATGGTGATTGCTTCCGGGTTAACCTATCTGAAGATAAGAAAAGCCCGATAGCAGATTTGGGAACGCTTTTTCGCGAAGACAAGATGGAGTGGATGATCCCGTCGAGCTGGATTTTGGGTCCGGCGGGTGACTTCTTAACGACTGAAGGGAGAGGCACCAATGAGTGAAACAAATGGCAAAACCTGTGGTCCGGTGGATATTTCCGAGTCAGATATCCTTAGCGCAATGAAGGATATCCAGGGCTATATCGATATCAGCCCCGGTGACTTCAAAGAGGTGTTTCATGTGGCTTACAGCCATGCTGTCCAACGAATCATGAACTCCCTGAAAGCCGCCGATATCATGACCAGGCCGGTTAATGTGATCGGGATCGAGATGGACCTGCGGCAAACCGCCACATTTCTTGCGGAAAAACGGATTTCCGGTGCCCCAGTCGTCGATTCTGACGGCAGGATTGTGGGAGTCGTGTCCGAGAAAGATTTTCTTGCAATGATGGGTGTCGGGAAACCGATATCCTTCATGCAGATCGTCGCCCACTGCCTGAATAACAATGGCTGTATGACGACCGTCGCGAGCAATCATGCCATTCGGGGCATCATGACGACGCCGCCGATAACTGCTGGCCCGCAGATCACGGTCGATGCGATTTCGGCCCTATTCATCGAAAGGCAAATCAACCGCATCCCCATTGTCGATGCTTACGACAAGCCGATCGGCATTGTCACCCGTACGGATATTGTTCACTCCAATCTTATATCCCGATAGAGGCCGACAGCTATGATATTTTTCCAAAAAATGAGAGGAAGAGGCCAGAGCCCGCCACGGGTGAGCCTTGTTGAGGTATGCTGGTCCTGGATCGGCAGTTTCATCGGCACTGCCGCAGTTGCCCTGATGCATCTCACCAAGACCCTCCATCCTCCTGGAGGTGCCACAGCCCTGATCGCGGTGATCGGTGGAGAGAGCGTGTATAGGGTTATCTCTATGTCGTGATGCCTGCGGCCCTGGGGGCTGGTGTGATGCTCATTGTCGCCCTCATCGTCAACAATATTCCGAAGGCTCGGAAATACCCCGAATTCTGGTTCTGAATCAGATTTTACTATCATTAAACCTTTCCATTGCGGATTCGACCCAACATTATACGGTGGTTGCGGCGGAAAACGGCATGGATGGGGGCATGGACCGGGAAACCCGGGGAAAGCTCTTTACCCTGTTTTTTTCCTCAAAAGGCAGCAAGGGAACCGGTTTGGGACTGTTCATTTCACAAAAAATCATTGATCAGCATGGCGGATCCATCCATGTTGCCTCCGTTCCCGGTCACGGCTCTCAGTTTGTCATCAAGATCCCCAAAACGACTCTGAACCGCTGAAAGAGGAGGCGGTTTTATCAAACAGAAGAAATTGTTGTTGACTTAACCCGCTGAAATTCATACAGGGTCAATACTGACTTCTCATTATTTACCGTGAAAATCTTACTGGGAGTTCGGGCGTCCCGCTCGCGTTCGGCTGTCAATGCTTCCCGTCGGGTCGAAGGATTAAAGTCATGTTAAAAGCAAACGAAAAATATATCAGTATCGAAGAATACTTTGCACGCGAAGATACCGCGGAACTTCGGAGCGAATACTACTGTGGTGATGTTTTTGCCATGGCAGGAGGAACTCCCAATCACAATAGAATTACGGTAAATCTGGCAAGCCTGCTGAACGCACAATTCAAGGACGGGCCATGTGAGGCATTCTCGATCGATTTACGCGTGCAGGTTGCCAAGGATTTCCACTATACTTATCCGGATGTTGTCGTTGTGTGTGGAGAGCTGATACTTGCCGAAAGCCGTTCAGACACTATTACAAACCCGGTTGTGATAATGGAAGTACTGTCGGAATCGACAAAAGACTACGATCGCGGTACGAAATTCACAGCTTATCGGAGCATAGAAACACTGACGGATTACATTTTGATCGATCAGGATACGGTTCACATAGAATATTTTTCAAAGGAACGCGATGGGACCTGGAGATTGCGGGAGTTTTTCAGTACGGAA
>CAIVVZ010000634.1 GCA_903909505.1 uncultured Desulfobacteraceae bacterium
CGCCAGGATGTGGCTGTTTCCCCCGTTGTCTCCGATGACCGAAAGCCCGTTTTTGAAAAAAATCCAGCCCGGTGGGCCGCCACGCCCAAATTCCGGTTCCGCCTGCATCAGTCCCTGGAGCAGAAGCTATCCGGCATCTCCGGCTATGCGCCCACGGCTCCGCTCCGGTGTAATCCGGACGCCTCCGGAACTAAAGCCATTGTGGTTTCCGGCGTGGCGGCCGCCCATACCCGCGATGTGCTCAAGGATCTTGACCTCTGGGATCGCATTCCCCTGTACCAGGTGCTTCAGCCCTTTCCCCTTCACCGGGAGTTTGTCGACCATCTTGAAGCAACCTGTTCGGAAATCCTGGTTATCGAGGAGAGCACCGGCGTTATCGAGATGCAGATTGCCGACCGTCATAAGGTCAGGGGAAAGGCCTCCGGAACCGTGCCGTCCGTGGGGGAGATACTGCCGGAAACCATCGAGGCCATCGTTGCGGAATTTGCGGGAAAGCCTCTTTCCCGCCCCATGTTGCCGGCCGCTTCGCCGGGCAGGCGCCCGACGCTTTGCGCGGGCTGTCCGCATCGGGCCAGTTTTTTCGCCATCAAAAAAGCCGCACCCAGGGGTATCTACACCAGCGACATCGGCTGCTATACGCTGGGTCTGAACCTGGGGGCCGTGGACACGTTTATATGCATGGGGGCTGCCATCAGCCAGGCCGCTGGCTTTTATCAGTCATTCCGGGACGAACCCAAGCGGCCGGATATCGTGGCCACCCTGGGCGATTCCACGTTTTTTCATGCCGGGATTCCAGCCCTGATCGATGCGGTGGTCCAAAATGTCCGCTTTGTCCTGGTGATCCTGGATAACCGGACAACCGCCATGACCGGCAACCAGCCCACCCCATCCAGCGGCAGGGGCATCGGCGGGGAGCCCACCATCACGGTCGAGATCGAAAAACTGGTTCAGGGCTGCGGCATCCGGTTCTGTAAAACCGGGGATCCTTACGATGTTCCGGAATTTATTTCCCTGGTGAAATCGGCGGTTGCCTACAGCCGGGAAACCGGGCCCGCGGTGATCATTGCCAGGCGGCCCTGCCTGCTGGATCGCAGCCGAACGGAAAGCCGCCATCCGTTCATCCGGGTTCAGGTTGTGCAGGAGGATTGCGATGCCTGTCATTACTGCCTCCAGCATTTCGAGTGCCCGGCCCTGATCACGGACGGGAAAGACCAACCCGTCCGCATCGATTCCGCTGGGTGCACCGGGTGCGGCGTCTGCCTGTATGTCTGCCCGAAAAAGGCGATAAGAATAATGATGGCTTCGTAAAAAGTCCAATATCTGCGTTGAGCTTCATCCTTCGTCATTGCGGCGTACTGGTTGTACGCCTCACTCCTCAGGATTTGCTCGCCTTGATCTTAAACTTTTTACTTTGCCATCCCATTTTTGACTTTTTACGAGTTCATCAATAAAAGGATGGGTAATGACCATTAAACAGCAGATTATCATTAGCGGTGTCGGCGGCCAGGGAGTACTGTTTGTTACCCGCCTTCTGGCCGAGGCCGCCATGATAAAGGGATTTCCGGTGCTGACTTCCGAGACTCATGGCATGGCCCAGCGGGGAGGCACCGTGGTTTCTCACCTGAAAGTCGGCGATTTTTCCAGCCCGCTGATCCGACCGTTTTCGGCCGACGGGCTTTTGGCATTAAAGCCGGAGAGCCTGGCTCAGCATGGCAGCTTCGTCAAACCGGGGGGCTGGGCCATCGTCAACAGCAATCAGCCGCTTCAAGAGCCAAGTGAGCTTGCGATTTCCTCCATTGATGCGGATTCCCTTGCCAGGGCCATCGGCAACCTGAAATCCGTTAATCTCATCATGCTGGGAGCAGCTCTCTCAAGGCTTTCCAGCTCAAAAGACTTGTTCTGCGCTCTGGCCGATATCCAGGCTGTTCTGAACGTGCAAGTTTCCGGCGATCCTTCAAAACTGGAAAAATTTACAGCAGCCATTGATGCCGGTTATCGTGTTTATGGGATTTGACGGGATTTGACGGGATTCATGCCGTTGCTTCTTAAACTGTTTCAATTCACCCTCTCGGGTCTGACCACCGGAAGCACATATGCGCTGATCGCCATTGGTTTCTCCATCATTCATAACGCCACCGGCATCGTCAATTTCGCCCAGGGCGAGTTCGTGATGCTGGGAGGGATGTTCATGGTCACGTTTTACGGCTATCTGAAACTGCCCATGGCGCCGGCATTCGTCTTAAGCGTTTTTGCCGTGGCGTTCATCGGCCTGCTTCTGGAGAAAACCACCCTTCGGCATTCCAAATCCAAGGAAATCCTTAACCTGGTCATGGTTACCGTCGGTGCGTCCATCTTTATCAAGGGATTGTCCATGGCCATCTGGGGAAAGAACGCCATGACCCTGCCGCCTTTTTCCGGAGAAGATCCCATTCTGGTTTTCGGAGCAGCCATCATGCCCCAGAGCATCTGGATATTTGGCATCACGGTGGCGGTGGTGGCGAGCCTGAGTACATTTTTCATCAGGACCCGCACTGGAAAAGCCATGCGGGCCGTTGCCGCCAGCCGCAGATCCGCCCTTCTGGCCGGAATTCCGGTCAACCGGATGATTGCGCTCTCGTTTTTCCTTAGCGGCGCGCTGGGCGCGGTTGCCGGAATTATTCTGACGCCCATCTCTACCATTTCCTACGATGCCGGTGTGATGCTGGGACTCAAAGGGTTTTCCGCCGCCATTCTGGGGGGATACGGTTCCATGATCGGGGCCGTGGCCGGAGGGCTTCTTCTCGGAGTCTTGGAATCCCTCGGAGCCGGTCTGGTGTCTTCCGAATACAAGGATGTCCTGGCCTTTCTGATCCTTTTGATCGTGCTTTTCTTTAAACCCTCCGGCATATTCGGAAAAGGGGCATTGAGAAGCGTGTGATGAAGAATCTTCAGCTATGGGTCTTTGGCCTGTTTGTTTTCGCCCTGCCGCTTGCCCTGGAGAACAATTATTACCTGATGGCGCTCAACATCGCCGCCCTGAATGTCCTGATCGTCATCGGTCTCAATCTTCTCATGGGCTATGCCGGCCAGATCTCTCTGGGCCATGCCGCCTTCTTTGGTTTGGGTGCCTATTTGTCCGCCATTCTCACCACGACTTACGGCTTTCCGGCCTGGCCCACGATCCTGGGCGCCATGGCCATTACGGCTGGCATTGCTTACGTCATCGGCATTCCCACCCTGAAGCTGGAAGGCCACTACCTGGTGATGGCAACCCTCGGGTTCAACGTCATCGTCTACATCATCATGATTCA
>CAIVVZ010000635.1 GCA_903909505.1 uncultured Desulfobacteraceae bacterium
CTCATCAAGCGATTCAAGTTCCCCATCCGCACCACTGCGGAAGGCCAGGCCAATGGTTATCTGTCATTGAAGGGCAAAGACCTGGACAGCCAGCTGCTTTCTACAGAAGAGGCAGACGGCTTCAAAATGATTAAACCGACATTGGTCTAACCCATCAGCATCGGATTATTTATTCGATCATCTCTTTGAATCAAATATAATTTTGAGGAGGATATAACATGGCATTACCGAACAAAATTTTGGGTGAAACCAAGGCCGATAGAGATCCAAAAGTTGTAGAACGCGAAGTTGATATTCTGATTGTTGGCGGCGGTATGGCAGCCTGCGGCACGGCGTTTGAAGTCAAAAAATGGGCATCTGACGATACCAAAATCCTGCTTTGCGACAAAGCCGCCATGGACAGAAGTGGTGCTGTAGCGCAGGGTCTTTCCGCCATCAACACCTATGTCGGCACCAACAGCCCGGAAGACTATGTCCGGATGGTTCGTAACGACCTGATGGGTCTGGTTCGTGAAGATCTTATTTTCGACCTCGGTCGCCACGTGGATGATTCTGTTCATTTGTTTGAAGAATGGGGCCTTCCGGTTTGGAAAAAAGATGCTGACGGAAAAACCCTCGACGGTAACAAAGGCCGTGAAATGGGTACCCTGAAGGGTGGGGCAACCCCAGTTCGTACCGGTAAATGGCAGATCATGATCAACGGCGAATCTTACAAGAAGATCGTTGCTGAAGCTGCAAAGACCGCTCTGGGCATGGACAATATCATTGAACGCTGCTTCATCGTCGAGCTTCTGCTGGACGCCAAAAACCCGAATCAGATTGCCGGTGCAGTGGGCTTCTCTGTTCGTGAAAACATCGTTTATATCATCAAAGCCAAAACCATCATGGTTGCCTGCGGCGGTGCTGTAAATATTTATCAGCCCCGTTCAGTTGGTGAAGGCAAAGGCCGCGCATGGTATCCTGTATGGAATGCTGGTTCTACCTATACCATGGCCATGAAGGTCGGTGCTGAACTTTCCATGATGGAAAACCGTTTCACCCCGGCTCGTTTTAAAGACGGTTACGGCCCCGTTGGTGCATGGTTCCTGCTGTTCAAAGCCAAGACCCTCAATGGTCTGGGTGAAGATTTTGCAGGTAGCGCCGCCGCCAAGGAAGAACTGGCGAAGTACGCTCCGTACGGTACTGCCGCAGTTACCCCGACCTGTCTGCGTAACCACCTGATGTTGGCTGAAATGAAGGCAGGACGCGGCCCGATCATGATGGATACTGTTACTGCTCTGGCAAATCTGGGAAAAACCATGGACAAGAAAGAACTCAAACATCTTGAGTCCGAAGCATGGGAAGACTTTCTGGATATGACCTGTGGACAGGCCAACCTGTGGTGCGCCACCAACACCGAACCGGAAAAGAAAAACTCCGAAGTCATGCCGACCGAACCATATCTTCTGGGTTCACACTCCGGCTGCTGCGGCATGTGGGTATCCGGTCCGGATGAAGACTGGGTTCCGGCTTCCTACAAATGGGGTCACAAAGGCAAAATTTATAACCGCATGACCACTGTCGTCGGTCTCTTTAC
>CAIVVZ010000636.1 GCA_903909505.1 uncultured Desulfobacteraceae bacterium
CAATGTGAATGGATCGGAAATCAAGGTCAGCGGGGATCTGGGCAGCATTTTGACCAACTGCCTGGAAGATTCGGACCAGATGTTCAACAACAAGGGCGAGGGAGTCAAAGCCAAGTATGCCATGGATGAACGGCTGTCTCTATATAACTGGTGGATGGCGTTAAAGGCCCTGACCAAGGATCTGAACAAGCAGAAAAAATTTGTCGAAACCAAGTTTATCGGCGATATTAATAAACGAGCCGTGGAATGCGCCTATAACTACTACAAGGTCACGCCGGAAAACATTTCCGCCAAATGGGGCCTTGTTGTGTTTTCACTGGCGTTTTATGTTGTTTACACCATGTGGTACGGCTTTGCCATTCTGTTCATGTTCGAAGGATGGGGACTGAAGCTGGAACATTAGTCCTATTGTCATTGACTTAAAGCGTCATTCCTGAAAGTCTTTCTTTGAAAAAGGGGGAACTTAGAGGGGGGAGTTTCAATCGGTTGAACGAAATCCCCCCTGCCCCCCTTTTCCAAAGGGGAGAAAATGCGACACATCCCAGACATGAAAAAAATCCTTAATTTCTTCAAGAACCTGTTTTCTTTCGATACCCAGCCCGAGGAACCCGAAAATATTGAGGAGCTTCGCGTCGCGTTCAAAGAGCGGTATCACAATTTCAAACTTCTGCTGAGCGCCAATAACCGGTCTCTTGAAGTCATGGCGGAAATGGAACAGGCCCTTCAGGGAGACCGGCCCTATGGCATGTCCTTTGTCCGGTCCAGCGCCACATCCATTTCCGTTAACGTGTTTCGCATGATCCAGAACCTTCACCATCTGGCGCCCGACAAATATGCGGAACTGGATAGCCGGTTCACCGCCATCGAAAAAACCGTCGACGCCATCCTCAAGCAAACCCGAACCCTGCCGATCGGCCGCCTGATTCTTCCGCTGAATGCCCTGGACAAGGACATGACCGAAGTTGCGGGCAGCAAAATGGCCAATCTCGGCGAAGTCAAGAACCGCATTCATCTGAAAGTCCCCGCAGGTTTTGTGATCACCTCCTCGGCTTTCAAGCGGTTCATGGACTACAACAGCCTTCAGGTGGAAATTGACCGCAAGCTCCAATCCATTGATTCCGAAGACATCGAAGATCTCTACACGTTCAGCGCCGAAATCCAGCAACTGGTGATCCGCTCCCGGATTCCCGACGATCTGGAAGCCGCTATTCGCGGTGCCTGGGAAGACCTGGAAGCGGAAAGCGGCGGCAAGATAACAGTGGCGCTTCGCAGCAGCGCGCTGGGAGAAGATGCCGAAGGCAGCTCGTTTGCCGGCCAGTACCGCTCGGAGCTGAATGTCAGCTTTGAGCACGTCTTCCAGGCCTACAAGGAAGTGATTGCCAGCAAATACAGCCTGCAGGCCATTACTTACCGGATGAACAAGGGCTTCCGGGATGAAGACATTTTGATGTGCGTCGGATGTCTGGTCATGGTGGATGCGGTATCCGGCGGGGTCACCTATTCCCGGAGCCCGGTCTCCAGCCGGGATGACCGCGTTTTCATCAATGCCGTATGGGGTCTTCCCAAATCGGTGGTAGACGGCAGCGTGGCCTGCGACCTTTTTGTGGCTTCCAGAGAGCCGCCGATATCGATCGTTGAAAAGGAGATCAGCCCCAAGGCGCGCAAATTCGTCTGCTACCCCCAGGAAGGCCTTTGCCGCATGGATCTGACGGATGAAGAGAGCACCAGTCCCTGCCTGACAGACGATCAGGCCCGGCAATTGGCGGAGATCGCTATCCGCATCGAAAATCATTACGCCACGGCGCAGGACATCGAATGGGCGATCGCCGGCAGCGGGGCAATTCATATTCTGCAATGCCGGCCGCTGAAGCTGATTCTGACGGGAGAAACCGGGGACGCCGCAGTTGACCCCGAGCTGAAAAAGCGGCGCATCGCCGGCGGCGGCATCACGGCAAGCCCCGGCGCCGGCAGCGGCCCTGTTTACCTCGGCGACCGGGGCGTGGATGTACTGGCCTTTCCCGAAGGCGCGGTTCTAGTGACCCGCCAGGCCCTTCCCCGATGGGCGTCCCTGTTAACCCGGGCCTCCGCCGTGATTACGGAGCAGGGCGGATTTGCCGGGCATCTGGCCAATGTGGCCCGGGAATTCGGGGTTCCGGCCCTTTTCGGCGTCCCGGATGCCGCAACGATTCTCAAACCGGACCAGGTGATCACCGTGGATGCTTCCCGCCAGGCCGTCTACGACGGATTAATCTCCGGCCTGCTTTCCGGTACCGGCAGTTCCCGAACCCATCTCATGGAAGGCAGCCCGGTACATGAGATCCTGAAGCAGGTCGGCCGACACATCATTCCCCTTCACCTGCTGGATCCGGACGCCCGCGAGTTCAGCCCTGCCGGCTGCACCACCTTTCACGACATCACCCGCTTCATTCATGAAAAATCCGTCATCGAGATGTTTGATTTTGGAAAGAACCACAATTTTTCGGAGCGCTCCAGCAAGCAGTTGCATTACCGGGTTCCTATGCAATGGTGGGTGCTGAACCTGGATGACGGATTCAAGGAAGAGGTGCCGGGAAAATATGTGACGCTGGACAACATCGACTCCATTCCCATGAAGGCTTTCTGGAAGGGGTTTGTCGCCATTCCCTGGGACGGACCGCCGGCCATGGACAGAAAAGGCATGCTGTCGGTGATGTATCAGTCCACCACCAATACCGCCCTGACCCCCGGCATGCGATCGGCCTATGCGGAGCGCAATTATTTCATGATTTCCAGGCACTATTGCAGCCTGAGCTCCCGGCTGGGCTATCATTTTTCAACGATTGAGGCCCTGATCAGCGAAAGA
This sequence comes from uncultured Desulfobacteraceae bacterium, assembly GCA_903909505.1. Classification (GTDB taxonomy): domain Bacteria; phylum Desulfobacterota; class Desulfobacteria; order Desulfobacterales; family Desulfatirhabdiaceae; genus RAAP-1. The sequence continues at coordinate 2,843 of CAIVVZ010000636.1, forward strand.
CCCCGGGAAAACTACATTAGCTTTCAATTCAAAGGCGGGGCCGCCGACACCTACCGCAAACTCGGGCGCGTGCATTTCATCAAAGACATTCTGGAAGAGCTGGGGTTCCGGGTCGAAATCAAGGAGGACCATCTGGCCTCCCGGCTGGAAAACCACGACATGGCCCACATGGAAAAGCAGATGGAAGTCCTGGGGTATCTGACCCTTCACACGCGCCAACTGGACATGATCATGGCCAATGCCGGATCGGTGAATTATTATCGGAATAAGCTCAGAAAGGACATCGACACCCTGATGCGGGGATCCACAGCAGTTTAGAAGCCCGGGGCGGTTTTGCATCAGTGCAGGTTTTTGGAATCCCCGAAGACCCCTTCAACCTACACTTCTTCAGCCGGGAAATCGCCTAATCCGGAAAAAGCCGTTGTTCGAGGCCGGACCGGTCCTCCGATCCGGCCTCGAAACTGCCCCGCTTTCCCTCGAAACTGAACCGCTTTTCGATGATCAGATTCAGGCAAGTTTCTGCCACGGCCGCATCGTAAAGTCTGCCCTTGTTGCGGGTCAGTTCGTCGATGGCCCGGTCCAGACCCAAAGACGGCCGGTAAGGCCGGTGCGATGACATCGTCTCGAACACATCCGCCACGGCAAGGATACGCGCTTCCAACAGAATGCAATCACCTTTCAGCGCATTAGGATAACCTGATCCATCCATTCGTTCATGGTGCTGAAGAATGATGTCGGCCAGGGGCCAGGGAAACTCGATCTTTTTCAAAATATCATAGCCGGCCTGAACGTGATTTTTGATCAATTCGTATTCCAAGGGCCCCAGGTGACCCGGTTTGCAGAGTATTTCGGACGGAATGGTGATCTTCCCCAGGTCGTGAATGCTGCTGGCCATGCGCAGCCCGTAAATCCTATCGGCCGAAATACCCATGTCCCGGGCGATGGCGGCGGCCAGATCGGAAACCCGCTGCTGATGACCCGCCGTATAAGGATCGCGAAGCTCAACAGTGAGCGAAATGGCATGAATGATGCCGTCCATGGCACGCTGGAATTTTTCCAGGTTCATGCGCAGGCTCTCCGCAGCCTTGTCCCGTTCGGCCAGGGTCTCCCGTTCGAACAGCACCCGTTTCAGCCGGGCGATGAATTCCGAAATCCGGACGGGTTTCTGAATGAAATCGCTGGCGCCACGGCCGATGATCTCTTCATAGGTGAAATCCTCGATGTAGCCGGTCATGATGATGACATCGCAATCATGCCGTTCCTTGATGACCTTGATCAACTCCAGACCGTTCATTTCCGGCATGTTGATGTCGGAAATCACCACATCAACGTCTTGCCGATGAAGAATTTCCAAAGCTTCATTGGCGCCGTTGGCCGTCAGGCAAGCATAGCCGCTTTGTTGAATACCGTATTTGAATATGTCCCGA
>CAIVVZ010000637.1 GCA_903909505.1 uncultured Desulfobacteraceae bacterium
CTGTATATCTCGAATCCTTCACTTCGGGCAATGGCGATCACCGTGGTGGAATCCAGGCCGCCGCTTGAGAGAACCACGGCTTTTTCAGGTGTAGTCATATTATTCCTTTGTCGTTATACGCCTCTTTCCGTATTCGGCCAGATCAGTTTATGAAGCTGAAGGTGAAGCCTGACGCCAAGGCCATCCTGTAGCATCCACTTTGCCAGAAGACTTGGGGATAAGGATCCCGAAGCCGGGGAAAACAGGACGCTGGATCTGGGAAAATCAGGCGGAAGCTGCTTCAGGATATTCAGAGCATAGACATAATCGGACGGGGTTTCTATAATGAATTTTATTTGATCATGGGGCCCGATCCGCCTAAGATTGTCCGGATCATTGTGCGCGTGCATCCGGCTTGATGGGCATTTGATATCCATGATCCGGATGCAGCGGCTGTCTATGCGGGAAATATCAAGGCTTCCATTGGTTTCCATTAAAACCGTTCGGCCTTGATCCAGAAGCTGTTTGACCAGAACCGGGGTTTCTTCTTGAAACAACGGCTCCCCGCCGGTGATCTCAACCAGCGTTGAGGCGGGATAGGATTCAATCCGACTGAGTATCTCGGGTATTGTCATATCCATGCCTTCTTCATAGGCATAGCGTGTATCGCAATATGCACACCGAAGGTTGCATCCCGTCAGGCGGATGAAGACACAGGGAAGTCCCGCATACAGGGATTCGCCCTGGATGCTGTAAAATATTTCATTGATTCTGAGTGACATAAAAAACCATATCGGCACAAAACTTGCCGGGATATTCTCACGGTATTCTCACAGTATTCCGGCTTCTGGTTCCTGACTTCTGTATGATGATATATATCAGTCAGATGGGGATAAGTAAAGATGAAAGGTGACGCATGGAAACCATTGAAATCCTGAAAAACACGGTTCAGGACTATGCCTGGGGGTCGCTGACGGCCATTCCGGAACTGCTGGGGCAGCCCGCCACGAGCAGTCCCCAGGCCGAACTGTGGATGGGGGCACACCCCAAGGCTCCTTCGCAGGCTTATCATGATGGGAAATGGGAGTCCCTACTTCAGTTGATTGAAGCACATCCAGCGGATGTGCTGGGAAAAGAGGTAGCGGAGAAATTCGGCGGAAAGCTCCCCTATCTCTTTAAGGTGCTGGCCGCGGCAAAGCCTCTTTCCATTCAGGCCCATCCGAATTCGCATCAGGCAAGAGAAGGCTTTGATCGGGAGAATCGGCTGGGTATTTCCCTGATGTCTTCAAAACGGAATTATAAAGACGAAAACCACAAACCCGAATGCATCTGTGCGTTGACCCGGTTTTGGGGAATGAACGGATTTCGCAGAATTTCGGAAATCATCAAATATTTAGGCATGCTTTGCATGGATGTGCTTGAAGATGAAATCGCTCTTTTAGAAAGCCAGCCGAATTCACAGGGATTAAAACGCCTGTTTCAATCCCTGCTGACGATGTCGCCGGAAAAGAAAACCGCTGCCATATCTTCTGCGATATTTCATGTCACATCTGTTAATGTGCCAAGAGATCTTTTGGCCGATCCGGTGTTTCAGTGGATCCAGCGGCTGCATGCGGAATATCCAAAGGATCTTGGTGTGCTGTTTCCGGCCCTGTTTAATCTGTTCTGCCTGGAACCCGGACAGGCTCTTTACCTGGCTTCCGGAGAACCCCATGCGTATCTCGAGGGGGTTGGCATCGAACTGATGGCCAATTCGGATAACGTGCTGCGCGGCGGTCTGACCCAAAAGCACCTTGATGTTCCGGAACTGTTAAATATTCTGACCTTTCAGGAGCAGGTGCCAACTGTGATTCTGCCCCGTAAGCGTAGCGAGGTTGAATGGGTTTATGACACGCCGGCAGAGGAGTTCAGCCTTTCCGTGATATCCGTTTTTCCGAAATTGTGTTGGATCAGCCCTGGAAATCGATCTGCCGAGATTCTGCTATGCACGCGGGGACAGCTTGTCCTGGACAGCGGCCCCGGTGATGATCCAATTCACCTTTTTAAAGGGGTATCTGTCGTGGTTCCGGCATCGGTTGAGGAATATCATCTGTATGGCACTGGGGTGTGCTATAAAGCATCGGTTCCGGGCCCTGCGGGCTTTATGCTTGACACGCGATCGTCGGAATCGTAAAAAGAATGTTTATATCGCTTTTATCGTCAACTGTTGATGAGATTTGATCCCATGTCTCTCTCTGCTATGAATATCCTGAATCCGCGATTCACCGGGTAGATAGGCAGAAGACAGATTGCTGAAGTTTCGTCACTTAGCCCTTATTTATTGAATTTTATTGGAGTTGATCCATGATGAAAGGCATCGTTCTTGCCGGTGGTTCCGGTACCCGGCTTTATCCCATAACCCGAGTGGTCAGCAAACAACTGCTTCCGGTTTATGACAAACCCATGATTTACTATCCCCTGTCGGTGCTGATGCTGGCAGGTATCCGGGATATTCTGCTGATCTCGACGCCGGAGGACCTGCCGCAATTCAAACGGCTTCTGGGAGACGGCTCCCAGATTGGAATTTCCTTGTCCTATGCGGAGCAGCCTAAACCCGAAGGGCTGGCCCAGGCATTTATCATCGGCAAATCCTTTATTGGAAATGATCCGGTAAGCTTGATTCTGGGAGACAATATTTTTTACGGTCACAAACTTTCTGAAATCTTGAAACGGGCGGTCAAACTGATCCATGGGGGGTTGGTATTCGGGTATCTGGTCAAAGATCCCGAGCGTTACGGCGTGGTTGAATTTGATGACAACGGCACGGTGATCGGCATCGAGGAAAAACCTAAAAAACCCAAATCCAATTATGCGGTTCCAGGGCTTTATATCTACGACAATGAAGTGGTGCGAATCGCCGAAAATCTGAAGCCTTCGGCCCGGGGCGAGCTGGAAATCACGGATGTCAATATAGTGTATCTCCGCCGAGGCGATTTAAGGGTAGAGCTGTTGGGAAGGGGATTTGCCTGGCTGGACACCGGAACCCACGAGGCACTTCAGCAGGCGGCAAGTTATGTTGAAGCCATTCAGGACCGGCAGGGGCTGAAAATCTCCTGTATTGAGGAAATTGCCTATCGTTTGGGATATATTTCCCGTGAACAGGTTAAAAATCTGGCATCGGATATGATGAAAAACGGTTATGGAGAGTATCTGATGGAAATGATCAAGGAAACGTCCGACTTATAATCAACTGGCTTTGCCATTTGAAAAGGGGGAATACCCTTATCGAGCAATGCCGTTACGGATGAGTATGAAAATTTATGGAACAGCAGCTCCTGGATTATAACCGCGCAATATCTATTGCGGAAGGAACATATTGGATTGGATTTCACGATGTCCAGTCAGGACTTCACTGCAACCCCTACCTGATTTTGGATGGTAACGAGGCCGTGGTTATTGACGCGGGAAGCCGCCCGGATTTTTCAACCGTCATGATGAAAATACTGGAAATCGGCATTGACGCATCGTCCATCAGCGCCCTGATATATCAGCATTATGACCCGGATCTTTGTGGAAGTGTCGCGCATTTTGAGGATATTATTGACCGGGCTGACCTCAAAATCATTTCGGATAAAGAAAACAATATGTTTATCCGGCATTATGCCGTTTCATCCCGACTTATTTCGATTGATTCCATCGATCATGCGTTTAAGTTCTCTTCAGGCAGGAAGCTTCAATTCTTTAATACGCCCTATTCACATTGTCCCGGAAGCTTTGTAACGTATGATACAAAAACCCGTGTGCTGTTTACCAGCGATCTGTTCGGGAGCTATGGCGCTCACTGGGATCTGTTTTTATCCCTGAGCCCGGAATGCCATACCTGTCAATACCTGGAGATGGGTTCGAAGATGGATTTGGAACGCTGTGTTCGCGGCAAAACCTACTGTCCGATTCGGGATATTTTCCGGTTCCATCAAATGATCATGACATCCGAAAAAGCTTTAGGGTATGCCATGCAGATTATTCAGAAGATTCCTGTCGCCATGATCGCTCCCCAGCACGGCAGTGTTTTATCGGACCCACGGGATATCCGGTTTGTTACACAATCGCTGGCATTACTAAAGGGTGTGGGAATAGATCGGATTATACCATGATATGACATCTTTCCCCTTTAAAGACCGTAGAAAACTTGTTCCCGATTCAGGTCGCACCGCCCGGGAGATTTTGGATTGCCGGGCCATCATCCTGGACAACCAGCTTCATAACCGGTTTCTTAAAGACCTGGTTAATAAATATTCACAAGCCCAGCGCAGTCTCATTACAATGAACCGGGAATTAACGGATCGCCAGAATCTGCTGAATGAAGATCTTAAGGCAGCAGCCGGCATTCAGCAAAGCCTTCTGCCACAGAATCTTCCCCGTGTTGCCGGTCTGGACCTGGCCTGGCGATTTGTCCCTTCAGAAGCGATCGGCGGGGATGTATTTAATGTTTTTTGGCTGGATGATCACCATTTGGGAATTTACATGCTGGATGTCAGTGGCCACGGTGTTCAGGCGGCATTGGTTACGGTTTCAGTGTCTCAGATGCTGCTTTCACATACCGGGCTGGTAGTGAGAAAAAAATCAGCTTCAGCTTCCGGTTACGAAATTACCAGTCCCAGAGAGGTGATGGTACTTTTGGACGCAGAGTACCCCATGGAGCGATTTGATTCGTTTTTTTCCATGATTTATATCGTGTTGGATGTGCGGGACGGCAGTTTTGCCATCTGTAATGCAGGACACATGCCGGCGATGGTGTTTCGCAGGGACGGCGGGATTGAAACGCTCAAAAAAGGCGGAACCGTAATCGGGCTTGGCGGCATGGTTCCGTTTGAACAACAGGAAGAAATGCTGTATAAGGGAGACAAACTCCTGCTGTACACGGACGGGGTCACGGATTTTATGAATTCCCGACAGGAGCTGTTTGGCAGGAAACGGTTTATCCGTGTCGCGGACTCCCTGCGGAACAGGCCCATGGAAGAAATGGTAAATGGTATTTATGAAACCATGATGGCATTTGGTGACGGATTTCCGATTCAGGATGATGTCAGCATTCTGGGAATTGCCAGGTAGCCGAACGGTCGGTTCAGGGGGCAGTTGTCAGGGGTCAGCAATAATACCGACACTCAGCCCTAACCGCTAATCACAATTATAGGAGGTCACATGAAAACCGGTTGTTTTACTGCCATGATCACCCCCTTTGACGGGGAAATGGTGGATATCGATGGCATTGAAAAATTGGTCAGCTTTCAGATTCAAAGCGGGATTACCGGTGTCCTGGCTGTGGGTACCACCGGGGAAAGCCCTGCGCTGAGCTGGGAAGAACATCATCGGGTAACGAAGTTGATTGCATCCGCTTCAAAGGGAAAATGTCTTTGTATCGCAGGTGCCGGCAGCAACAATACCCGGGAAGCCATTGAAGCCTCCCGTCATGCCGTGGCACTGGGCGTGGATGCCCTGTTGCTGGTGGATCCTTATTACAACGGGCCAAGCTCTCTTGAAATTCGAAAAGAATATGTGGAGCCTGTTGCTGCGGCATTTCCCGATACCCGGATCATTCCTTATGTGATTCCGGGACGGACCGGAACACAGCTTCTGCCCGAAGACCTGGCCATTGCGTTCAAGACCCATCCCAATGTGGCGACCGTTAAGGAAGCTACCGGAAATCTGGACAACATGCGCCGGACCCGTAAATGCTGCGGGCCGGATTTTACGATTCTCTCGGGAGATGACGCGTTGACATTTGATATGATGACCGATCCCGGGATTCTGGCCGGTGGCATGATTGCGGTGATATCCAATGTGGCGCCGGCGGCGATGTCTGAAATGGTTCGCCTTCTGAATCAGGGAAATCAAGCTGAAGCCGGGAGACTTAAGGCCGCTCTTGATCCCCTCTTTGACCTGGTGACAGTCAAGACCCTGGAGGCCACAGTTCATGGAGAAGTCGTGTGCAGGGCCAGAAATCCCTTGGCCATCAAGACGTTGATGGCGATTCTGGGAATGCCTTCCGGTGGATGTCGCAGGCCCCTGGGGAAAATGACTCAAAAAGGGCTGGAAAAAATTCTGAGCGCTGCGCGAACCGTTCAGAAAGCAAATCCGGAGTTGTTGAAACCCGTGGCCGATTTTTTTGAAGTCAATATCGAGGAGCGCCTGAATACGCCGGTTTACTGGAAAGGCCTGACCTATGACAACTATTGATCTCTAAATCTCATGATCAAACCGCTCCAACCTCTGAAAATCCCTACGAGGCTGACTTCCAGCCCGCCTCGTAGGGATCCCAAATCTTGAACTCTTGCCGAATCCTCTCTCTTTGTGCCATCCATGGATAACTTTTTATCCAATTTCCGCTGGGTGATGCGCATTGGTTCCTTCCTAAATATTTTTCCAGACGGACCAGACGGATAAGATCGATTATTCTGATAATAGATATTGATAATCGGGGCATGATATTTTAAAATGTACATTTCAATTAATTTTTTTAATATTTCAACAGGTGCCACCCAATGTTCAACATGGATTTCCGCAAGATTTCGATATGGCTGCTAAGCTGTATGGTTTTGGCAATGGCTGCGTGTTCGTCTCAGGTGCCGGAAGCATCAAACGGCAAGCCGGTTCAACGCAATCAGGCAAATGCTGTAAAGCGTCCGGTTCCGGTGCTTGCCGCCCAGGCGGTTCAAAAGGACTTCCCTCTTGAAATCCGGGCCATCGGAAATGTGGAATCCCATGCCACGGTTGCCATCAAGGCCAGGGTCACCGGAGAGCTTCAGAAAATTCATTTTAAGGAAGGCCAGGAGGTGGCAAAAGGCGATCTGCTGTTTACCATCGATCCCCGGCCGCTTGAGGCCGCGCTTCGCGAAGCCAGAGCCCGCCTGGAAAAAGACAGAGCCTTGGCGGAAAAGGCCGAAGCGGATAACCGGCGTTACGAAAATTTGGTTCAGGGCGGATTTATCAGCGGGGAACAATACGACCAAATCCGATCCAATCACAGTTCCCTCCAGGCTATGGTGGTGGGGGATGAGGCTGTGGTTGAAAACGCTAAACTCCAACTCGGCTATACCTCCATTTATTCCCCGATATCCGGCCGGACCGGAACGATCCTCATTGATCAGGGGAACATGATCAAGGCCAATGATGACAACAAAAGTCTGGTTGTCATCGAGCAAATTCACCCGATCTATGTGAGTTTTTCCGTGCCGGAGGTGAATTTGTCTCAAATCATGGAACGCATGAAAGGCCAGGATCTCGTTGTGAACGCCATGTTAGACGGATCAACGTCCGGACCTGAAAAAGGAACGCTGTCATTTGTGGATAATTCCGTGGATTCCAAAACCGGAACGATCCGGTTGAAAGGCACCTTTGATAACACGGCAAGGCGGCTGTGGCCCGGCCAGTTTGTCAACATCGCCCTGACCCTTGGCAGTCTGAAAAATGTTGTGACGGTTCCATCTCAGGCAGTTCAGACCGGAGAGAGCGGTCTGTTTGTATTTGTCATTACGCCGGAAAATACGGTTCAATTCAAACCGGTCAAAACCGGAAAATCTTATGGCGGTGAAACCATCATTGAAAGCGGTGTCATGGCCGGAGAACAGGTTGTGACAGACGGCCATCTGCGTTTGACCCCCGGTGCACCTGTCGAGATTCCATCAGAGATGAAACCTGAAACCAATCCTTCCCAAGCCATCAGCAAAGAGGCCAGATCGTGAATATTGCCAGACTCTTTATCGGAAGGCCCGTCATGACTACGCTGGTTATGGCCGGCCTGCTTGTTTTCGGGGTGATGGCTTATCGGATACTGCCTGTCAGCGATCTGCCGAATGTGGATTTTCCCACGATTCAGGTGACCGCAAGGCTCCCCGGAGCCAATCCCGATAACATGGCGGCCAGCGTCGCCACGCCATTGGAGCGGGAATTTTCGACCATTGCCGGTATTGACTCCATGTCTTCTTCCAGTACCCTGGGAATCACACGGATCACGATTCAGTTCAGTCTGGACAGAAGTATCGATGCGGCGGCCCAGGACGTTCAATCCGCCATTGCCAAGGCCGCCCGGAAACTGCCGCCGGACATGCCGACGCCTCCGACCTACCAGAAGGTGAACCCCGCGGATGCGCCGGTTTTTTATCTGGCGCTGTCTTCTCCCACCTTGCCGCTGTCCGCGGTGAATGAATATGCGGACACCATGATCGCCCAGAGGATATCCATGCTGAGCGGTGTGGCCCAGGTTTCGGTTTACGGCGCCAAAAAATATGCGGTGCGGGTGCAGTTGGACCCCAAAGCCATGGCATCCCGGGAAATCGGCATTGATGAAGTGGCAAAGGCGATTTCACAAGGAAATGTGAATCTGCCGACCGGTACGCTCTATGGGGAACATCAGTCCTTTAATATTCAGGCAAGCGGGCAGCTCATGGATGCCAAAAGCTTCAGGCCGTTGATCGTGTCCTGGCAAAACGGCTCTCCGGTTCGGCTTGAAGAAATCGGCACTGTCTCTGACAGTGTTGAAAGCGATAAAAGCATCACCTGGCGAAACAACGTCCGCTCCATTGTGCTGGCTATTCAGCGCCAGCCCGGAACCAACACGGTCGCCGTGGTCAACGAAATCCGAAAGCTGCTTCCCGTATTTGAAAAACAGCTTCCCGCGGCGGTTCAACTTTCGGTCATGATCGACCGTTCCGAATCCATCCGCGATTCGGTCAATGATGTCAAGTTTACACTCACGCTCACCATTGCGCTGGTTATTCTGGTTATTTTCATCTTTCTTCGAAGCCTGTCCGCCACCCTCATTCCCAGCATGGCGCTTCCCATGTCGATTATCGTAACATTCGCAGCCATGTATCTGATGGGATTCAGCGTGGATAACCTGTCGCTGATGGCGCTGACCCTTGCGGTCGGATTTGTGGTGGATGATGCCATCGTGATGCTTGAAAATATTGTCCGGCATCTGGAGATGGGCAAGGGCGTCCTTCAAGCAGCGCTGGACGGATCCAAGGAAATCAGCTTTACTATTGTTTCCATGACCATTTCCCTTGCGGCGGTGTTTATTCCGGTGCTGTTCATGGGCGGGATTGTCGGCAGACTGTTCCGGGAATTTTCTCTGGTAATTACCGTGGCCATTCTGCTATCCGGATTCGTATCGCTGAGTCTCACCCCCATGCTGTGCAGCCTTTTTTTAAGACCCAAGCAGGAAGTGCATCACGGCCGAGTTTATATGGCCACTGAGTCCTTTTTCAATGGAATGCTCTGGTTATATGAAAAAACCCTGAAAGGGGCGCTTCGATTTCACTGGGTTACATTTCTGATTTCGGTGGTTGTTCTGATTGCGACCATCCATTTATTCCGGATCAGCCCCAAGGGATTTTTGCCCAGCGAGGATATCGGCCAGATCATGGGATTTACCGAGGCTTCCCAGGACATCTCCTTTGATTCGATGGTGCGTCATCAATCCGCCCTGCACGAGATTCTGGCCGCGGAACCGGCAATTGAAACCTATATGTCTTCCGTGGGTGCGGGAGGGCCGAATGCGGCCGGAAATTCCGGGAGGTTTTTCATGCGCCTTAAACCCCGCAGCGAGCGAAAGGAAAGCGCGGATGAGCTGATTCAAAAGCTCAGGCCCAAACTGGCAAAAGTGCCGGGAATTCAGGCTTTTTTAATGAATCCGCCCGCCATCAACATCGGCGGAAGAACATCTAAAGGTCTTTATCAATATACATTGCAAGGGCCGGATACGGCCGAGTTGTATCGTCATGCGGTGATTCTCGAGAAAAAGATGAAAGAGATGTCCAATATCCAGGATGTGAACAGTGATCTTCAGATGAACAACCCGGAAATACGCATTGATATCAACCGGGATAAGGCATCTGCCCTGGGA
>CAIVVZ010000638.1 GCA_903909505.1 uncultured Desulfobacteraceae bacterium
GACCAGACAGACCAGCCATGCTTCTGGTTTTTCACCATCCGCCCCAGATAATAGGTGAGGCTGCTGGGAATCGCAAAAATCGCCAGCATTTGCAGAAAGTTTGAAAGCGGTGTCGGATTTTCATAAGGATGGGCGGCGTTGGCATTCATGAAGCCGCCGCCGTTGGTTCCCAGCATTTTTATCGCGACCTGGGATGCGACCGGACCCTGTGCAATGGATTGAGCTGCACCGGTATCGAGTGTTTTTACCGCTGCATAAGGCGAAAAATTCTGGATCATTCCCTGCGAAACCAGAAACACCGCAAGAAGCAGACAAATGGGAAGATACAGGTAGAGGCACTGACGAATCAGATCCACCCAGAAGTTGCCGATGCTTGCGATCTTGTCGCGGGCAATGCCGCGTACAAGGGCCGCGGCGACCGCGCATCCCACGGCGGCCGATGCAAAGTTATGAAAGGTAAGCGCAACCATCTGGGAAAAATACGACATCGTGCTCTCGCCGACATAGCTCTGCCAGTTTGTGTTCGTTGTGAAACTGGCACTCGTATTGAACGCCAGATCCGGTGAGACAGGTCCGAACCCCTGGGGATTGAGCGGCAGCAATTGCTGAAGCCTCAAAATGCCGTATGTAAACAGCATTCCGACAACGCTAAAGATCAGAAGGGAAACCGCATAGCTTTTCCAATCCTGTTCTTCCGTGGGACTGATGCCGAGAAAACGATAAAGCAGCCGTTCAACGGGTTTGATAACAGGATCAAGGAAAGTCCCGGCGCCCGGATCGAACACACGCACCAGGTAAAGGCCCAGGGGTTTTGTCAAAGCCGCCAGCGCTATAATAAAGACGGATAGTTGAAGCCAGCCCATCAGGTTCATAAAAAAACTCCTCATTTTCAAAATTTATCGGGCCGCAAAAGTGCCGCAAAGAGATAGACGATCAGAAAAACAGCCACGATGCCCACGAGAATATCTTCCATCACGGTTTCTCCTCGGACAGAAAAACAACATAAACGGCGCACAGCACAAAGAACAGCACTGTGATAACGACATAGACAGCATCCATCTGAATCTCCTTTAACGACTCGGGTAAAAAGGCTGAAAGATTTGAAATAACCTTCAGCACATTCAGCCTTTTACGGGTTAAATGACAGCCTGCAACGTAAACGAAAACCGGGCGCCTTTTCCCACCTGGCTCGCGACATCAATATGCCCGCCGTGGGCTTCGACAATTTCCCTGGCAATGGCAAGACCCAACCCGGTGTCGCTGCGATGTTCCTGTTCCGGCACTCGGAAGAATTTTTCAAAGATATGCGGCAGGTATTCTTCCGGAATACCCGAACCCGTATCCTCAACGATAAAGCGGACCACACTCTCCTCGGATTGAGCGGTTACGCTCACTTGGCCGCCTGCGGACGTGTATTTAAGCGCATTGCTGAGCAGATTTTCAAATACATATCGAAGACGCAGCTCGTCAGCCATAACGGCAGGAGTGCCCAGCGGCACGTCAATCACAAGAGCGACCCCGCGATCCATAAAAGCGGTTCGCATCTCATCAACGGGCTGCAAAACCAGTTGTTCGGCAGCCACGGGATGAAGTTGCATCCGGGATTGCCCCGATTCAATTCGGCTGATATCCAGCAGGTTTTCAATGATCCGGTAAAGCCGGTCGCTGTCTTCACGCGCCGTAGCCAGGATTTCCGTCTGTTTAGGCGTCAGCGGGCCAAGTTTCTCGCTTAACAGCAAATGCATTGCCAGCCGAATGGAAGTGAGCGGCGTTTTGAGCTGATGCGAAACCGTTGAAATCAATCCGCGCTTCAATTCATCCAACTGACGCATACACGTGAAATCTCTGAGAACGAGCGTCACGCCGGCCAATCGGTTCTCTTTATCCAGAATCGGAATGGCTTCCGGCAGATAAAAACGCTCTTCGCCATCTTGAAAGACCTGAATAACAGCGTCCGGGTCTTTGGACCGACTGGAGCGCAAATCGCTGGATGCGCGCGAGAAGATTTCCTTGATTTTATCGTTTCCCGACGCATCAACCGTGGCTTCCGGCTTCAGACCAAACAGTCTCTGGGCTGCATCATTCGCCAGCTCGATTTCTCCGTTCGGGCTGCAGATGGCAACCGCGTCTGAAAGGCTTTCGAGCGCCAGTTGCGTGGAATGCTGCGTGCGCAGCAGGCGCGCATGATCCTTTCGCCGCAATTTGCGCAGGCTGAGGGCCATATCATTAAATGCTTCAGCCAGTTGCCCCATCTCATCCCGCGAATGCACGTTGACAACCAGATCCAGATTCCCCTGTTGAATTTCGTGCACGGAACGCGTCAGGCCGGCAATGGGTCGAAAGATAGACGGCCAGAGCAAAGCGATGAAGACAACCGCCAGCGCAAAGCCCGAAAACACCAGAAACAAAAGGGTCCGCCGGGTCTCAAGGGCCCGAAGGCGCGTCTGGCCATCTACGGCAACCATATTGTTCAGGTTCAGATCAATGATTTTCTGAGCCGTGTCGCGGAGTTCATCCGATCGGATCAGGAGGTGATTGCGAAAAAAGTCCAGTCGCGCAATTTCAGAATCCAATGGCTTCAGAAGGCTTACAAATTCCTCCCGGTAAGTCTTCCACTGTTCGGTCATGCGATCGGTCAACGCCTGCTCCCCCAAAACGGTCACATTTCGTTGCTGGAATTGAAGCCTTTTTTCAAAATCGAGGAGGATGGCTTCGCTTTGGGCATGTGCGCCCTGCGGCACTTCCCAGAGGGATGTCATCGCGATGCGATCCAGCCGTTCGACGGCACCCTTCATTTTATAACAGGCAACCACACTGTCATAGTTCTCCCGAAGAATCCGTTCTATGGATTTACTGAAATCGTTCGCGGTGCGAATGCTCATCATGCCGACGACCAGCAAAATCGCCAGCAGGCCGCAGAAA
>CAIVVZ010000639.1 GCA_903909505.1 uncultured Desulfobacteraceae bacterium
AGGGAACGGTTTCAATTTCCATTTCAGGAAAGACGGATCGGAAGGCCAGTGCCTGCTCGATAGTTACCACATTGAAAAAATCTTTCATTCAAGAGCTCCTGAAAAAGCCGGGAACGGCTTTTCCCTCATATTAAGGTTTTACTGTAAATCATCTCAACTAGTAACAAGTCGAATCAACCCTGTCAACACGCGAGATGGCAGGGTGAGGCCGACCCGACGGTTCCGTTTCTTTCATGCGTTTATTGTCAACGACACGCTGTGAATCCGTTATCTTGCGATATTTGTATTATTCATTGATTCTTATGTGAAATAATCTTATACAAAAGATGAATTTCAGATCTTCCCCTTTCTGAAAAAAATCGCTGTTTCTGATTTTTCGCTCGATCTCTCCTGTCGGTGTCAGGGTATGAAACGCTTTAGAAGATCTATTGTTATTGCACTTTTTACCGGCGTTTTTTTTGCGCTCATCCTGGGATGCGCGCTCCGGAAGAGCCCCGAAACCACTCCCGATGACTTTGCCGTGGCGGATGATCCGTGGTGGGAGGCCGTGTTTCAGCGGACAGAAGGTTGGACCGGTGCCGATGGCATTAACACGGCCGATCTTCTGGACGGCCGGATTCTGTGGATGTTCGGAGATACCTGGATTGGCGATATTCGGCAGGGGCGCCATGCGCTGAATGCCGAACTGGTCAACAACACGCTGGCCGTTCATGAAAAACCGGATACCGGAAGCTGGATGCCGCCCGACCCTAAAGCCGTCCGGTATTACTGGGGGCAATCCGGTCAGAAAAACCAGGCATGGATCCGGCCGGATTCGGGTGGGGGTTCCGGTTGGTACTGGCCGGCTGGAAATGGCCTGATGGTCAAGGATGCTATCGACCGGTTCCGGCTGTTGTTTTTCATGAATGAACTGGCGCGAAGCCCGGACAGCGATAAAATATGGGCATTTTATCGTAGCAGGAACGCGTTGGTGGTTGTGAATAATCCCGATGAAGAGGTGCCCGGCTGGCGTATTCAGAAGGTTTCTGTCCCATCAAGCCTTTCGAGGGGGGAAAAGATCGGCTGGGGGGTCACCCTGCTGTCTGTTCCGGTCCCGGGCGAATCCAGGGAAAGATATCTTTATATTTACGGTATCGATGAATCGGATCTTGGGAATAAAAAGCTGATACTGGCCAGATCACCGGCCGGCCGGGTTGAAGATGTGAGCACCTGGCAGGCTTATCACGGAAACGGGGTATGGGGAACGTTCGCTTCAGAATGCCATCCTATTGCGGAACACCTGGCCAGTGAACTCTCCATCGAGCCGGTGGTTATCGGAAAGACCCTCTGGTATGTGATGGTTCACAGTGAAGATGGTTTCGGGAGCCATATCCTGATTCGAATGGCGCAACATCCGGAAGGCCCCTGGTCAAAGCCGTTTCCGGTGTATCAGGTTGGAGACATCCGAAAAGACAAAGCCCTTTTCACCTATGCCGCTAAATCTCATGCCTGCATATCCCGCCCCGGAGAGCTGCTGATCAGTTATGTGATCAACGCTATTGATTTTGAAATGATAAGTCAAAATGCCGACTTATATCGTCCCCGGTTTATTCGCCTATCGTTGAATCGATTAGAATCAAAAATAAACGCATTTGG
>CAIVVZ010000640.1 GCA_903909505.1 uncultured Desulfobacteraceae bacterium
CCAGCTTCATAGTGTCTTCTTTTATTTGAGTTCAGGAAAAGGGATGCTGTTAACGCTCATTCATGCATTTCATAAATCCTAAGATGGAATGGGGTTAACTTCATTCGAGACTTTTTCATAAAATTTCTGATCTTTTCTCATTTCGTGGTTATGGCAATCCTTACAGGGTTGAGAAGCGATTCCCTTGATCAGTTTGTTGTGTATCTTGGCCTGATCGCTTTCCAGATGGTTCTTGGCGTCTTTGCAGCTAAAACACCTGCTGTTCGGCACATGGCTCCAATAGCCGGGCTCTTTGCTCGGATCCAAAAAAAGCGGCTCTTGACGCGGCTTGAGGGGTTCAATCGGATCCCGTTTAAAATGGGCGATCAATAAGCGTACAGCCGATTCATTCATATCCATCCACCCCTTGAAACCGGCATCGAAGTGACACCCCGCGCAGTTATTATGGTTTTTGGCCGTGCCTGAATCTTTCCATTTACCGATAGGTGCTCCCATCTCATGGCAAACAGTGCATGTCCTGTCCTGGAAATACCGGACTGAAAATTCATGTGAGGATAAGCCAATCGCTGGTATAAGAACAATGGCGACCAATAAAATTCCTTTTTTGCTTTTTGGAAAAATTCTTGGAATACGCACTTCACGGTTCCCTTTCTGTTTTTTTATATCGACCATGGTTATGTTTCACGGACAAAAATTAACTCCTAAATCGAATGATTCATCAATGGCTCGTGCCCTCGCAACATCGACAGCTTTTCAAGATATCCAGGGCACTCGACCGCAAGTCTGCCATAAACCGATAATCCGAGCTCAACCCAGTCTTTAATCCATTGGCAATAATGCATATTGGGCTCGGCAAGCCCGCCTTCACGGACAAGGGCTTCGTGGTAGCATCCGCCGGCACAGATTTTTCTGACCCAACATTCGGTGCAGGCTTTTTTTTCACTGATAAACGCCTGTTGTCGGAACCGACTTAGCAACAATCGGTCAAACCCGGAAAATACATCCCCCATGCAAGAGGACGCTTCCCCAGTGAGCCGTTGGCACAAATACAGGTGTCCTTTTGTATCAACAGAAAACAGGCCCAAGCCCGCCCCGCAGGGATAGTCTTTTCTTTCACCTTCGTGAAGAACAACCAAGTTATCCACCAAGTTCGTAAAGCCATAAAACTCATCTCTTTTTGCATGATCGATAAATGTTTCCGACAGCATTTTGAAATGCGATAGGAGGTGCTCCATCTCTCCCAGGCTTAACTGATAGGACAAATCGCTAGTCGTGACGGGCGCAAATCCCGCTTCTGAAAAACCCAGAGACAGAAGATGATCCAGAATTTCGGGAATATATTTTGACTCTCCGGCCACCGTCACTCTGGCAACAACGGGTTTTCCTTCTTTGTCCGCAAGGAGTTTTTTTAATCCCGGTAAAATAGCCCCGTAGGAGGGAGCGCCATTGGGGAAACGCCTGAAGCGATCATGCACTTTTTCAAATCCGTCAATGCTGATGGTGACTCCGATATTGTTTTCTCTCAGGAAACCGATGACTTTGTCATTCAGAAGCGTCCCATTGGTTGTAATGGCGAAGTCAATACGAATTTCTTTTTCCGTCGCCTTCTTGCGGGCATAATCCACGATTAAGCGGATCAGATCCAGGTTGAGAAGCGGCTCTCCACCAAAAAAAACGATAACGACCTCTTTCAAATCCACTGAATTTTCCATCAGAAAATCCACTGCCCTGAAGGCAACTTTACGGCTCATTTTTGCTTTGGCGGAAGCGGCATGCCCAGCGTCGCCATAGTAACAATACCGGCAACCCAGATTGCAGGCATCCGTAACATGCAATACAAGCGTTTTGAGCTGGATTGACATCTTTTCAAAATCGATCCTTCGTGCATCGCTTTTGCCTTTCGAGGAAACAAGTGCGCGGCTTCTGATCAGTTCGTCAAAGAGTTCATTTTTTTCTTCCGGTGGACAGGAAAGTTTTGCAAAGGCATCTTCTTGTGTGAATTCTTCCGCATGGCATGGCTTTTTTAGTATCCCCTTTATACGATCATCCATTTCGAAAATGGTATTATCCTCGGCTAAAAAGATAAAATCACGACCTGCCGCATGGAATATTTTATTTTCAGCGATTTTATACGTTTCCATGTTTGTCCTTTAAGAGAGATGAGAAATAGAGTGGTCTTGCAGCCGGTACATGAGTCTGAAAACCGGCATATCACCGCTATAACGATTATGCACCTGGCAGTGAACCACATTTTAATTTGTGATGGCGATACATCCGATCATGTGTATAAATGCTTACAAAAGATGTGCCAAACATGAACAAAATGGTGGGCAACCAACACCAATCTGGAATAACCATATGAATCATTAGTTAATAAATCTGGTTTCGCAAGATTTCCTTCAAGGGCAAACCGGTCCGGATCGACCTTCTTGTAGATAATATGTATGATATTCATTAATTATTTACACTTTCATGGACTGAATACCAATAATTTGAATTGAAAACGGAAGGTCCATGCGGGCTCATATCCCGAACTGCATTCAAAGGTGTTAAGTCTATAAAAATGGATTCGAAGAATATCCAACAATGTGGACTATCTGATTCGGGACCATTTGCTGCGTTGTGCTTCATCCTTTGTCTCTGATGCAGCTATGTACGTCTCAGTCCTTCGGACACCCAGGCATCTCCTGAAAGATGTGAAGGCGTCTTCTATCTGCACCGCTTCGCTTCATCTGACTGGAAACCGACGGATCATGATCGGTTAATGGTACGCTAAGGCATCTTATCCGCATCGGTCAGTGATTCCCATGGGTCATTTGCGCGGTCCGGCCCAGAACGAAAAACGGCGGTGCGTAACCGAATATGGTAAACCCATCAACCACAAGGCGTATTCAAACATCTGCATCAGCACGATTCGGGGGGTGCTGACGCAACGTTAAATGCTATTTTCCGCCCATAGATCAGCTTTCTTGATTGACATCATAGCGGTATCTTCCTATAGTTTTGCTGATTCATACGTCATATCTGTTGCTTGCCATGACCATAAATCACAACAAAACATGAATACGCAAGTCCCACCTTTTAAAAAAAGGGGGCCGGGGTGGACTCTGAAGCAAACAGCTAAGGAAATCCCCCTCGAACCCCTTTTCAATGGGAGAAGTCAACGGATTATATCCATTCAACATTTAAAGGAATCCGTCCATGAGCAAAGTTCTGATCATCGGCGCCGGAGGGGTCGGCGCTGTTGTCACCCACAAATGCGCGCAGCACCCCGAAGTGTTTTCCGAAATCGTCCTAGCCAGCCGCACCCTGGCAAAATGCGAGGCCATCCAGAAACAAGTTGCCAGGCCGATTGAAATCGCCCGGGTGGATGCCGACCATCCCCATGAAGTCGCGGCCCTGATCCGCAAGGTATCGCCGGATCTGGTCATCAATGTCGCCCTGCCCTATCAGGATCTGTCCATCATGGACGCCTGCCTGGAGACCGGGGTCAGTTATCTGGACACGGCCAATTACGAGCCCCCGGACGAAGCAAAATTCTGTTACAAATGGCAGTGGGATTATCAGGAGCGGTTTCAAAAAAGAGGCATCATGGCGCTTCTCGGTTGCGGGTTTGACCCCGGCGTGACTAATATTTTCTGCGCTTATGCTTTAAAACATCATTTTGATGAAATCCATACCATCGATATCGTGGACTGCAATGCCGGCGATCATGGCCATCCCTTTGCCACCAATTTCAACCCGGAAATCAACATCCGGGAAGTCACGGCCAGGGGGAAATATTATGAAAACGGAAATTGGATAGAAACCGACCCGTTGTCCGTCCACAAGCCCTTTGATTTTCCCCAGGTCGGCGTGCGGGAAATGTACCTGATGTATCACGAGGAGATGGAGTCCCTGGCCAAAAACATTCCCGGCATCAAGCGGATGCGCTTCTGGATGACATTTGGCCAGGAATATCTCACCCATCTGCGAGTGCTTCAAAATGTCGGCATGACCCGCATCGACCCGGTGAAATACCAGGGAATCGAGATCGTTCCGCTCCAGTTTTTAAAGGCCCTGCTTCCCGAGCCTTCTTCGCTTGCCGAAGGCTATACCGGAAAAACCTGCATCGGCTGTATGATTGAAGGCGTCAAAAACAAAAAACCCGCGAAATATTTTATCTACAACGTCTGCGATCACGCCGAATGCTTCAGGGAAATAAAGGCCCAGGCCATTTCCTACACCACCGGGGTTCCGACCATGATCGGGGCCATGATGATGCTGACCGGAAAATGGCAGGGAACTGGGGTTTTCAATGTAGAGGAATTCGACCCGGATCCGTTCATGGACGCGCTGAACCGTTGCGGACTGCCATGGACGGAAACCTTTGTGTAAATGAAGACGGCAGGTCGCGTTTCCTTAACCGGCGACAGGAGTTCATCTGTTATTTGGAGTAAGATTCATGCAGGAACGTTTATTGGATGCCCGGATACCCACCCCTTGTTATGTCGTGGATGAAGCGGCCCTGATCAAAAACCTGAAGGTTCTGGATTCGGTTCAGCAGCAAACCGGCTGCAGGATTTTGCTGGCCCTCAAGGGCTTTGCCATGTTCAGCCTGTTTCCGGTCATCCGGGAATATCTCCACGGCATTTCCGCCAGTTCCGTGGATGAAGCCAGGCTGGGCCATGAAGAGTTCGGCAAGGAAATTCACTTCTGCGCGCCGGCCTTCCCGGATGCCGATTTCAATGAAATCCTTTCCTGCTGCAACCATCTGGTGTTCAACTCTTTTTCGTTCTGGAACCGGTATAAAACCAGAATCATGGGGGCTGAAAAGCCGATCCGCTGCGGCATCCGGGTAAATCCCGAGCATTCGGAAGTCAGTGTGCCGATTTACGACCCCTGCGGCCCGTGTTCCCGGCTGGGCGTCACCCGAAGCAATTTTCAGCCCCATAACCTGAAAGGAATTTCCGGACTTCACTTTCACACCCTCTGCGAACTCAATGCCGATGCCCTGGCCCGAACCCTTCCCGTATTCGAGGACAGCTTCGGCGCTTTTTTAAAGAATATGGCATGGGTGAATTTCGGCGGCGGGCATCACATCACCAGAAGCGATTATGATGTGAATCTGTTATGTGAACTGATCACCGGATTCAAACGCCGGTATCCCCTGGAGGTTTATCTGGAGCCGGGCGAGGCCATTGCACTGAACACCGGCGTTTTAATCGCCTCTGTCCTGGATGTCTTCCATAACGGCATGGACATCGCCATTCTGGACACATCCGCGTCGGCCCACATGCCCGATGTGCTGGAAATGCCGTATCGCCCGGTCATCGAAGGGGCCGGAGCCCCTAGGGAGTTCCCGTTTACCTACCGGTTGGCCGGCCTGACATGCCTGGCAGGAGATGTAATCGGCGATTTTTCGTTTCCAGACCCCCTTAACGTGGGAGACCGCCTGGTGTTTAAGGATATGGCCCATTACACGATGGTGAAAAACAACACCTTTAACGGCGTCCGGCTTCCCTCCATCGGCATCCTGTCCAAACAAGGCGAGTTCCGGCTGGTTCGAAAATTCGGCTTCGCAGACTACCGGAACCGGCTTTCATGACAGGCCGATTTGTTTCATTCGATCCCCTCCGGACCCTGAATATCCCGGGTGTTATCCCGATCAAACCCGAACATTGGCTCATTCATCGGGATATCGTTCAGGCGGCGGACTGGATTCTCTTTCCGGAATACTGGCAGGTCAACGCCCTGGTTTACGGCTGGAAAAAGAAAATTTTCCCCAGCATCAGCAGCTTTCATATCGGACATGACAAGGTCGAGATGACGCGGGTATTTCAGGCTGTTTGCCCCGAAAATACGCCGTTTACGCTAATCCTCGCCCATACGGACACTGCCGTTGAACAGGTGACGGATGCGTTCTGCTTTCCCTTTGTGGCCAAGGAAGTGAGAAATTCCATGGGCCAGGGTGTTTTTCTCATTCAAACGCAACAGGATTTTCTGGATTACGCCAGAAACAACTCCGTGCTGTATGTTCAGGAATATCTGCCCATCAGCCGGGATCTGCGGCTGGTCCTGGTGGGAAACAAAGTGGTGGCGGGTTACTGGCGAATAGCAGCGCCCGGACAGTTTCACAACAACGTATCCCGCGGGGGCTCCGTGAGTTTCGAGGACATTCCCGAAGGGGCTGTCCGGCTGGTTGAATCCTTTGCAAGTGAAACAGGAGTCAACCATGCGGGATTCGATGTGGCCGATGTGGACGGCCATTTTTATTTTCTGGAATTCAACATCCGATTCGGCACCCGCGCGCTCGTCAATCGCGGCATTCAGTTGAGCCCGTGGATTTGTTCGTATTTAAATGAAAACGGAACAACTGCTCAGGAGTTATTGTAAAAATACATTGCCGCGGCGACCGGCGCCAAGGAAGCAGACCTTAATATCCGCGCTCAAAATCAACCTGACAGTGCAAAGCCTCGCCTTGCAGCAGGCGGCGGTAATTTTCCAGAAAGATCCGGACGATATCTTCCGGAACACTCGGGGCAGCGGTATGAGAGGTGATCCGCACATTCGGCATGCGCCATAGAATATGCCCGGGCGGGAGCGGCTCCTCCTGAAAAACATCCAGTACGGCACCGGCAATCCGGCCGGTGCGAAGCGCTTCGATCAGCGCGAACTCATCCACCGCGCTGCCGCGCCCGACATTGACAAATACGGCCTTCGGCGGCAACGCGTCAAAAAGCGCAGCATCCACGATGCGGCGCGTACCCGCGGTATTGGGAAGAACGCTCACCAGGTAATCGAGATCCGCGGCAAAGGCCTTCAGGTCGGGACCATGATAATAGGCGTCCACGTCCATGCAGGTTTCGCTGGTCCGGGTATATCCCTTGACCGTCATGCCGAAGTGCTTGGCTGTCCGCGCCAGACAGGCACCGATCGATCCGACACCCATCAGGCCGATTTTCCTGCCGCGCAGTGTTCCTGGCAGGGTCTTGTCCCATTTCCCGGCTGCCTGCGACACATGGCGTTGGAGTATTCGCCGTTCGTGAGCCAGCAGGTATGCAAAGACATACTCGGACATGAACCCGCCAAAAACGTCCCTGGCGTTGGTCAGAATATAGTCCCGGCGCAGTGAGGGATCCAGAAGCGGCTCTACTCCGGCCCAGGTGGATTGCACCCAGCGAAGGCCCGAAAGATACGAAATCACCCTGGATGCGAGGGATGGCTCGCCAAAGACGATATCGCAGTCAGCGCCGCAAATCACACCTTCTTCAGCGTCCGAAGTCGCCGCTATGCTAAGGCCGGGAAGATTGGCAGCCTGAATCAGACTCAGATACTCATCCGCATGATGAGAGAGCAGGAGAAGTCTGTGCATGTTGAATCTCCATATAAAGTCAGTCAAGCCCCGGGGGAAAACCATCAACCGGCCGATCAATAAACTGCGCAACTATCGATGAATTGGAATCGGTAATCATATTCTCTCCTTTTTTATGTTTACTTCAAGATAATCCCCTCCCTCTCATCCGTCAAGAACAGCCGGTTCAGCCTCTGAATTCTCCGGAACTGGCCGTCCCTTGCAATTCTTCTTGACAAAATACGCTATAGCTGCAATGTGATTATAAAATAGCTTATTGAATTGATCTAAAGATTAGGATGCGGGCTGGCAGGGGGTAACCTTCATCAACAGGCATCCGGGGGTTGACATAATCCCAAGCCGTTATTGGCTTCAAATGAATTCTCAATTAAAAGGAGCAATGCATGAACATCGCAAAAAATCTGGAGCGAGCGCGTCTTTTTTTTCCGGATAAACCGGCGCTGGTTTTCGAGGGTAAAACGTATTCCTACCGCCAGCTTGATGAAGATGTCAACCGTCTTGCCAATGGACTGCAAACGCTGGGGGTTGAAAAAGGAGATCGGGTGGCATTGTTTTTACCGAATATTCCCGGATTCATTTTCGGATATTTTGCAGTTCAGAAATTAGGCGCCATTGCCGTTTCCGTAAATGCCATGTTAAAGCGCCATGAGGTGAAATACATTGTGAACGACGCAGGCGCCAATGTGTTGCTGACAACCGCATCTCTGCGCACGGAGGTAGTTGATGAGGATTTGCCAGACCTGAAACATGTCATCATCACCGAAGGCGAGGCCGGAAACGATTTATCCCTTGAAGATCTGATTGCCAAAGGCGATCCGCAATTTAAAATCGTTGAAACGGATATGCACGACCCCGCGGCGATTCTCTATACATCCGGCACCACCGGTTTTCCCAAGGGCGCCGTATTGACGCAGATGAATATCGGTTCCAATTCCCTTTCCGCATCCAACCATTCCGGCGTTCGCCCCGATGATCGGCTGCATCTCTTTCTCCCCCTTTTCCATTGTTTCGGGCAGAATTATATCCTGAACGGGGGCATCAGCAAGTGCGCCACCCTTGTGCTGCACCGCCGGTTTGAGCCGGAACCCGTGCTGGAGGCGATTCAGAAGGAGCGGGTAACCCTGTTCTTTGCCGTACCGACCGTTTTTATCTATTTA
>CAIVVZ010000641.1 GCA_903909505.1 uncultured Desulfobacteraceae bacterium
CACTCGATAATTTTTACAAAGAATTCAAACACATGATGAGCGATCCGGTTGAGAATCACCCAGTCACTGGTGTTACAGGCAGGGGGACAGAGGAAGTAAAAACCAATGATGTTTCCGGCCGCGTCAAAAAGGGAATGGTCGGTTTTAGTATCGATATGGGAAGACCAGGATTGGGCGTGTATCTGCGCGACGCAGAAAAAGTAGCGATGGCAATGTGTCAGGCAGGTGTGTTTCTAGCTCCTCAAGACCAGTCGCCCCTGTCTGGCCTTATGCCTGACAAAGGAACAGGAAAATTGCGGGAAGAGTGCCTGAATTATCATTTGCTGTCGGTCATAATTGAGGGGCATTGTCCTGAAGCAAATTTGCAAAATGTGCTGAAAGCATTACAAAAAGTCGAAAAAGAAATCGATACAGTATTTTCTCTGGGCGTTATTTTGCGGGTTGACGAAAAAGGCCAGAATAATGCTCTGAATTGTCTAGATGACCTTAAGATTCCTCAGCCGCACCGCGGTAAAGTTAATGTAGGCCTCGGACGGCCACTTTCGATGGAATAGGGGGAGAAAAAATGACACACTCATTACATCGATCCGGAGATATTGAATCTCAAAAGCATGATTTTGTATGGTTTATGTATCAGACTAAGGGCGTTAATGATGTCGGAATCAAACCCAAAGCTTTGGAATTTATCGCTGCAGCTGAGGCAGCAGGTTCTGAAAACTGGGGAGACGTAAAAACCGGTCCGGTTACCCGGTTTTCTTCACAGGAGATCAAAGAAAAGCTGTCTGATAAATCCAGACTGCGCGGTGTATTTACTCGCAAAGAGCAAGTGGTGAAATTTCTTCGACAGATCAAAGAAAAAGACACGGGGATGTCTGTTGTTATTTCCGGTATCTTGGATGAAGTGATGCCGTGCTGCGAAGCAGCGGGAGTTACTCCTCACTCGATAAACTATTCATTGGGAGTTTGGGGCAAAAAAGACAAGTTGCCTGACGATGTAACTTTGTCTGTTACGACTATGTGTGGACACCATATGATTCCGCCGAAATTTGTCAAACATGTCATGAAACAGGTGGAATCCGGCAAGATGACTCCAGAGCAAGGTGCTATCCGCCTCAGTGATTTTTGTTATTGCGGGATTTTCAACCAGGTGCGCTGCGCCGATATTATTAAAGACCAAACAGAAAAGAAGTAAAGTCTAATTCGCGAAATAAGGAAGGGGGATAAGATGTGTTGGACAACAAATTGGTCAAGGGAGCCATTGTTCTGGCTGTATGTGCCGCAATCTGGTTTTCTCCGGTGCCGGCTGGGCTGAAAGTCCCTGCGTGGCATTTGTTTGCCATATTTGTGGCGGTTATCCTTGGGTTCATTCTGAAACCGATTCCGATCGGTGCAGTAGCGTTTGCTGGAGTAACCTTTGCAGCTCTTTCGGGGATACTGAAGCCCGGTGAGGCGCTGTCAGGATATGCGAATACTACGATCTGGCTGATTGTTTCGGCATTCTTGTTTTCAAAAGCATTCGTCAAGACTGGTCTTGGACGTCGAATCGCTTACCTG
>CAIVVZ010000642.1 GCA_903909505.1 uncultured Desulfobacteraceae bacterium
GGGGATTGAAATTACAGGGATACTGAATGGGTCCAACCTGTCGGATAGTGCGGTGTGGCCGGATATGAATCAGCCCTTCATGCTGTTTTTTGCACGTAATCGAGTGCCCGCCGCCAATCACCATTTTTATTTTGTTACGCCCCATTTTGAAATGGACCTCAATGACAAAGGGCGCATCCGCATTGATTATCAATCTGCTCAGCCGGTAGCTGCCAGTGAGGCTGTTAAGGATTCACGGCTTCTGAAAACGCTGGCGGTGGGAACTCCTCTTGATGTGGAAGTGGTCCGTAAGCTTGATGAACTGGAGTTGCCTACTGTCAAGAATTATTGGGAAAGCCAGGGGCTGTACTCGGGACGGGGGTACGATCGTTCGCCAAAACAATCTCAGGGGGATGCATCGTTCATGATTAATTTTCCTGATTTTGCGCCTCCCGGAGATGGCGGTTTTTCTGTTGATTTGTCTTTGCTTCTTGACTTTGGGTACGCCACTGCTCATCGGCCGCGGAGCCCGGAGCTGTATGTCCCACCACTTCTTATTGTGCCGGAATCACCGGGCAGTTCCTTGTTTTCGCCCAGATCATGGGTGGTGCGGGAATCGACTGTTTTCAGTAAAAGCTATTACGGCTTTTCCGCTGCCGGCAGTAAGGAGGCAGATTGTGTCGTTGCACTTCTCCATCTGATCACGCATAGTATTTTGTTCAGGTATCATGTCCTGATGACGAGTTCGAGGATGGGCGCGGAACGAAGAACTTTTCTTAAGGAGAACATCGAGGATTTTCCGTTTCCGGCAATCGATCTGTTGTCCAAGCAGCAAAGGCAACGAGCCGTGAATTTGTCCAGTCAGCTTGAAACTGCGCTCAGTAAACCGTGGAAGGCGATTAACGACTTCATATTCGATCTCTACGGTATGGATAAGTTTGACCGGCAAGTTGTGAAAGATACGCTTGAAGTCGCCGAGCCATTCAAGAAGGCGCGAGAACGCGCCAACAGTGCCCCTGCAAAAAATGACCGCAATGCTTTTTATGCGGAACTTCAACAATTGCTCGCCCCATCTTTCGATATTACGAATGAAACGGTATCGATCGACGAGGTAGAGATTGAGAAGCAGGAATTTCGTTCGCCGTGGCATTTTTTTGCTGTTTCTTCACCTTCCGCTTCTGCAAGCCTGACGCAAACGGCACGGAAAGAACTGATTTCTCAAGTCACCAAAGAAGCTAATAAAACAGGCTGCAGCCGTGTCATTGTTCATGAAGAAGGGCATCTGATCGTGGGGATCATTGGCCAATATCGTTATTGGACATTAAGCCGTGCCCGTCTGTGTGCCCTGGATATTCTGCGCCATCATCTTGATGCCTTCCCCATAAGGAAAAGCTGATGGCGATCGGCTTCTTTACTCACGGCATAGAGTATACACTACCGCATTCGCAAATCCCACAACGTATCATTCTGCTTATTTGTAGGGTAATCAAAAAGGCCTGGCAATTACTTGAAGAAATGCCGCCTTCCGGCTTTCTTATGCAATCCGCGGATGAAGATACCATGACCCAGGTACTGGCCGAGATTATTGAAAACCGTTTGCGAAAAAGCGGTGACATTGATGGATTCAACTGCGCTCTGTTTGGCAAGGTGATCCGGGAACCAAAAATTACAAACGTCGACAAGAAACACCCCGACAAGATGCCTGATATTTTCTTCGATTTAAAACGGGATCAACTACCCATTCTCAGCGATCAGGATGGCCTCTTTGTAGAATGCAAACCCATCGACCTTAAACACCCGATTTTTTCCTGCTACTGCAAAAAGGGACTGGTACGGTTCGTTAATGGCGACTATGCCTGGGCCATGCAGGATGCCATGATGGTGGGGTATGTAAGGGGGCGCTATTCTTTTAGAAAGCTCGCATCTGTTCTTGATGATGACAAAAAAAACGCCGTCCTGAAGGCCGCGAATCATTCTGCAGTTGATGAATATGCGATCTATCGTTCAAGTCACAATAGGGATTTTCAGTGGCCGGAAAGCCGTGGTCAAGCTTGTCCGATAACAGTATCCCATCTTTGGCTTTACCACGGAGAATCCCTTTGACTGCTGTCACAGTGAACCAACAACCAGATCGGAAATCTTAATGCAGGCCATTCACACCTATTTGAAATCCCATCCCCAGGACCAGGAAGCAATTTTAAGCGTCAACCCCTTAAAGCCCGTGGCACTGTCATAAAAGTCAATAAATGCTGGTGGCTTTGAAGGAAGAAGAATTTAAAGAATCATCAGAATCAAGCCGCATGGAGTAGCCGTATTTTATTGAGTTCATTTTCAAAGCATTTTTCGGATTCCCATAAATCGATTGCATGTTGTGCATTCAGCCAGAATTCAGGAGAATTTCCAAAAAGGCGGGAAAGCCTTAAGGCCATGACAGGGGTGATGGCGCGTCTATTTCTTAACACTTCGTTGATTGTCTGACGCGTAACACCCAAGGCATCCGCCAACGATGCGGTTGTCAAGCCATAGTCAGGCATAAAATCTTCCTCAAGCATTTCTCCGGGATATGTCGGGGGTATTTCTCGTTTTATGATGTTTGGTATTGACATGTCGTTGTTCCTTAGGACACGTTACATATTAACATAATCAAATTATCGTGGCCGTATTGTGTAATTCCATTCACCATGAAATTCATCTCTTTCGAGAGCTAATGATTGTATTTCCTTGTCAGTGATTTTAATCCCTTTGGCGTAC
>CAIVVZ010000643.1 GCA_903909505.1 uncultured Desulfobacteraceae bacterium
AGACAAAAATATTGTCATCAACCAGCTGAAAGGCATCTTTGTCGCCGGTGACGATGTAGACACGAATTTGGAATTTGGAATTTGGAATTTGGGAATTTGTTTCGGATTTCGAATTTCGGATTTCGAATTTGCTTGCAATCGTCCCTATCACATCATCTGCCTCAAATCCTTCCATTTCGTAAATCGGAATATTAAGCACTCCCAGTAATTCCCGCACCCGCGGAATCTGGTCATAAAGTTCCTGATCAGCTTTGACTCGGTGGGCTTTGTACTGTGCATACTCCGCCAGCCGGAAAGTATTTTTCGACACATCAAATGACGCGGCGATGTAATCCGGCTTCAAATCTTCCAACACCTTGATCAAAGTCGTGGTGTAGCCATAAACAACGTTCGTCAATTCACCCTTGCGCGTCGCCATCGTTTTAGGCAGCGCATGATAAGCGCGGTGAATAATGGCGTTCGAATCGATTAATACTAATACTTGTTCTTTTTCCATACAAAAATCATATCCTAATGACTGGAAAATTAAAAGTCAAATATCATAAAGATTCATCCCCTTGATTTAGCACACTTCCGTCTGGGCTCAGCCCAGCCGAGACCGAAGATTGCTGCAATGAGGAAAATAATCAAAAAATGATTAAATCCCTCAGTCATCACAACAGTGTGATGTAACAGGGAGATAATCAAAGCTAATGTTAAATGAAATATTATTCACTAATTCAAAATTTTTCCCTCTTGACTTAGATAATTTCATCTGGCATAACAAGGCTAGCGGTTTCCGGAAGGAAAATTCAAAGCCGCCGTATACGAAGGGAGAGCTGCTATGAAACGCAGAGAGCCCGGATCAAGACAAGTTGTTGAATTTATGCATGTTGTAGGCCATACCGCCTGCTCCATGCACCCGATTTCCATGCAGAGATGGATCGGGATGCCCTGTAATAGCGGAAACGAGTACCTCCATATGCTCTTGAACGCCGGACCCGACATTTTGTTTGAACTCCAACGGATGGAGTTCAAAGCACCGCCCAGCCGGATTTCCAGCTACAAAAAAGAGCTGCTGACAGACAACGGCTACGTCAATCTGTACGACCTGCCAGACGGAACCACGAGCTGGAGGTGTTCCGATAATATTTCAGTTTCCGACTACATCAAAGCGCTCATGAGTTTTGGGATGTTCGCAAATGATTGGCACTACTACCACATGCTTGCCAAAGAAAAAGGCAAGGACAACAAGCCAATCCTGAATATCCCCCGTTCAGAGACAGACAGTGTCAATCCGCTGCCGACCGATGTGCCAAACTTCTACCACCCGATATTTGGAGTAAATAACACTCCCAGAAACCCCGAGGCTTGCCCGATTGAGGCAGTTGCTTTCCGGCCGGCCTACTTCGCCGAGTTACTGGAGTGCGTCCTCGACCAGGTAATCTTCGCCACTCTGTCATGCCGGAGATTGACAGAGCACTTCTGTGAATGGTTCCAGATCAAGCCGTTCAAACCGGTGACAATCGTGAGTCATTCAACTCTGTCAGAAAAGCCTTCGCCTAAGTCGTGGCTCGCGCTGGAAATCGAAGTCCGCGATAATGTCGGTGACGAGCGGGTAACTCTGGAGATTAAAGAGATCGACCAGACATCCAATAAAAAAATACTACTCGACC
>CAIVVZ010000644.1 GCA_903909505.1 uncultured Desulfobacteraceae bacterium
CCTGCGGCATCGCTTATCTGATGTGTGCCTTGCTTCCCGGCATTTTCATCCAGGAAAAAATGTATGATCCCAGAGCCGTTGTTGTTGATCCGGTGGCAACGGGTGAAGCATCCTAGTTTTGAATCAGGCCCGTGCAACCGCTAGGCTGCACGGGCAGCCAAAATTTCGATCAAGCTGTAACGTAAAGGAGAATATAATTGCCTTCATACCAGAACATAAAATTCGATTTGAACGGGCATATCGCCATCATCACCATCGATCACCCGCCGGCCAATACCTGGAATCTGGCGACGTTGAATGAATTCGAGGATGTGATCGGTGTTGTGGAAAATGACAGCAATGTCCGGGTCCTTATCCTTACCGGCGCAGGCGAGAAGTGTTTTTCAGCAGGCTTTGATGTCAGCGATGCCCTCAATGCACCCATCATCAGCCCCAAGGCGCGCACGTTGTGGCGAAGGATCGATCGCTTCTCCAAACCGGTCATCGCCGCCATCAACGGCCATGCGCTCGGCGGCGGGCTTGAGCTGGCCATTTCCTGCCATTTCAGGATCATGGCGGATGCGCCCAAGGCCATGGTCGGCCTTACGGAACTCAACCTGGGCATCATTCCCGGCTGGGGGGGCTCTCAGCGCCTTTCGCGGATCGTGGGCCGATCCAGGGCACTTGAAATGATCCTGCTGAGCAAAAAAGTCTCCGCTGCGCAAGCATTTGAGATCAGGCTCATTAATCAGCTATCCGCACCCGAAGCGCTGATGGAAGACGCATTGGCTTTAGCAAGAGAATTGGCAGATCGTCCCCCGATCGCCGTGCGCTGTGTATTGGACGCTATTTCCACAGGGCTGTACGAAGGATTGGATGCCGGGCTGGATGTGGAAGCGCAGGGCAGTGCAACGGTTCGAAGCAGCGAAGACTGCAGGGAAGGCTTTATCGCTTTTCTTGAAAAGCGAAAACCAGTTTTTACCGGCAGATAAACGGGGTTTTCAATGAGCATCTTATTTGAAACCATGAAAATCGGCAGACTCCGGCTGCGCAACCGCTTTGTCCGGTCCGCTACCTATGACGGGTGCGCGGATAAATACGGTCATGTAACTGAAAAACAGATTCATCTTTTTGAAGAGTTGGCCAGGGGCGGGGTGGGACTGATCGTGAGCGGCATTGCCAGCGTCCATCCTTCGGGCCGGATTTCCGCCTTTCAGAACATCGTCAGTGATGATTCAGCCATACCCGGGCTGAAAAAACTCGTCCATGCAGCCAATGCCCACGGCGCCGGAATCGCCCTGCAGCTCTTTCATGGCGGCAGGGAATCGGCTGTGTATCAGAAACACAGAAAATCCGAAGCTGTTGCACCATCGGTGGTCGCAAACGATCCTTACTGCGATTTGGAATACCGGACCATGATGGAAGATAAAATCATCGAAGTCATCGGGGCTTTCGGTGACGCTGCTGTCAGGGCTCGAGAAGCGGGTTTTGATGCTGTTCAGGTTCACGGGGCTCATGCCTATCTGCCCAGCTTGTTTTTATCCCCTTTTACCAATCTTCGAACCGATGCCTGGGGAGGCAGTCCGGAAAAACGGCTGCGCTTCCTTCACGAAATCTATAAAGATATTCGAACAAAGGTCGGCGATGATTACCCGGTGATGATTAAAATCGGAGTTGCGGACGGATTTCCCGAAGGACTTCAATTTTCCGAAGGCAAAACCGCTGCCGTCCGTTGTGCCGAGTGGGGTTTTGATGCCATCGAAATCAGCCAGGGATTGAGGGGCAAGCGATACAGCCAGACGGAATTCCGTACAAAGATCAAGGGTCCGGATCAGGAAGGGTATTTCAGGCCCTGGTGCAGACAGATCAAGGAAGCGGTCAAGGTTCCGGTCATGGTGGTCGGCGGACTGAGAAGTTTTGGGATGATGGAGGAAGTCATCCGGAATCGGGATGCGGATTATATTTCCCTGTGCCGGCCCCTGATCCGGGAGCCCGACATGATCGGCCGGTGGGAAAAAGGGGAGGGCGGCACGCCTTCCTGTGTTTCCTGTAATCTTTGCTTTGAAGCGTTGCTTAAGGGCATATCGCTTCACTGTGCATATGAGTCGAGCATCAGTTTGAGGCGGTCCCGATCGGATTCCATCTGATCATGGGGAACAACCCGCAGCAGCTCCTCCAGGGTCGTCATGCCTGCAAGTACCCTTCTGAAGCCGTCTTCCAGCAAGGTTGCCCGCCCCCCGGGTGCAAACACCTTTTGCCGCAACAGGATATCGTCCGGCCTGCGGTTTAATGCCGTCAATTCCTCACGGTTTGGGAGCCAGAGCTCAATAATGGGTAGTCTGCCGCTGTATCCGGTGTAGTTGCATCTGACGCATCCCTTGCCTTTCTTAAAGGCGACGTGCGGACTGGCAGGAAGCCCGAACTCCTCCAGTATTTTCGGCGACGGGGTGTGCGGGGCAGCACATTCGCGGCAAATCTGACGGACCAGGCGCTGGGCGAGCACGCAGCGAAGTGTCGATGAAACGATGCTTGCCTCGATGCCGATGTCGAGCAGGCGGTTGACAACGCCGGTGGAATCATTGGCATGAAGTGTGCTGAGTACGGTGTGGCCGGTCATGGCCGCACGTAAGGCGACCATCGCTGTTTCCGAGTCCCTGATTTCACCGACCAGAATGTTGTCGGGATCCTGGCGCAAAAAGGAGTGAAGCAATTTGGCATAAGTGTTGCCGATAATTTCGTTGACTTCCGTCTGGGTGACGCCTTCAAGCGCATATTCTATCGGGTCTTCAACCGTCAGGGTCTTGGATTCCGGGGTAGTGATTTTTGAAAGAAAGGCATGGAGCGTGGACGATTTGCCGGAGTCGGCTGGACCGGTAACCAGAAAAATGCCCGCCGGTTTGTTCAGAGCATGACTTAACTCCTTGATCTGATCAGGGAAATATCCAAGATTCTCGAGTGATTTTAATTTATTGCTCTTGTCGACCATGCGAATAACCACGTTTTCACCGTACTGGGCGGGAACCGTCGAAACGCGACAATCAATGCATCGAATATTATCGGCCTTTATTGCTTTTATTGCGAAGCTGCCATCCTGTGGCCGGCGGCGTTCGGCAATATCCATATCACAGAGAGTCTTGATTCTTGAAAAAATCTTTTGTCTGTTGGCGTTGATCAGCTCTTTATCTTCACCCATGTTAAGGGTCTGAAGCATGCCGTCAATCCGGTATCGGACGGTCATGCCTTTTTCCGCGGATTCGAAATGAATATCTCTGGCTCTCTTTAAAATACCCATAAAAAGTAGTTTTTTTATAAAATAGTCGATATCGGCGTGAGTGACATCTCCGATCATTTTGGGTCTGGCAGGATCCCGGAATGCGTCTTCGGAGATTTCGAAAAAAGGCGCCGCATGTGTAGCAGCCGTTGGGCTTTCGATATTGTAAAGTTGTTGCATGGCAGCGGCGATATCACGCTCTTTGGCAATGACAGGTATGATCCGGAACTGAGTGAAGTTTTCAATCTGCCTCAATTCGTTCCGCGGCAGTGGATACGCCATGGCAACCGTGATGCTTTGACCATCCGAGGCAATGGGGACGATCTTGTGCTTTTGAGCGTAATTTGCGTTAAGAATCCGCGCCATCTCCGGATCAAGATTAAACTGGGCAATATCCATATACGGAAGATCATACTGGCTGGCAATGGCCCGTGCCAGGTGTTCCTCACTCACCAGATTCAGCTTGAGCAATGCCTTTTCGAGCGGAATCCGTTCCCTCCGACTCAGATTGATGGCATCGTTTAGTCCGGATTCATCGTTCAGCATGTTTTTAAGAAGTATTTTACTAAGTTTCTGTCTCTTATTGGTGCGGTCAAGAAGCAGTTCGAGGTCATCCGAACGCAGAACACCCATCTGGCAAAGAATCTGTCCCAATGGCAATTCCGGAGTTGATAGCTGTTTTACAAGCGCATCCTGAATGTGTCCGGCAGTGACGAGTTCGTTTTCTATCAGCAATGTACCAAGTCTGACTTCGGACATGGGGGTTCCTTCATCTTGGAGTTGATGATCCGATATCGCAAGTAATATAAAAAGATATCCATTTGACTAATTTATGAAGTAACATATCAAATTGGTTGCACAAAATGTCAACTTGTATGCCGTTATATTTTATAAAAATTCAGTAGCACCTGCCCGGAACCCTGTCAAGAACAGTTTCTGTACATCCGTTCCACTCGTGGTTTCACTGAAGGCGCTTCTAACGGCATCATCAAAAAAGGGTCGGTTTGCCCGGATGCATTTTTGCAGCCTTTCGGCCAAACGGAATCCCCAGTTTTCGCATCCGTTTCCGCAGCGTGGACGGATGCGTGTTCAGATGCCCGGCAGCCCCTTTTTCCCCTTCCACGCGGCCGTGACACATGTCCAGGACCCGGCGGATGTGATGGCTCGTCATTGCGTTCAGATCCAGGATTTCCGGTGCCGGTAAGGGTAAAATTCGGTCCACTCCGGCATTATCGGTTTTGTGCGCGATATCGTCAAAGACCAGCGCCTCTCCCCGGCTGAGAATCAGGGCTCGCTCCACCGCATTTTCCAGCTCGCGGACATTGCCGGGCCAGTGGTAGGCCATCAGGCGCTCCAGGGCTCCGGGTGCCAGTCCCGGAGCCGGGCTCCGCTTCATCTCGCGGGCTTTTTTTTGAATAAAGTGCTGAACCAGGGCCGGCAGATCCATCATCCGGTTGCGAAGGGGCGGGATGGAGATCGGAAACACCCGAAGTCGGAAATACAGATCTTCCCGGAATGCGCCGGTACCCAGCATTTTTTCAAGGTTCCGATGAGTGGCGGCAATGACGCGGATATCCACGGCAATCGGGCCCGATCCACCGATGCGCTCGATCTCTTTTTCCTGGAGTACGCGAAGCAGCCTGACCTGTGCTTCCAGGGACAGTTCTCCGATTTCATCCAGAAACAAGGTGCCGGTATTGGCCCGCTCGATTCTGCCTCTTTTCTGGGAAAGGGCGCCTGTAAACGCGCCTTTTTCATGTCCGAACAGTTCGCTGTCCATCAGGGTCGGGGGGATGGCGCCGCAATTGACTTTGATAAACGGCTCCTGTCTGCGCAAGGAGGCTTTATGAATGGCATTGGCCACCACTTCCTTACCGGACCCGGTTTCACCGAGCAGCAGCACCGGACTGTCCAGGGGCGCCACCTGCCGGACCAGAACCATGACGGGCTTTAATCCGGAATCCGAACCAATGACATCCTCGCCGACCATCCGCCGCAGCTCATCCTGCAAATACCGGTTGTCGTCCGCCAGAAGATCCCGGAGTTTCTTCAGCTCACGGTATCGCAGGCTATTGGTCAGAGCCACGGCAAAAGGCTCGTTGATCATGCCGATGAGCTGGACATGTTCATCCGTGAAAGGGATGCGGCCGTTTCCGAAAATTGCCAGAACCCCCAGGAGCTTTCCCTCCAGAACCAGGTCGGAAACCACGGCCGGCAGATCCAGGGCATTGAATTTCTCGGCGACCGGACTGCACACCGGATCATCCCCGAGTCTGGGGATGATCCGGACCCGGATCAGTCCCAGTTTTTCAATGCGCTTTCGCGTCAGATCCGAGAGCTGGGAATTCAGGGCCATGGCCCTGAATCCTTCGCGGGTGGCATTTGCCACGGTTTCCACAACACCTGCATCGCGATGATAGATATGAAGGCTCATCTGGCTTGCCGGCAGAAAATCCTGAATGTACAGCAGACATTGCCACAGGGCTTTTTCAATTTCCAGACTGCCGCAGATCCGGAGCGTGACCTGTCGGAAAAAATCTTTTTCATCGATGTTCATGATTTATTCGGTAGCGTGATGGCATTTACGCAAGTTTATTTTTTAAAGCGATGCTTCAATCCTATAAAATCATTACCCTGGAACAGTTATATTGTAAAACAGGCAAATAGTACAGATATAACTGTACCAGGGGGTTGATCTTTTCTGCCAATATGTTATCTATTCGAATTGTTGAATCAATTTGAATTGGCACGACTTGTGCTGGTACATACGGCGCCGTCCCGGCTATCATCACCCTGAAAGAAGCCGCCGGGCTGAGTCTTGCCTGCCCGATAAAAATATAAATTAATCTGAAAAGAAATCAAGGAGACACCCTCATGGCACAAGTAATTACAGACAAAAGAGATGTGGAGTTTGTCCTTCACGAACAGTTGGAAGTTGAAAAACTGGCAAAACACGAACGTTTTGCCGAGTTTACTAAAAAAACAGTGGATTTGATCCTTTCCGAAGCCCGCAATCTGGCTGTCAAGGAAATGCTGCCCGTCTTTAAAATCGCCGACGAGGAAGGATGCAAACTTGAAAATGGCACGGTTAAGGTTCCGGAACCTTTCCATCGCATTTATGATCTTTTCAAGGAAGGTGAATGGATTGCCTTGTGCGATGATCCCAAATGGGGTGGACAGGGCATGCCGGCAGCCGTTGCCCAGGCGGTAAAAAACTATTTTTATGGGGCCAATTTCCCGTTTACCCTGACCATCCTTTTGTCTCACGGAGCCGGAAAACTGGTGGAGAGATTCGGCACGGAAAAACAAAAAAATCTGTTTCTGAAAAAAATGTACAATGGCGAATGGAGCGGGACCATGCTCCTTACCGAACCTCAGGCCGGCTCGGATGTAGGCGCCTTGACGACAACCGCCGTGAAAAACGACGACGGCACGTATTCCCTATCCGGAAACAAGATTTTTATCTCCAGCGGGGAGCATGACCTGGTGGAGAACATCATCCATCCGGTTCTGGCCCGGATCGAAGGCGCGCCCGCGGGCACCTCCGGCATTTCCCTGTTTCTGGCCCCGAAAATCTGGGTCAACGACGACGGCAGCCTGGGAGAACCCAATGACGTCGTCTGCACCGGCATTGAAGAAAAAATGGGTATCCACGGAAGCCCCACCTGCTCCCTGACCCTGGGCGGGAAGGGTCAGTGCCGGGGAACCCTGCTGGGTGAAGAAAATAAAGGCATGCGGGCCATGTTCGTCATGATGAACGAGGCCCGTCTGGATGTGGGGATGCAGGCACTGGGCTGCGCGTCCGCATCCTTGCAGAATGCGCTGAACTACGCAAGGGAACGCGTCCAGGGCAGGCATCTTCTGGCCGGCGGAAAGGACGCTCCCCCGGTTCCCATCATTCAGCACCCGGATGTTCGCCGGATGCTTCTGAACATGAAGGCCTATACGGAAGGGGGTCGGAGCATTATCTATTTCATCGGCTTTTGCGAGGACATGATCCATGTCAGCAAGGACCCGGCTGAAATAACCAGGTATCAGGGACTCATTGATCTGTTGATTCCCATTGCCAAGGGCTATGTCTCGGACAGGGCCTTCGAGGTATGCAGCCAGGGGGTTCAGATTTTCGGCGGATATGGTTATACCAAGGAATATCCCCAGGAGCAGCTTCTCCGGGATTGCAAGATCACCCATATCTACGAGGGCACAAACGGCATTCAGGCCATGGATCTTCTGGGAAGAAAACTGGGGCTCAATAAGGGTCAGCCTTTCAGGGATCTGTTGACGGAAATCCGGAAAACCGTTGAAGCCGCCAAAAATCTGAGCGGCCTTGAAGATCTGGCCGAAAAGACCGAGGCGATTTCGGTGGAACTGGAAAAGACCGCCGACTTCATCGGCAGGATGGCCGCATCCGACTATACCTTGACCGCTTTCTCCCATGCCTATACGTTTATGGACGTCACGGGCGATACGGTTACGGCATGGATGCTGCTTTGGCGGGCGGTTGTGGCTGCCAAAAAATTGCAGGAAGGTGCAAAGAGCAAGGATACGGTATTCTATGAGGGACAGATCGCAACTGCGAGGTTCTTTATCAATACGGTTCTGCCGGTAACCTTCGGAAAAATAAATGTGATCCTCACCTTGGACAGCACGGCAACCGATCTTGTCGAAGATGCCTTCGGTGGAAAATAAAAGGAGATAAAGAAATGAAAGACGTAGTCATTGTTTCCGCCTGTCGCACCGCCATCGGCGCGTTCGGCGCCAGCTTGAAAGACTTAAACGGCGCAACGCTTGCCAGCATCACCATGAAAGAAGCCGTCAGACGGGCCAATATCGACCCGGCCCTGATCGATGATGTGCGCTACGGGTGTTGCCTGGAACATCACGACACCCTGAACACGACGCGGGTGGCCGCGCTCATGGCCGGCATTCCGGAAACCGTGACGGCCGCCACCATCAACCGGGTCTGCATTTCCGGCATGGAAGCCGTGGTTTCGGGCATGGCCATGATTCAGGCCGGCATGGCCGATATCATCCTGGCCGGCGGCGTGGAGCACATGTCCGGCGTTCCCTACACGGTCCCCGGAGCCCGCTGGGGATGCCGGCTTCAGGATCAGCAGTTTGTCGATGCCATGATTCATGCCCTGCATTGCGGCTCCATGGTCATGCCCCTGGATGCCACGGCACCGCTCAATCTGGAAGAAGCCCCGGCCAAATTCTTTGTCGGCAAACCCTATATCATGGGACATACCGCAGAATTCGTGGCCCATCTTCACAACATCAGCCGCGAGGAAATGGATGAAGTGGCCTTAAGAAGCCACAATAACGCCGAACGGGCCACGCTCGACGGCTCTTTTAAAGAGGAAATCGTTCCGGTTGAAGTTCCCCAAAGA
This sequence comes from uncultured Desulfobacteraceae bacterium, assembly GCA_903909505.1. Classification (GTDB taxonomy): domain Bacteria; phylum Desulfobacterota; class Desulfobacteria; order Desulfobacterales; family Desulfatirhabdiaceae; genus RAAP-1. The sequence continues at coordinate 8,641 of CAIVVZ010000644.1, forward strand.
AAAAAGCCGCCGATTATTTTCGATAAGGACGAGCATTTCCGCCCCGGGATGACCCTGGAACAACTACAGAAACTGCCTCCGGGATTCATTCCCAAAACCGGCAAGGTCACGGCCGGCAATTCCAGCGGCCTCAATGACGGCTCAGCCGGCATGATCATCATGTCCGCGGAAAAAGCCAAGGAGCTGGGCCTTACCCCCATCGCCCGGATCAAGGCCACTTCAAGAGGCGGCTGCCATCCGGCGATCATGGGCCTTTCCCCGGTTCCGGCCATTAAAAACCTGCTGGATAAAAACAAACTTAAACTGGCGGATTTCGAGCTGATCGAAGTCAATGAAGCCTTTGCGGCTCAGTACATTGGCTGCGAAAGAGAGCTGGGCTTGAACCGAGAGATCACCAACGTCAACGGTTCGGGCATCGGCCTGGGACACCCCGTTGGCGCAACCGGCGCCCGGATCATGGTCACCCTGATTCATGCCATGAAAAAACGCGGCAACACGCTGGGCCTTGCCACCCTCTGCGGCGGCGGCGGCGTGTCCATGGCCTGCGCCATCGAAATGCTGTAAAAAGGAGACAAACATGTCCGACTGGAAAAACACACCTTTGACTCAGGAAGAATCGGCCCGTTACAACGTCGTCAACAAGGATACCATCGAGTTCTTGAAAAACCGCTACAACAAGGTCAATCGATGGGTCATCGCGGACATGATCCGCAGAAGCCGGTACCACTATCCGGACAAAAAAGCCTTGATTTTCGGAGACAAGAGCCTGACCTATTCCGAGCTTGAAGATCAGTCCAACCAGGTGGCCAACGCCCTGATCGGGCTCGGGGTTCAAAAATACGACCGTGTGGCGATTCTGGCCCACAACACGATCCACCATGTGCTGACCTGGCTGGGATGCTGCAAGGCCGGGGCCGTGTATCTGGCCATCAATTACCTGCTGCGCGGAAAAGACATCACCTATTGCATCAACCATTCCGAAAGCACGGTGTTTATCGTGGAAGATGCGCTGTACGATCTGGTAAAGGATGTTCTGGACGACATGCCGACCGTAAAAACCCTGATCTGGTCCACCCAGGGCGCGGGAAAACCCCCTGTCAGCGACCGGTTCAAGGATTTTGATGCCTGGTACCAGGCCCATCCCGCAACCGAGCCGGACACGGTCCTGAACATCGACGACCCCTGCCAGATGACCTATACCAGCGGCACCGAGTCTCTGCCGAAGGGCGTCGTCATCAGCAACCAGGCTCTGATGTCCGAGTACATGGGTGCCATCATCGATGGCGGGTACGAATCGGAGGATATCAGCGTGAATGCCCTTCCCATCTTTCACTGCGCCCAGCGGGACGTGTTCTTGAATCCCATGTTCTGGGTCGGCGCCACCAATATCCTGGTGACGCCGGAAATCGATAAAATCCTGAAAACCATCGCGGACTACAAGGCAACCGTGTTTTTCGCGCCGCCTACGGTCTGGATCGGACTGATGCGCCATCCCGATTTCGATAAATACGATTTGTCCAGTTTGAAAAAATGCTATTACGGCGCATCCATCATGCCCGTTGAAGTCCTGAAGGAAATGATGAAGCGCCTTCCGGGAAGCAAGGTCTATAATTATTACGGACAGACCGAGCTGGCCCCGTATCACACGATTTTAAAAGCCAAGGACGCCATGACCAAACTGGGTTCCGCCGGCATGGCGGGGCTCAACATGGAAACCCGTCTGGAAGATGAAGAAAACCTGCCGATCACCGACATCAATGTTCCCGGAGAGATCTGCGGCAAAGGCCCCCATGCCCTGATGATGTACTTCAAGGAACCTCAGAAAACCGAGGAAGCCATGAAAGGCGGATGGTTTCATTCCGGAGATATCGGCGTTCTGGATGTGGACCGGTATATCGCGGTCGTGGACCGCAAAAAGGACATGATCAAAACCGGCGGGGAAAACGTCTCCACCCGCGAGGTGGAAGAAGTGATCTACCAGGACAGCCGCATCGAGGAAGTGGCGGTGGTTGGCATTAACCATCCCTCATGGGTTGAAGCGGTCACGGCCTTTGTCGTGGTCCGGCGCGGTGAAACGGTAACGGAGCAGGAAATCATCGACCGCTGCAAAAAAGAGCTGGCACCCTTCAAGGTGCCCAAGAAAATCATGCTCATGGATGCGCTTCCCAAAACCCCCACCGGAAAAATCCTGAAGCGGGACATGCGCTCGTCCAATAAGGATCTCTTTACCCAGAATAAGTAATTGAGTATGCCCCCATTCTTCGGATAATTGTAAGGTAATGGCGGAAGACAGAAGTCTGAACCCCCTTTCAGTCTTCTGTCTTCCGCTATCTGTCTTCAGTCTCAACAAAAGGAGAACCTCATGCACGTACCCATGACCCCCAGTCGAATCCTGAAAAGAGCGGTCAAACTGTATCCTGAAAAAGTGGCGGTGGTGGACGGTGATGTCCGTTGGACATACAAAGACGTTGAAAAACGCGTTTATCAGGTATTTCATGCGGAACAGGGAATGGGCATTTCCCCTGGCGGACGGGTGGCCATGCTGGATTTTAACTCCTACCGGTATCTTGAGCTTTATTTCGGCATGGCTTTAACCGGCGATGTGCTGCTGCCCCTTAACATTCGCCTTTCCGCTGCCGAATACACCTATATTTTGAACAATGCCGAAGCCGAAGCCATCATTTTTCATGCCGATTTCAAGCCCATGATCGCCAAAATCCGGCCCGAGCTTAAAACCGTGAAGCA
>CAIVVZ010000645.1 GCA_903909505.1 uncultured Desulfobacteraceae bacterium
CTGGGCGCATGGACGACGACCACGCCTGCCGGATCCATCAAGGAAGAATTCAAAAAGGATATCGAGCAGATCATGCTGGCCCATCACATATCCTATATGGCCACCGCATCGGTGGCCTATCCGGATGATCTGTATCGGAAATTCAAAAAGGCGCGCCAGATTTCCGGCATGAAGTTCATTCACCTTTTGTCCGCCTGTCCCCCAGGGTGGCGCATCGATCCCGCCAATACGATTCAGGTCATGCGCATGGCAACCCAGTCCAATGTATTCCCCATTTATGAAGTGAGAAAATGGCGTTTTTCAAAGGATAATGAGTGCTTCGAAGAAGATTGGGAATACACCATCAATGTCTTTCCTGAAAGAAAAATCCCCGTAAAAACGTATTTAAAATCACAGGGGCGATTCGGACTGATAACCGATGAGATGATCGATGACACACAGAAAAGGGTCGACCGGAAATGGAAAGAGCTGGTTCAAAAGCAGTCACCACAATCTTTCGGCATGTGATTTCGGCAAACCGGCGTCCATAATTTTTCGGTACACCGTGGCAATATCATAGGGCACGAAACGGACTTCAAGGGAATGCGCCAGCGTGTCCACAATGACATATTTTGCGGTATTGTTACCGTCTCTGGGTTGTCCCACGCTGCCTGCATTGATGATGTAGCTGTTATCAGCGTTCAAAGGGACGATCCCCTGACGCAGGGGTTTGTGGACAATAGCATGGCCGTCAAAGCAGATCAGCTTCAGATTATGGGTATGCCCGACAAAAATGATCCGTTCAGCGCTTTTCCGAAAGATTTCCATCAGGCGGCTTTCGGACAGTTGATAGAGATAGATGAAAGGGGAGTTTGGCGGACATCCGTGAACAAACCGAAAATGCTCGATGATTCGTGAGCTCGGCAAACCGTGAATGTACAAAAGCGATTCGCTGGAAAGCAGGGTCTGGGTCTTTTGAATCGATTCCCGTGCTTGCGGGTTGAACCACTCCTGAAGCTGAGGCTTTACCACAGCCATTTCATGATTGCCCATCACACAGGGAATGGCGCGTTCCCGAATCAGCCGGACGGTTTCTTCGGGCTCCGGCCCATAGCCGATCATATCTCCCAGACAGATCACCTGATCCACCCGGAATCGGTCTAAATCCTGAAGGACTTCCCGGAAGGCATCCAGATTCCCATGAATGTCCGAAAGCACGGCTATTCTCATATAACCCCGTATTTTTTCAGCACGACCCGAAGCATGAAAGCAGGCCCGGATTCAGTCTCCTGTGTTACTGCAGCCCGTTCCAGTACCAGTATATCAGGTCTTTGCCAAAAAAAATGTGAACCATGGCACCGATTGCCAGAAAAGGTCCGAACGGAATCTTCAGTTTCAGGGAGGATCGGGTATAGAGCATGACGGCGCCGCCTGCCAGCGTTCCGACGATGGATCCGGTAAACAGGGTCACCAGAACCCCTTTCCAGCCGACAAAAGCGCCGATCATGGCCAGCAGCTTGATATCGCCGCCGCCCATGCCTTCTTTATGGGCAAGGCGTTCATAGGTCCAGGCTACGGTGTACAAGATTCCGCCGCCCAACAGCAGCCCCAGCATGGATGCCTTAACCGTCATTTCCGGCAAAAAAAAACTGGCGATGACGCCGACGGGAATGCCGGGAAGGGAAATGACATCCGGAATAATATAATGATCGATGTCAATAAAGGTGATCACCATCAGGACTGCGATGAATCCGTAATAAATCAGAGATTCCAGGTGCATTCCCCAGCGCAGGAATACTCCGAGCGCAAATAAACCGCTCAGCAGCTCGATCATGGGATACCGGATGGAAAAAGAGGTTTTGCAGTTCCTGCAGCGCCCTTTCAGCAGCAAGTAGCTGATCACGGGAATGTTGTCGTAAAAACGGATCGGCTGATTGCAGGACATACAGGTGGACCCCGGCGATACAATGGATTTTGATGCCGGGATTCGGTAGATACATACATTCAAGAAACTTCCGATGCAAAGGCCCAGTATAAATGCGATAGATTCCAATGCTCAATACTCATTTTTATATACAATTTCAGGGGAAAACAGCACAAAAACCTTTCAAAAATCCCTTTTTTTTCAAGGGATTTGAATTTACCCTTCCCTAGTCATTCAAACCAATTCCTGTCCGTGACTTAACCGAGGTTAGCGGCAGGGTCAAGATGTATTTTAAAAAACTCCAGGGCGTTTTCATGCAAGAGCTTTGACAGAAGTGTTTGGGGCAGGGACATTTCCGCAAGGCGCTTGATTTCCCGATCCCAGGCATAGGGCAAATTGGGAAAATCGGTTCCGAACATGATGCGATCCGGACGCAAATCCGAAAGTTTGGGGACAGTGTCGCAGGGAAGGTAATCGGCAAGCATCATGGTGGTGTCCAGCCACAGGTTATCGAATTGTTCGAGCATGCGGGCATAATCGTCAAATTCATCCGCGCCCAAGTGTGGAACGCAAACCCTGAGGTCCGGATAATCCCGGAGCACTTCCCGAACGAAGGCGGATTGGCAGATCCGATGAGGGTCACAAAGATAGGCCGGGCTTTTAGGCTCCCGACCCGCGTGAATGACCAGGGGCCGGCCATGGTCGCTGCAGACCCGATAGATTGCTTTCATGGACTGGCTCCGCATGTCAAAGCACTGCACATGGGCATGCAGCTTTACCCCTTTTAACCCCATATCAAAACCTTCGATCAGGATGTTTTCAGCATCCGGTTCACCGGGATACACGGTGGCCATGCCGGTCAGGCGGTCATGGCGGGTGCAGAGAGATGCCATATACCGGTTCAGCTCCCTCGAAACTCCGGATTTATGGGCATATTGCAGACCGATGATGTGGGAAACCCCGCGATCGAACAGAAACGACAGGATCTCTTCAGATCCAAGCTTATGGCGGATCGGCCAGCCATAGGTATCAAACCATTGCCAGACCGCCGTAAACAGTTTATCCGGAAACAGATGAACGTGGGCATCGATAACCGGTGGAAGGTTTTGGGGCAGAAAGCTGTCTTCAAGGTCGGCAATTGCCGGCAGCGAGGGATTCAACATCATTCAGCAGGACCTTTCCCAATCCAGATAAGGAAGAAGGGTTTTGAGATTTCGGCAGTAGCGGTTATTCGACAGATCCCGGCGCAGCGGAGCCAGAGGGTAGGGGATACGAAAGAGGGTGAGGGTCTGCGCGCCGCTGTCCAGTAATACCGAGTTGGCTGCAAAAACGTCATCCCGGTAAGGGCCTCCGACGCTTCCGGCCTTGACCCAGTAGCGCGAGCCCGGATTCAGCGAAATCGTCAGGGACTGGCCGGCCGCCGGTCTGTGAATCCGGATATCCTTCATATTCGGCATTCTCTTCGTTTCCACAAGCTCATATACTGCCGGAATATGATCATGTCCGCTGACAATCAGCTTTTTGGGAAAAGAACGCCAGGCTTCAAGACAGCCGGAAAGCGCAGCTTCATCCAGATAGTTGAAATGGGTGATGGCCGGCGTCATTCCGTGGCTCGGAAGATGAAACGGACTATGATGAAGGATCGCCATCTGCGGGGTTTCGATGAACAAGGGCAGGGAAAGCAAATAATCCAGCGCGCCGGGAAGAGTTGAAAGAAGCCCGGAATTATAGGCGCTGGCCTGCATCCGGTCCAACTGGTGCGGATGATCCGGAAAAAGGCCGGCGACCATCAGATCATGGTTTCCGGCGACCGTCGGAAGATTAAGGGAACGCATTCGGGTCAGGGTTCGGTCTACAAAGGGAAGCCATCCCACCAGATCACCCAGGCAATAGATGCTATCCGGCTCGATCTGCTGGTAATGCTGAATCACGGCCTCAAGGGCAAAGGCATTGCCGTGAATGTCGCCGAAAAAATAGGTTTTCATGGTAAAACATCCCTTCGACATCCTGTGGTGCTTCAGTTAAGTTGACTCTCAAGAAGACAAAAAAGGGTGTGAATGAACTTGACATCGGTATCATCATAATGGATAGATTGTATGAATTCAATTTAATTGTGCTCATACTTTAAGGACAAAGCCATTCCGGAACTGACAACAACTAAACATGGAGCATCATGGAAGCAATGTGGGGGCATCCTCTGATAAAAATTGTTTTGGTCATGATGGGGGGAGGCTTGGGGTCGCTGAGTCGGTATGGGATCACACTGCTGTCTGTTAAACTGTTCGGAATCCGGTTTCCCTGGGGAACGCTTCTGGTCAATCTAACAGGATGTTTTTTGATCGGGCTGTCCTTTGCGCTTGCCGAGCGCAGTTCGCTGATGAATCCGACCGTCAGGCTTTTTTTTGTTACCGGTTTTTTGGGGGGGTTGACCACATTTTCCACTTACGGATATGAAACTTTCAATGCAATTTATATGGGAAATCAGTGGATAGCCATCGGAAATGTCTTGTTCAACAATGTCGCAGGGCTCATTCTGGTGTTTCTGGGTTTCAGACTGGGGGGGATTACCTGATAAGGAGGCTTAAACATGCCGGCATATAAAATCATTGAAATATTTACCAGCGAAGCCATCCGTTGGAAAGGAAAATCCCTGTCCGATGCAATCGTTGAGTATGTCAAGGGTAAAAAAATAGCTGCCCGCTGCATGGTCACAAGGGCCATAGAGGGCTGTTATGAAAATGGGGATATTGCATCCGCAAGACTGGAAATATTGTCCATGAACATGCCGCTGCGGATCACCATCGTCCTTCCTGCTGCCCAAGCGGAAAGTGTTCTGCCGCAGATCGAGGAAATGGTCTCGGATGGCATCGTCGCGGTTCAGGATATTCAGGTACTGTCTCATAAAACTCGCAGACAATTGATCCCGAAACACATCCGGGTCAAAGATGTCATGACGGCATCTCCGTGCAAAGTCTCATTAAAGACGCCGGTCAACCAGGTAGTGGATCTTCTCCTGTCATCACATTTTACCGGAATTCCCGTGGTGGATGAGAAAAATCATCCCCAGGGTGTGATTTCGCAGGGCGACCTGATATGCCGGGCCAGAATGCCGCTTCGTCTGGGCATTCTGGCATCTGCAAATGCTGACAGAATCAAATGCGTGATGCAATGTTTAACACAGGTGTCCGCGGATAAAATCATGACCAGGCCGGCCATTTGCATTCGGGAAGACAGATTGTTGGTCGAAGCCGTAGACCTGATGCTGAAAAAATCGCTAAAGCGCCTCCCGGTGATTGATGCCTCCGGAGCGCTCTCGGGGATTTTGTCCCGGCAGGACATCTTTCACACCGTCGCCAGGGAGGTGCCGGACTGGAGCGCCTTTCACCGTCAGAATGTTCAGGTGGGGAATATGCGCTGTGTCTCGGATATCATGCGCCGGGACACCCAAACGGTTTTTCCGGACACGCCGGTGGCGGACATCATTCACATCATCGACGCCAATGATGTCCAGCGGGTTGCCGTAATTGACGCCGACGGGCTTTTTCAGGGCCTGATTTCGGACAAGGATCTGTTCAGCGCTTTTTCCGAGCATTCGGAAGGCATCTGGGAGTTATTTGTCCGCAACCTTCCCCTGATGGAAAAAGGAAAAAAAGCTGAGATTGCTCATCCTGCCAATACATCTTCTGTCATGAACAAAACGGCAAGGGATGTGATGAACACGGAATGCATCACGGTTTTGGAGAATGCTTCCATAGATGAGGCCATAAGCACCATTGTCTCCCTGGGTATCAAGCGGCTGCCGGTCCTGGATGTTCAGGGCAGGTTCAAAGGTCTCATCAGCCGGGAATCTCTGATGCGAACCGGGTGTGGGTATGAAACAGAGCTTCCGACTGTACAGACAGGCAATGAATGTCGATAGAGATTAAAACCAAACGACCGCTTCGATGTCGGGTCTGCCAGACGATATCAGGATTGAAGTCAAGAAAATGAAATACGGATTCGAATGAAATCCTGTTGACTTTATGAGATACGTTCGTTACAAATTTCTGTTGAATTGTGAAAAAATCCATTTTTTAAGTAAAAACATATCATTCACGTAATCGGTTGCTGTAATCAACTTAAAAGGTCTTATCATGGAACGAATTGCATCAATTGTCCGCCAAACCCTTGAAACCGATATTCAACTAACGTTGAATCTGGATGGGGCCGGAAAACGGGACATATCGACCGGCATCGGTTTTTTCGATCACATGCTTTCCCTCTTTACGGCTCACGGTTTTTTTGATCTGTCGGTTCAGGCTAAAGGCGATCTTCACGTGGATCTTCATCATACGGTGGAAGATGTCGGTCTGGTGCTGGGGGATGCGTTCGACAAGGCACTGGGCGATCGAAAAGGCATTCAGCGTTATGGACATTCCGTGGTCCCGATGGATGAAACTTTGACGGCCGTTACCGTTGATTTATCCAGAAGGCCCTATCTGGTTTTTCGGGTTCCAGAGCCGTTTTCAGGATCCGACGACCGTTTCGATGTCGGGCTTTGCAAGGAGTTTTTCCGGGCGTTTGCAGTGCGCGCGGGAATGAACCTGCACATCAACGTCTGGTATGGCGAAAATCAGCACCATATTCTGGAATCCATGTTCAAGGCTGCCGGGCGCGCCCTTGACGGAGCTGTTTCCCTGGACGAACGCATCACGGACATCCACTCTACAAAAGGCAATTTATAAAATGAAAACTTCTTGGAAGTACGCGGCACCGGGCATGTGTTTCATCCTGTTTACGTGTTTGATGCTGGGCTCGTGCAGCACCCGTGCGATTCATCCGGAACCTGCACGGCAGGCATCCAATATCAAGAGTATTTTGATACTTCCTTTTCAAGATTTATCAAGGCTTTATGAATCAAATATTCATGTAAGATGTTATCTTTGCGGTCAAGTCATGGCAACCGGATTTGTCCCGGATTCCGCAGGCCCTTTTATGACATCCCAGATTGTCTCGCTAATGGAAAAAAACGAGGGTTACACCATTCTTTCCTCTGACGGATCTCAGGATCTGCTCTCCGGCATGATGTCCGGCCCAGATAATGCGGCTGCTGCTTATCTGAATCTTTATATCGGTATCGGAAAGCGGGCAGGGGCGGATGCCGTGCTCATCGGCCATATTTTTCGCTTTCAGGAACGCAAGGGAAATCGCGCATCGGTGGAATCCCCGGCATCTGTCGCTTTTGATCTTCACCTGATCGATGTCGAGAGTGGGAGAATTGTCTGGACCGGGAATTTTGATCAGACGCAGCGGCCGCTCAGTGAAAACCTGTTGGAGCTGGGCAGCTTTATTAAAAGAGGGGCCAGTTGGGTTACCGCCGAAGAATTGGCTCTGGGCGGATTAGAAGACATTTTGAGGAGATTCCCCCAACCATGATGATTATTCCGGCAATTGACATCAAGAATGGTAAATGCGTCCGGCTTCTTCAGGGCCGCATGGATGCGGAAACCGTATTTTCCAATGACCCTTCGGCCATGGCCAGGCAATGGGAAGATCAGGGCGCCGAGATGCTGCACGTGGTGGACCTGAACGGCGCTTTTGAAAAAAGCCCACAGAATCTACCGTCCATTCAGCGGATTGTTCAAGGCGTTCATATCCCGGTTCAGGTAGGGGGCGGGATTCGGGACCTGAAAACCATTCAACAGTATTTAGATATCGGCATCGCAAAAGTGGTTATCGGAACGGAAGCCATCCGAAATCCGGAACTGGTCCGGCAGGCCTGCAAGGATCACCCGGGATGCATTGTTGTGGGCATAGATGCCAGAAAGGGCAGAGTAGCCATTGAGGGTTGGACCCAGACCACCGATATTCGGGCCATTGATCTGGCCAGGCAGTTTGAAGATTACGGTGTTGCAGCCATCAATTTTACGGATATTCACCGGGATGGCATGCAGACCGGTCCCAATATCGAGGAAACCCGTCAGCTCGCGGAGGCCGTACGTATTCCGATTGTGGCCTCCGGCGGGGTATCCACCCTTGAGGATATCCGGAACCTGCTGCCATTATCCAAGTCGGGTGTCATCGGTGTGATAACCGGAAAAGCACTCTACAGCGGAACCCTGAATCTGAAAGAAGCCATAGAGTTGGCTAAACCCATGCTTTCACGGTAGTTTTGATCCATGAAACCGGATCAGATGTATCAGGGGCTCAAGGATCTTGCAGACAGGCTGGGCATTATGGTTTCCGAACAGAAGTTGTCCACGGAAAACCTTAAGGTCAAAAGCGGCCTCTGTAAAATCAAGGGCCAGTTCGTCATGATCCTGGATAAACAGTTGTCCACCCATAAAAAATGTGTAATTCTGGCCACCTGTCTGAGTGACGTGCCACATGACGCCATCTTTGTAATTCCCGCTGTCAGAGAGTTTCTTGCCAGTCATCGGAAACCTGTTTTGGACGAAAACATTTCCGGCCGGGAGATCTTTTGGCCAGAAGACGGAAGCACCCATGGTATATAAGAAAACGTGATTTTTAAAAAGTTTACATAATATCCATTATCAGACGTTAATATTATTGAAAAGCCTAACGGGTTACAGCCTGAACGGTTATCGATTCACATTCAAACGGCCGTATAATCATTGCCTACTCCTTTATGATCGAACAACGACACATCTATTCGGTTTCGGAAATCAACGACCATATCAAGGGCCTGCTTGAAAAATCCTTTCCCTTGATATGGATAACCGGTGAAATTTCCAATTTTCGAAAACCCTCATCCGGTCACGGATATTTTACCCTGAAAGATGCGCGTTCCCAGATTGCCGCGGTCATGTTCCGGGCTCAGATGCGAAACCTGAAGTTTGATCCTGAAGATGGGCTCAGCATTGTCGGACTGGGCAGAATCAGCGTTTATGAACCCAGGGGCACGTATCAGGTCATTTTGGAATATATCGAACCCAAAGGGATCGGTGCCCTGCAAATTGCTTTTGAGCAGCTAAAGACGAAATTGGCCGCCGAAGGACTGTTTGAAGAAAGCCGCAAAAAGCCTCTGCCGTTTCTGCCTTCTCGAATCAGCGTGATCACATCGCCCACAGGCGCCGTGATTCATGACATCATTCACGTCGTAACCCGCCGCTTTCCGGGTATACCCATTGAAATTGTTCCGGTGAAGGTACAAGGAGACGGCTCCGTTGACGACATCGAAAAGGCGTTTCAGCTTTTAAACGACCGTAATATATCCGATGTCATCATTCTGGCCAGGGGCGGCGGATCTCTGGAGGATTTGCAGTCGTTTAATTCCGAACGGGTTGCACGAGCGATTTTTACCTCACGAATTCCAGTGATTTCGGCTGTTGGCCATGAAACGGATTTCACAATTGCCGATTTTGTTGCCGACCTTCGCGCGCCAACACCCTCCGCAGCCGCGGAACTGGTTTCGCCTTCCCGGGACGAACTGGTTCGACGGTGTTCGGAGCTGACCCTGAGAATCACATCCCGGACATATCGGTATATCGAACAACTCCAAACCCGGCTCTCGGAAAGCACGCGCCATCTGATCCATCCCCGGCAGCGGATTCAGGATTCCCGAATGCGTCTGGATGAAATATCCTCAAGGATTGTCCGCTCCGTGACGATTCAGCTTCAGCAGCGCCGGGAAAGGCTGGTCTGGCGAACCAACACAATGCTGTCCGTAAGTCCGAGAATTCAAATACAAAAATTGCATGTTAAACATGAACAATATTGTCATAACAATTTGAATTATATTAAATTAATATTATCTAAAAGTACGGCCGGATTTCGGGAACTGGCTGCAAGGCTTCAGGCACTAAGCCCTCTGGCGATTCTGTCCAGGGGGTACAGCATTACGCGCTCCTTGCCCAAGGCGGTGGTCATTCGCAATGCGTATGATGTCCATATCGGGCAGGATCTGGAAATTATGCTGGCCAGGGGAGCTTTGCTTTGTACGGTGAAAAGGATATTATCCGATGGCAAAACAGACATTTGAAAGCGCCATGAAACAACTTGAGCAGATCGCGCAGGAACTGGAAGCCGGCGAGCTTTCCCTGGATCTGGCCATGAAAAAATTCGAAGAAGGGATTCAGTTATCCAGATTCTGCACCAAAAAGCTGGATGAAACCGAGCGGCGGATTGCCATCCTGCTTCAGGATTCGGACGGATCGGTTCAGGAAGTCCCTTTTGAAGAAAAACAGGCTGAAGACTGAATAAGAGGCCCTATTCAAGCTGACATCAGGGTCATTTAGTATTAATAAATTATATTAATAAATATATCCTAACATGCTTGATTTAAAGTTATATTTACTTGATAAGCGTAAACAGATCGATGCGTCGCTGCATCGGATTCTGGAAACCGCCCCACGGCCCACGGCCCGAATCGTCGAGGCCATGCGGTATGCGCTGATGTCCGGAGGAAAACGCCTGAGGCCGGTCCTTTGCCTGGCTGCCTGTGAATCGGTTGGCGGCAATGCGGAGCATGCCATGCCGGTTGCCTGCGCCCTGGAGATGATTCATGCGTATTCCCTGATTCATGACGATCTGCCGGCAATGGATGACGATTGCCTCAGAAGGGGCCGACCCACCTGTCATATTGCCTTTGATGACGCCACAGCCATTCTTGCCGGAGATGCGCTGTTGACCCTTGCCTTCGAAACGCTCTCTTCAAGAGAAATTCGAAAGAAGGTTCATGCTGAACACTGGCTGGACATCATTTCCGTGATTTCCGTCGCCGCGGGATACAAAGGCATGGTCGAGGGACAGATGCGGGACATGCTGGCTGAACGGCAGGGATGTCTGTTGTTGTCAGAGCTGGAAGAACTTCACTTATTAAAAACAGGCGCGCTGATCGAGGCTTCGGTTTGTTCCGGGGCGCTATTGGGACAGGGTTCATTCGATCAGATTGTCTCTCTCAAAGTCTATTCAAAAAACATTGGACTTGCCTTTCAGGTAACAGATGATATTCTAAATGTTGAAGGAGATCCGTTGATCATGGGAAAGGGAGCCGGAACTGACCAGCATCGATGCAAAAGCACCTATCCTTCCCTGTTGGGACTGCCTGAAGCCAAAGAAGTGGCTTCCCGCTTGATTGCGCATGCCATTGAGTCGTTGGAACGATTTGACCATAAGGCAAATCCCCTTCGCGCCATTGCCTCATATATCATCAACCGAAACAGATGACGGACGGAAAAAGGCAGTCTGTTTTTTGAATAAAGGAAATAATTGACTGTGGGACTGCTTGACACGATCATATCACCGCTGGAATTAAAAAAAATACCTCGATCGGATCTGCCGGCTCTGGCCGCGGAACTTCGAAAAATCATTGTTCAGGTAGTTTCCAAAACCGGAGGTCATCTAGCCTCCAGCCTGGGGGCCGTGGAGCTGACCATTGCCCTGCATTATGTCTTTGAAGCCCCCAAGGATAAAATTGTTTGGGATGTGGGCCATCAGGCATACGCTCACAAACTGTTGACCGGCAGAAAAGATCAGTTCCATACGCTTCGCCAGCACAACGGGATATCAGGCTTTACCCGAAGGAGCGAAAGCCCTTATGATGCCTTTTCAGCCGGCCACAGCAGCACCTCCATATCCGCCGGCCTGGGAATATCCTGTGCCAAACGGTTGAAGAATGATCCGGCCAAGGTGATAGCGGTGATCGGAGATGGATCTCTGACTGCCGGCATGGCTTATGAAGGACTCAATCAGGCCGGCGACATTCATAAAGATCTCATTGTCATCCTCAATGACAATGAGATGTCCATCAACCAGAATGTGGGCGCGCTTTCCTCGTTTCTCAGCCGTAAATTTTCCGCAAAAATGCTTCAGGACCTGCGCCGGGAATTTGGAGATTTTTTAAAATCGTTGCCCATGATCGGTGATGATGTTTATCAGTTTGCCAAGCGATCCGAAGACTCCTTCAAGACATTTATCACTCCCGGTATGTTGTTTGAAGCCTTCAGCTTTGAATATTTCGGCCCCATCAACGGCCACAGACTGAACCATCTGATTGATATTCTAAACAACATCAAAATGCTGAAAGAGCCGGTTCTCCTTCATGTCTCTACCGTAAAGGGAAAAGGGTACCTGCCTGCGGAAAAAAACCCCGTTCATTTTCATGGCGTCGGATGTTTTGAAATCGAGTCAGGAGTCAGTAACGGCCGCAAACCCACTGCTCCGAATTATACCGATGTATTTGGCAAGGCCATGATCAAACTGGCTGAAACCAACAAAAGAATTGTGGCGATCACCGCTGCCATGCCGGAGGGAACCGGGCTAATCAAATTTTCAGAAGCCTATCCCGATCGTTTTTTTGATGTGGGTATCGCCGAACAGCATGGGGTCACCTTTGCCGCGGGCATGGCAACCGAAGGATTCAAGCCGGTTGTTGCCATTTATTCAACTTTTCTCCAGCGGGCCTATGACCAGATTCTTCACGATGTCTGCCTGGAAGCGCTTCCGGTGGTATTTGCGATTGACCGTGGAGGCATTGTCGGAGAGGATGGATCTACCCATCACGGCCTCTTTGATTTGTCTTTTCTTCGAAGTCTTCCCAATATGGTGGTGATGGCCCCGAAAGATGAAAATGAGCTTTGCGCCATGCTTGCCACAGCCATTGCACATCCAGGCCCGGTTGCCCTGCGCTATCCCCGGGGTGCCGGATGGGGAGTGAATATCGCCTCTGAATGGCCTTTGCTCCCCATCGGCAAGGCGGAAATTCTGAAAAACGGCGATGATGTACTGATTCTGGCTATCGGCAGAACGGTCGGGGAAGCCCTTCAGGCCTGGGAAATACTTCTAAAAGAAGGCATATCGGCGACCCTGGTCAACGCCCGGTTTGTCAAGCCCCTGGATAGTGACATGATTTGTTCCCTTGTCAAAAAGATACCGCGTATTGTCACCGTGGAAGAAAATGTATTGCAGGGCGGATTCGGCAGCGCGGTTCTGGAATGCTTGAGTGACCATGCTGTCACCGGTTACCGGTTAATCCGCCTGGGGATACCGGACTCATTTGTGGAACACGGTTCTCAATCCCTACTGCGATCCAAATACGGTATTGACGCGCAGGCGATTGCACAGGCATCCAGACGGTTGCTGACGGAGTAGTCGTGGCTAAACCCAAAATGCGGCTGGACCGGCTGATGGTTGAAAAAGGGCTTGTCGCCAGCCGGCAGCGGGCTCAAGCCACGATCATGGCCGGTAATGTTTATGTAAACAGCCAGTTGGTTGAAAAATCCGGGCATCTGGTTTCCGAAGGCTCGGAAATCACGTTAAAAGGTGAAGCGCTTCCCTATGTCAGCAGAGGAGGGCTCAAACTGGAAAAGGCGTTGGAGTTTTTTGAAGCATCCGTTAAAGGTTTGGTCTGCCTGGATGTCGGAGCTTCCACGGGCGGTTTTACGGATTGTTTGCTTCAGCACGGCGCAGCGCGTGTGTATGCGGTGGATGTCGGTTACGGGCAGTTGGCATGGCAGCTCAGGCAGGATAGCCGCGTGATTCCGATCGAACGGATGAACATCCGGAACATGCCACTGAACATGCTGCCGGAACCGGTTGATCTGGTGACCATTGATGTATCCTTCATTTCCCTTAAAATCGTTGTTCCGGCCGTGATGAAATTCATAAAAAAACCGGCACGGATTATTGCTTTGATCAAACCCCAGTTTGAGGTCGGAAAGGGAAAGGTTGGAAAAGGCGGTGTGGTCCGCGATCCTTTACAACACGACAGCGTTATCGATGAATTGCGCCAGTTTTTCAAAGACAGCGGATGGAGCTGTCTTCCGGTTGTCCCCTCCCCTATTCTAGGCCCCAGCGGCAACAGGGAATTTCTCATCCTTTTGGATTCCCCAAAGCCGATTGAGCCTGGGTTCCCGGAGTTGTTCGGCTCAATCATCGCGGTGTAAAAAACGGCCGTGCTTCCGCCTCCCGGGCATAGGCGGGAGCCTCGATAGGACCACTTACAGATGCGTTGCCCACCCATTTTTCTGCAAAAACAAAGACACCCCACTGTCGATATTGCTGCACATGATAGAGTTCATGTGCCCAGAGCGCTCCGTCGTCAGCCAAATCATCGTTACGGAAGATGACAGCATCCATTACGGTAATGGCCAGGGTGTTGGCGTCAAAGTTCATTTGGGCGTCCTGAAGGAAGTTCTGTATCGGCCCCCGAATACTGGTCCAGCGCACCGCGTTCAACAGA
>CAIVVZ010000646.1 GCA_903909505.1 uncultured Desulfobacteraceae bacterium
GAAGCTTAGAGAGGTCATAGACAAAGCGGGGTGAATCAACTGGCTTCAGAAGCATTTACGACATCAGGCCAAGCAAAGAAATCGATTTCATTGAGGCAACTCTTCGATCAGGCCATTTCTGATACGAATTACCCTGTCAGCGCGATCCGTTACTTCTTTGTCGTGAGTTGCAATGAGCATTGTTATCCCCCTGACACGACACAACTTGGTGAGAATATCCAGGATGATATCTCCTGTTTCTGTATCGACATTCCCTGTTGGCTCATCTGCCAGGACAAGCTTCGGTTCGTTTGCGAGGGCTCTGGCGATGGCCGCTCTCTGCCTTTCACCCCCAGATACATGAGTGGGATAAAAATTCATCCTTTCCACGAGGCCCACTTCAGAAAGAAGCTCCCTTGCCCTGCCCTTTCTTTCCTTCCTGGAGAGGGACAAGGAATACATTGGAAGTTCCACATTTTCCAGGAGGGTCAATGATGGAATAAGATGATACAGTTGAAATACAAACCCCACCATCTCCGCTCTGAACCGATTATATTGCCTGTGCTCCCTGATGTTCTTCCCGTCAACGAGGATCTCACCATCGGTTGGAACATCAAGGGCTCCAATGAGATTGAGAAGCGTGGTCTTTCCACACCCTGAAGGTCCCACGATCGCAACGCACTCTCCCTTCTTCACGGTAAAAGAAACCCCGTTCAGAGCCTTAACGAGACCTTTTTCATAGTGCTTTAGCAGATCTTTCACGATTATCATGGTTAGCGACTGTCGGTCTCCAATCTCCGTATGTTATACAAAGGTTCACCGGAAGGAAAAGCTGTCCGGCGGTAAGAATATTTTTTGCCAAACAACTTAATAAAACAGCAAGGAGTCCGGCGACCATATAAAATAATTTTAGGACGGGTTTCCCGTGGATGACACCAAGTAAAAGAGGGCCTTCATTCGTTAATAGCCTTATATGAAGGACATAATACCCTATATATTCACAGAAAAGCAGGAGGAAAAAATAGCTTATCCAGGTTAGCACCAACGACAGCAAAAGGTGTTCTGCGATCCTGTAAAAAAAGCGATACATGCGGAGAGTGAACATAAGCCACACTCCCCAAAGCAGGAAGGCAACCCAATTAATTACAGGAGAATTGCATAGTGCAATATTATAATTGTAACCATAATAGCCGACCCAAAGGAAAGACATACCGAATGCGATAATGAAATCCAAGAAACCGTCAGTTACAGATTTGTTTTTATTCATGGATGATCTCCTGTATTCCAAAAGCCTTATTTTCTTTTCGTTTGGTTCGGACAGACTTCCACCCCAGGAATCCGCCGAAAAAACCAACAACAATGTCGGTGAACTGGTCTTGTATGATCTCCGGCCTGAAAATATTGACGGCTAAGTATGTAAAAGCCATCTCAAGACATTCGTAAAAAAATAAGAGGAAAATTAAAATTGCAAAAGGATGGCGACTCTGTTTTCTTAGGAGAATTATCATCAGGATAAAACCACTGATAAAATGATTTATAGACCAAAGATCGATGAAAAAATAATCACTCTGGTACAGCACCCTGTAAAGTGGGGCAGTATTCGTAAGTATAAAATAATAAAGCTCCGCCAACAAGTTATCCCCCCGGGCGTAATTCCATTTATTGGCAAATCTATATTTCCAGATTTGGAGTCATGGCGATCTATTGTTGATAAACGACTCAACCCAGACATGAGTTGAGTCGTAAAGCCGGAGGCGTCAGTCTTATCCCCCAATCAAACAAGTTTAATATAGAAGAACTTTCATTGGCCCCAAAAAATTCATGGCTTATCTTCAGCTTATCTTCAGCTTATCTTCATGAATAGCCACGCGAATTTAACGACATTTTCAATTCTCTTCATTCGTAACGCAACGCATCTATCGGAAGCAGCATCGATGCAACAATCGCGGGATAACTGGAACAGACAATACCCAATCCAATGGAAATTGCAAGAGATTGAGCAACAATCTCGGCAGGAATGGTTGTCGGCATCCAACCAAGCCCTATGTCATTCATTCTGCTAATAGCAAAAAAGAAAATGAGTCCAGCAACATTTCCAATGACGCCACCTGCAAGACAGATGATCATGGCTTCACCGAGAATCATCCGAAATATCCTGAATCGACTCCAGCCCACTGCCATAAGTATCCCGATTTCTTTCGTCCTTTCCGAAACAGCCATGAAAAATGTATTCATAACGACGATGCAGCATGTAAATAAAGAAATAAGAGATATGACCCAAACAAACAGATTGACTGTATGAAACATTCTTACCTGACCAGAAAAGTCTGCACTCGTCAGGGCCGAAAGATTCGGAAAGCGTTCTTGGATACGTCCGATGGCTTGCTGTGCATCACTACCTGGCTCAAGTTGGATAAATGCCATATTGATATACTGATCCGTTTTCAACAGCCTCTGGGCATCGGCTATGTCAAGAACAGCGGCAGAGTCCATAATGCGACTGCCGGAACTGTATATTCCAGTGATCGTGAAGACCTCGCTTTCGAAGAGTACGATTTTGTTCCCTGGCCGATAGTTGAGTTGTTCTGCGGCAAGACTACCCAAAATAAGTTCTCTCCTGCCAGACAGAGGAGGACGCCCCTCTATCATCACAAATTTGCTCGACAGCGCCTCGCTGGAAGAAATGCCGGCAATAATGAAATAAGAATTCCAGGAAGCCTTAACGGACCCAATGATAAGAGAGGAGACATCTCGAACGTATGGCAAATCGCGGAGTTTTAAATAATCAGCAACAGCGATTCTCGACAGCAAAGGGGTCGCGGCCCCCTTTGCTTGCACCGTAATGTCAATGCTGTACCTCTTTATGAGATCCGTTATCTGACTCTTAAAACCGCTGCTTACCGAAAACGATGTGACAAAAACCAATATTCCCGCTGCCACCCCAAGGAGTGTCAGGATATTCCGTAATTTATTTCGATAGATATTCCGCAGGACTATCATCTTATTCCGAATTGCTTTCAAAATGGCATTCCAGCAAGTGTTCATGCTGAAACCAAGCAAACAAGCGTATAACAATAAAAATGTACTTTAGAGTAAGTCGTAGCATAGCATAGCAAAATCGAAAAATGTATCAGCTTGAATGTGAACGGCAATTAACGCGCTGTGTCCGCCGTATTCTTCATCTCACGAAGGCCGAGTTTCAAATCGAATTCATTGTCTTTAAATGCTTTTAGCTGTTCCTCTGTAAGAATGACACCCATCTTTCCCATAGTATCCCTCCTGGCCTCATTAATCATACTGAGATGTACGGGACCCAAGATAAAAATATTCTCTCTCGTGCATTTCTCAAAGACCTGACCCTTAGCCTCCTCAAAATCGGAAATTGCAGCCCTCACCTGCATTTCTATTTTCTCATCCAGCTTTAATTTTGCAACCAATTCAATTAATGTATCTTTTTTAATTTTTTCAGGATTTTCAGGCAGTTTATTCACGATATCCAGGATTGAAGTAAATTCGGATTGTATCTTTTTCTTAGCTATCTCGCGCTCCTTTTCAGCTTTGAGATAGGCTATCCTTGTCTCACAATCTTCTTGGTACTTTTTGCTGGTATCCTCGAGGACTACAATCTTCTTGTTAAGCAAAACTACAGCGTTTTTTCTATCAATGTACAGATAGGAACAGATCAAAATCAGTCCAAAGATCAAAATGATTTGCAGATATTTCATCAAGAGACGTTTCCCGTCAGAATAGATTATTGGCTCCCGGTCAATGATGACCAACATCTGAATTTTAGTGCAATATCTATTAAATTATCATTTTAATTGCCTTGAGAATAGAAGAAACGATATTTCATCAAGATAAAATGAAAGGATTGGTTCAATTCCTTGAGAGGCGATTCTGGCGCAAAGCGATCCGCCTGTTCGAGACCAAAGCGATCAAATACTGAGGGGTGGTGGTTATCGTACTCGCAATGACAAAGAATGAAGCTCAACGCTGCTATCTGATTTTATTGATAGAGAGTGCAAAATAAGTCTAATATTCATCTGTTAAAATCTTAAAAATGTCTTCGTAGGGGGCATGACATGCAATGCCCCTACAGATAATGACAAACAAATCCCGAGCCACGAGGCGTGCATGGAAAAATTACCCATCAACCGGATTCACCGGTTAAATAGTTGATCCGTCATTCACCAGTTTTTCGTTATGTCTTTTAAAAAACAGAATCCGCAACCAACCCGCACATGTTTTGTTTAAACGGTTGATCAAGCAAAACGCAGCAGATGAACTTATTAGACTGCCAGCAGCCTCGTGACTTATAACAGGCCAAAACTGTGAAGCAGAGACTGAGACGTTTCGATGCTGAGAAGATAAGCAAAGTCAACACCATCCCCGGTAGGCAAGTAAATATCAATCCTGATATTGTTTCCATATCCTGCGACATATTCAGCGGTTTTTTTGATATCAAGAAAGATAAAAGTGCTAAATCCCTGAGATTTATAGGCACTTCGGACAGCCATCTTTAATGAATCCGCATCGGTTATTCCATAAGATGCTAAAACATTTGGGGTGTAAATAGCAGTTCCTTGAGCATTAGCGCCCACAAGACTAACGACAGCCGCAGTAAAGTTTTGGGCCTCTTGTTGCGTAAATTGCGTGGAGAATTTGCCAACAACGATGGTCTTTGAGCTGGAACTTGTGGAAACAATCCCAAAGGGATATCCATTGGCAAAGGCTGAGGTAGCGCCCAACATCATACCACCGATCAACATACTGATGATCAACATCTTCGTCTTTCCCATAATTCCCTCCTTTAGCGAAATTTAACCGTACTGAAGTTAAAAAATGTTCATACAAGATCCGTTTGTTTTCTTCTATTAATATTTGATATTATGTGTCAAGTAATATTTAGCCTATTGTATCTGTATCATCATCCCGTTGCACAAGGATTCAGATGGGCTGTACCCACCGTCGATTTGCTTGTCCATACAGAAGTTGAACATAAAGGTGACCACTTACCCCTCTGCTCATTAATCCCAACCCCTATTTCAATTATTTGAAGATAGGGTTAGTGGTAACTCGAACGCCCGTGATTTTGGATATCGCCCCGACGCACGGGTCGATTCCCAGTGTTCCCCAATCCTCAGGACACGCACAATAAATTTATCCGTTTAATTCAGCGGTTGAACAGGATCATTCCACCGAAAATCAGCGCCATTCCTGCAACATGAAAGATTTCCAGCGATTCATTCAGCCAATAAATCGCCATGATGGATGCAAAAACCGGAACCAGATTGATAAACAGCCCGGCGCGATTGGCTCCGATCATCTCGATACCGCGGTTCCAACAAAAATACGCGATAATCGAAGGGAATACCGCAACAAAGAGAATGCTTAGAACAGCATCCCGGGTAAACGCAAAGGGGTCCAGAGCCGCTGTCTCCCAAACGTACAGGGGAAGCAATCCCAGCACCCCGATGCCGAAGATATAAGTCAAAAAACTCATCGGATGCATTCGCGGACGTTTCCGCAAGAGAACACAGTACAGGGCATAGAGGAAAACCGCGGTAAGCATCAATAAGTCACCTTTGACAAAAGACAATTTCAGAAAGGTGTGGAGGTTTCCTCTCAAGACGACCAGGCATGCACCCAAAAGACAGCAGACTACCCCGACAAACTGGGTTTTGCTGATTCTCTCGTGAAAGAACAGACGGGAGATCAGAATAATCATGGACGGCATCGCCGTCTGAATGAGCGCCACGTTTATGGCCGTCGTGGTATGGACCGCGGTATAGAGCAAGGTATTAAAGCCGCTGATCCCCAGAATCGACAAAGCAGCCATGACCTTCCAGTGCTGAATCACCGCTTGCCAGTCCTGCTTGATGTGGGACCAGGTAAACGGCAGGAGGATCAGAAAGGCGATCAACCACCTCCAGAAGGCAAAGCTGACCGGCGCAATGATATGAATCACGCCACGGGCCAGAACAACATTTGCGGCCCAGCATAATGGTGCGATCACCAGCAGCAGATAGGCAAGCCCGCTGACGATCCTTTTGTTACGTTTAACCATATCGGAGAAAATCATCTGAGCGGTTACAAAGCCTCCATGAGCCTACTCACCCAAGCGGTTATGGCCGCACACCTGAAACCGGACGGAATCCAGGATCACGCCGTTCGCATCGCATATCGCCAGCAAATGATGCCCGGATGAGGGGCTCCAGGCAGCCTTTCCGGCCGCGGCCCGGAAAGGCTGCCCGTCCAGCACCCAGCGAAGTCCATTCATCCGGCCACGTACCGTGAAAAAAATCCGCTGCTGATTTTTCGGGATATCGGAATCAACGGCAAACACGGCGCCGGAAGGCGGATAGACGATTTGGGGTAAAAGGCCAACGGCATTGATGGACGCCGATGCCGGTTCGGTGCCGCGAATAAACCACTCCGACCGTTCAGAACCCTCCGCGGAGAAAGGCTGCACGCAGCACCGGATGACCCCGTCCGGGGGGCTGATAGGCGTCTTATCATTTTGCGGATGCAGCCGGTTCATAATCTCCAGCCACAACGGCGCGGCCCCGGTCATCCCGCTCACGTTCCACATGGGCTCTCCCGAAAAATTGCCGACCCATACGCCGACCGTGTATTGTCGCGAATACCCCACGCACCAGTTATCCCGCATGTCCTTGCTGGTACCGGTTTTAACGGCCGTCCAGAAACGGGTGGCCAGCACGTTTTCAAGGCCGAACGTCAGGCTGCGGGCCTCGCGATCGGAGAGAATATCCGAGATGAGAAAGGCGGTTTCATTCGAAAATACCCGCCGAGGATCCGGCTCCCGGTTCTCTTCCGGAGCACGCAGATGCAGCCGGCTTTGGGTTCCGCCATTGGCCAGGGTCCGGTATGCGTTCACGAGTTCCCACAGCGTCACATCCGCCGATCCCAGCGCCAGGGAAGGGCCATAAAATGCTCCGGATTCATTCAACTTATCGATGCCAAGATCCCTCAGGGTCTGAATAAACGCCTCAACACCCAACATTTCCCCGGCCCGCACCGCCGGAATATTCAGAGACGATGCCAACGCGACTCTAACCGTTACCCGGCCCCTATGCACATGGTCGTAATTCCTGGGCTGGTAGATGCCGGTTGGAACCGCCAGATCGAGCGGGCTGTCATCCAGAAGGGAGGCCGGGGTCAGGATCCGCCGTTCAAAGGCGGCGCCGTAAAGAAAAGGCTTCAACGTCGATCCGGCCTGGCGTTTGGCGATGACACCATCCACGAATCGCGAGCGGGCTGGATCCGAGGTGTGGCTCGCATAGGCAAGGACGTCTCCGGTCGGGTTCTCGACAACAAGAATGGCGCCTTCCCCCACATTGCTCGTTTTAAGCGGAATCAGATGATGCGAAAGCCGTTCCTCGGAAAACCCTTGCAACTCGGCATCGAGCGTGCAAGTGACCACAGCCTCTTTCCGGTTTTTGAGAAGTCTGCGGGCGACATGCGATGCCGAATTGACGCGGCCTCGAACGGATCGGGAACCCAGAAGCGCCTGCGCGGTTTTTTCCCGAATCCGCGCATTTGGGGTTTGCCGCCCCATCACCAGGTTCAGATGCTCGGCCCTTTGGGTCACTTCGACGGCGGTTGCATTGGGCGCGCGGATAAGGGCCGCCAGAACCAGCGACTCTGCGTCGTCCAGGCCATGGGGATATTTTCCGAAAAGGCCCCTGGATGCCGCGGCAACACCCTGAAACTCGCCGGAATAATAGATCAGATTCAGATAGGCCTCCAAAATCTCATCCTTGCTCCAGACGCGCTCGATATTTCGTGCCGTTTGAATCTGAAGCCATTTCTGCCGCATCGACCGCCGCCCCCTGACCGCCTGAAGATCCCTGTCCAGAAATGAGGCCAACTGCATGCTGATGGTACTGGCGCCCCTTAAGCTTCCAGAGAAAAGGCTTGAGATCGCAGCCGCGCCCAATGCCGCGTAGTCCACGCCCTGATGCGAAAAAAAACGCCGGTCTTCGGCCCAAACCACCGCCTGCCGCAGTGCTGGAGAAATATCGGAAAGATTTGTCCAGAAAAGGCGCCTGACGCTCAAATCGGTTCTCATCTCATGCAACACCTCGCCGAATCGATCCAGAAGCAGCGCATCCGATGACCGAAAGCCGGCTCGCACCTGCTCAGGGGTCGGCAAGGCTTCGGCGGTGCACGGGAACAACCAGATCAACATCCCCATGCCCAGGACGAACCCGGGAGTGAAAAGCAGTCTCATCTTCATGGCGCCTATGGCTCAACCTCCAGAACCGCATTGGGCGACTCTCCATGCATTTCCGGGGCATAAAGCGCCTCGACGCGCGTCGGCGGAACCCGAAATGATCCGCTTTGGTTCAGACGCAGGGTGTATTCCATTGTCCATATGCCTTTGGGCGCATAATCGAAGTAAGCCCGAAATGCCGATTGCGATCGCTCCACGAATGCCGGCCGTACGGTTGCTTTCCGATCCTCACCCCGGGTCAACTGCCGCGAGTCCCTTTCCAGGCCCGTCCCCAGAATCGCAGCGCCGGCGGGCACCGGGTCGGAAACCGCCACCCAGGTCATGTCCGCCTGGGCTCGGATCTCCAGCCGCACGCGCAGAACATCACCCCGGGTCCACCGGTCTTGCGTCTTTCGCTCCAGGGAAGTAATGGTCTTTTTTATCTCATAGCCGCTCGACAGGGGCTCTTTGAGCGGAATCGCCGCCAGGCTTTGAAGCGAAAGCCACGGTTTGCCTTGTCCCTGATGCACTGCGGTCATGCGGGTCTGCTCAACGGGCCAGGATAATGTTGTTGTTGACCCTTCCGGGAAATTCGCCCAGTCAAAGCGATGGACCTGATCCGAAAGCGCCACGATCGTTAGGCCCGAGACCGGTTCCGACTCGAACCGCCGAGAGAACTTCTCCATGGCCAGAACTCCCCAGGCATTGGCGGGGGTCAAATCCCATCGACCTGCTTTCTGCCGAGCCAGAGCCCCGCGGACAAGTTTCGGGATGTCCGACTCCCAACCCTCCAGCCGAAGGGCGGTCAGAATAAGTCTAACGGCGTTGACGTCGTTTGAGACCATGAGTTGCCAGAGCCGATCCGAATCCTCGGTGGAAAATCCCATGACGGTTCCCTGAAAGGACAGACGGGACCGGAGAATCTGCTCAGCCGCCATCCGCATCTCTTTTTGCCCGGGCGCCGGAGCCAGGTTGGACAGGATGTTCACCCAGTCGATGACCGCGGAGGTGGGCCAGGCATTGGGCTCGACGACAATGGACCCCAGAAGCCCGGCATCGGCCTTTCCGATTCGGGAAAGCGCTTCAATGGCCGACAATTTCCGCAGAGTCAGATCCGCCGAAGGGAGCGTTCCGTGGCGGACAATGCTCCCTTCCACGAATCCGCGAAGGCCCGCGGCCGCCTGCTGAATGAATTCTTCCGGCAGGCCCCAGCCGGCCTCATGGCTGATCGCGATCAGATAGGCTGTCAGAACCGGGTCGCCGGCGGTGGATACGGGAAAGTACTTGGCCAGGCCGTCCGAATCCATATAGGCTGAAATCTTAGCCATCCAGCGATCCCACATGGCTTTGTCCCGTAGCGCCACCGCCGTCGAAACTTTTTGTTCAAGGCACCCGTAAGGGTAGTGTTTCATATAGTCGGTCACAGCCGCCTGACTGTCTCCGAGCCTTGCCCTGACGCCGACACGGATCCCGCCGCCGGGAAGCGCGCCCTGAGGCGGCGCGACCGGTACTGAAAAATCGCCTTCCACCTGGGACAGGGTAGCCTGAAACACACGTAGCGGCACAGCGGGAAGGACCTGCTGAACCAGGCGGATGCGATCCTGGCCCACGCCTTCATCCGCAACCGCGTCAATTTCCCAGGATACGCTTTCAACACCCGATGGCGTTGTGACATCCCATCCGGTTTCCCGGGACTCTCCGGGCATAAACGTGTCCAGAACTTCGGGCAAAGCCGGCACTCCTGCGGCCCGGGCCGAGATCTTCACCGTCATGGGCAGCCGGGAAGCGTTACGAACCGTAACCCCTGCCCGGTATGCGTCGCCTTCCCGCACCATGGGCGGCAGGCCGGAGAAGATCGCCAGGTCCTGAGTGGATTGAATCCCGGCCGAGCCGGTTCCAAACATCCCGGTTCCGCCGGTTGCCACGGCCACGATGCGAAAGGCGCTGATGCTGTCATTTAACGGCATCTCGATCTGGGCCTCACCGCGATCGTTCAGAGGTAGCCTGCCCTTCCAAAGAAGCAGGGTGTCAAAGAGTTCGCGGGTGGTTTGACGGCCTCCGGCACCGCCCGATGGAAGCGCCTTCAAGCCGAAATGCCGCTTGCCCACGACCTGCATCTGGGCTGTTGCGGTCTGAACCGCACAGGCGCGCCGGCCCATCATGGCCGACAGAATGTTCCAGCTCGAATTGCCCATCAGCTCCAGCAATCCTTCATCCACGGCGGCAAGGGCGATTTCCGTGCCCGGAGGCGGCACCTTGCCGTCCGCCGTCGTTACCTTGACGGAAACAGCGGCATTTTCGCGAACTTTGTAAGTTTTTCTGTCCGTTGACACCGCAACTTTCAATTCATGAGACTTCCATCCGACATTGATTTCCGCCATGCCGATCTTGAAGGCGGGCTTGCCGAGATCAGCCATGGCAGTCGGCTGAACGCCGGAAGTGCGTCCGCGCACGGCAAGAACCGATACAAAGACATTGGGAGCGTAGTTCCCCAGAATGGGAATCTCAATAACCGGCTCTCGACCCGACAGCCGCTGAACACGGGTCTCCATGACGCCTTCCCGCTCAACGGAGATCAGCGCCGTTGCTTCCCGAAACGGCATCCGCACCTGAAAACCGGCCGTCTCTCCCGGCTCGAAACGTTTTTTGACCGGAATCAGATCCATCCGGTCGTGGTCCTCGCTCTCGAACCACCACTCCTTTTTTCCGGCGATCCAGATGCTGTGATTGGCAAAGGTCCGGTTTCCGGCACCGTCCCGACTTTCGGCGACCAGGATCACCTCACCGGACACCGGGGATTTGCCTTCGCAGAGCAGAAAACCCCTCGGGTCCGTCTTTCCCTCGAAAATCGTGCCGATCCGTTTAATCTCGATGCTGTGGTCATAGCTGTAAAAGCCTCCCACCAGCCGCTTTCGGTGCGAAATGACTTTTCTCTGAAAGAGCGTTACCTTGACCGGCGCTTCGGCCACCGGCTTTCCCAAAAGATCCACCACCGCTGTCCGAAAACTGAGGCTCTCGCTGGACATGGCCCAGTTATCGGGCCGAATGCCGACCATACGCCCGGCGTTCCAGAGCGGTATTCGGCTGGAAACGGTCTGGATCTCACCGTTGGGGTCGCAAAACTCCATTTCCGCCGTCATCTCCCGGGGCCGATCCGACCGCGGAAGCTGGGAAATGATGGCGCGCGCAAATCCGTTCGCATCCAGAGCCAGGTCCCGGGTCTGAAGTATCAACGGCTTATCCCCGGCCTCGCCTTCACCGGAATCCTCCGCTTCTCCCTGCCTGAAAAGGCCCTCCTTGACGCCCCCGTTTCCAAAAACAACGTCATCAAAGCCTTCGAACGCGGAGAGCGCTTTATCGCCGACCGATGTTCTCAGTTTGACGGGCAGAAGGCCGGCCCCGCCCCCCGACAGGTACTGGACACTCAGATCCACCATGGCATCCCCGCGGTTGACCAGGGGCTCGGCCTGCGTCTGGATCATTCCCTTTAACAGGGGGACACGGAACTCCTCGACACGGAACCGGCCCGAGTCCCAGGAGTCGATATTTTCTTCATTGATTGTGTCTTCATCGCCGTCCCCGGCATTCTGAACTTTTTCCGTCTCGTTGCCACGCCGACTGCCGAGGATGACGCTGTAACCACCCAATTTTGCCTCCCGGGGAATTTCCCAGATGGTCTCCGCGACACCCGAAACGTCCCAGGTCAGGGGAATGGGGTAGGTCTGGCTGCTGCCGTTATGGCGGATAAAGGCCGTGTCCGGCAGCTGTTTTTCAGGCGGGACGGAAAATCCGTCCGTGGTACGGCGGCGGATGACATGCTTCATGTGGAGGGTTTCGCCGGCCCGAAGCAGGGACCGATCGAAGATGGTATGGGCAATGACGGGACCCAGTTCCCGCTCGCTCGGTAGATTGAAGCGCCAGACCTCGATGCCCTCATTCCAGCTCGAATGGACAAAGCTCATATCGTCTCCGGTCCGGGCCGTGATGAACAGCCCTTGCCCCAGACTGCGCAGCGCGCCCATCCGGGAATCGTCATACTCCGACGGCTCATATTGGCATTCGGGTATGTTCGCGGCATCGGGAAATGCTTCGTCGATCCGGGCGATGCCGCTTTCATCGGTACTGCCCTTCCAGAGGATGTTTCCCTTGCAGTCCATCACGGTAACACCGGCGTTTTTCACGGGCTCGCCCCGATCCAACGTCGTCACCCATGCCAGGGAAGACTCCCGCCCCTGCTTGAAGTGTACGGACAGATTGGTGACCAGGGCAGCAGCCGGCACATACATGGGCTTGGGCGGATCCAGAAGCGCCTTTCCCAGGATGGCGCTTTCAATCTCAACGACATAGAGCCCTGGCTTTTTCAGCGGAATTCCCACCACCTCAAAGGCCCCGGCGCCCTGGGTTTTCGGCACGGTGAATGCCTGGGTTTTGTCTTCTCCATCAAAAAGCGACTTTTCCCTGGAGGCCGTGGCGACCTTTCTGAGCCAGAACTGAACATCTTCGACCCTTTCCGGCGGGATATTCAAACTCCTACCCGTCACCCTGGCGCCAATGCCGGTATCCGCGTTTTCGATCTTCACCATCCGCGCCTTGACATTGGGCTCGATGTTTCGAAGGGTCAGGGGCAAGGCCGGATCCGCGTTCAGCTCGATGATTCCGAAGCGGGCAGCAAACTTGGCCAGGGACGGATAGGCGCCGGTCCGGATCTTGAGGGGAAACCTGTCGGCGTTCGATAGCCGCCTTCCCGCATCATCCCTGATGCCTTCGGGGATTTCCAGCCGGAACTCGGTGTTTTCCGGAAACGGCCCGTTAAAGCGGACCTGCCCCGCGGACTCGCTCAGTGACACCTTCTGAATGCTCCCGTTTGGCCCCTTCAACACGACATCACCGGACAGCTCCGGATCCAGGGGGGCATTGAACTCAAGGCTAAAGGGCAAGACCGGAATGCAGCCTGACCGGGGGGTTTCCCGCTCACAGCGAAACTCGGCAAAAAAAGCCTCCCTCACCTTGAAATGCAGCACCTGATCCTTTTGCGTGGTCACACCGAAGTTGGATTTGACCCCCCTTCCCCAGACCAGGTTCACCTTGGCCTTCTCGGGGAAACGCTGACGGCACTGCAACAGCACAAACCGCTCGGGATCGGTTCCGGCATTCAGCAGCCACGAATTGGTCTTTAAAATGGCCTCCCGCTGCTCTCCCTTGATGATCTGAACATCCACCCGCTGCCGGATTCCGGGGATGGCAAACCCCACGCTCGCAAGCACCGAGGCTTCTCTTGCCGGCGCATCCAGGGTGAGGATAAATACCTGGTCCTCGGCAATCCCGCTGTGGCCATCAAAAGGCGTGACAGCGATCACCGCCGGACCGCCCGTGGAAAATGAAAACTTGCCTTCACCGACGATTTCCTGTCCGTCAAGCGCACGCAGGCCGGGAATCGATTTAAAGCTGCATCGAATCCCGCCGGGCAGATCGCGTTCAAAATCATAGACCCAGTTATAAGGATCGACCCATCGGCCCCTGCCCGGTTCCCGGCAGGATATGGTAAAAGGATTCGCCGCGCCGGAATCACCGAAAGACACCATGGCCGCCGAAAAGACCGCGCGCACCTGCCGGATTGTTTTTACGGTTCCCCGGGGAACAAAGCTGGAGATGTGCGGCGCCTCCTGAGCAAACACCGCGCCATTCAGAAAAAAAAGAACCAGAATCAGCCCCATCCGCTTTCGAAGCATGGTTACACCTTTTTTTGGAGAAATAAATTGATCATGACCGCAAAAAATGTTTGATCAGCTAAGCCGGTTTTTACAACGGTTGTCAATAGATTATTGAGCATCGAAGACCTGTTGGCTGATGCGGAGTTGGAAGAGCGGGAGAAGATCGAGGTGGGGCAGTGAGGCCATTGTTCAGCGCAACATCCACCGCCATGGCGGCCGGGGGTGTGCGAAAAGAAATCCGCACCCCCCCGGGTGAATATCTGATTAAAAATCCTTGAAATTCGAGGAATCTAAGTCATCAGGGGAAATGACTTCCACTGACCGGGTTGCCATCTTCATTTTGACCGTCTGAGAGAGCGCCTTCGCCTTTGCTTTGGCTGGCGCCGGCAGCGCTCTGGCAACCACGGGCCGACGGGGAAGCGACGGTCTTTTGAGCGGTTCCGTCGAAACTCCCTCCTCGATTGATACGGAGGTCCCCTGATCACTGCCGACCACGGCCCCCAACTTTTCAACCACGCGTTTCAGGGTGTCGGCCTGGCTGTTCAACTCCTGGCTCAAGGAGGCGGATTCCTCGGCGCTTGCCGCTGCATCCTGAACCACACCGTCCATCGATAAGACCGCCTTGCTGATCTGAGAAATTCCGTCCGCCTGCTGCCGGGAAGCACCGGAGATTTCATCGATAAGATCATTGATCTTCTCAACGTTTGACGCTACCTGGCTGAAGGCGGCATGGGTCTTGTCCACCAGCACCGATCCGTCCTTGATCTTGTTGACCGTGCCCTCGATGAGATCCGAGGTGTTCCGTGCGGCCTCAGCGGCCCGCATCGCCAGATTGCGAACTTCATCGGCCACCACGGCAAACCCGGCGCCCGCTTCTCCGGCCCGCGCCGCTTCAACCGCGGCATTCAAGGCCAGCAAATTGGTTTGAAAGGCGATCTCGTCAATGGTTTTAATGATTTTAGAGGTCTCCTGGCTGGCCTTCGAAATCTCCTGCATCGAACGGATCAATTCGGACATGGATTGATTGGCCTGAGTGACGACCTGGCTCGCTCCCTTGATAAAGGTGTCGACATGTTTGGTATTTTCCACATTCTGCGTCGTAATCGAGGACATTTCCTCAAGCGATGCCGAGCTCTGCTCTAACGCCGCAGCCTGTTCGGAAGCGCCTTCCGCCAGGGACTGGCTGGCAATGGCGACCTGGGAAGATCCCAAGGCAACTTGATTCGAGCTTTCGGTAATCTCCGCCATGATTCCTATCAGAGGCTTGATAGACCGTGTCACAATAAAAAACAACGCCAGGATAACAATCACACCGCCCAGCAGAATAGCCGCGCCAACGGCAAACAGGTCGTTTCTGAACTGCAGGGCCAACTTCTGAGTGTTGTAGCAGAACTTCAGTTTAGCGATTACCGTCTTGCCGTCCTGATCCATGATCTCCTTTTCAAGAAGGACGGAAGTGGGGGTTAACGGTTTCTCCTTGCTGTTCTGGGTCAGCACCTTACCCTTGGCGTCAAGGAACACGACCCAATCCACATCAGTATCCTTGACTGCCTCCTGGACAAACAGGTCAAGTGCCGGAAAATCAAAATTATTGATGTAGGTGGTGCTGACCTTGGCATAGAGATCGGCAAGTGATCCGGCCTTGCTGGCCAAGGCGTCACGCATATTGGCCTTGCTCTTGAGCATCATGAAGCCGCCGAGCCCCAGTAACAACAAAGTGGTGATTAACACCGTTGAGGCAAGTATTTTAATTCTCAAGGTGTTACCTTTCTGTTTTGGCATAGCCTATCTCCCTAAAAATCTTTTTCTTGCTTCACTTCGGAAGGGATCAACTATTTCACAATAAATTTCTGGCCTTCCCCTCGGATATAATCGAGCATTTTCATCACGGCGGCAGTGGGCTCGCCTTTAGTGATCAGGGTGATCGGGCGACCAACCTCGGGAATCTCGGGCGCATGGGTTGCATCGCTAACCGCGGACATCGGGCCGAGGCACACTGCGCCTGAAATGGCGGCCACCTTGGTTTTCAAATCATCCGCTGTTGTGCCTTCCTTGGCTTGCAAGGTATATGCCTCGCCGTCCATGATCTGCTTTTGAAACACGGCCTGAGTACCCGGAATCTTGCTGCCCAAGAAGACACCTATAGGCTTGTCGGGGCCGCCGACTTCCTTCCAGTTGGCGATCTTGCCGGTGAATATACCTTTGAGCTGATCCTTGGAAAGATTTTTCACCGCCACATCCTTGTTGGTCAAAACCTTGACAACATCCTTGCCGATAACCCTGAATTTGTAAGCAGCTTTATCCGGCATGGCATAGCCTTCCTTCTCCATCATGGCCATCCAGTCCGGGAAGGTGACACCGCCCGCAGCCGCATTCACCAGGCCCTTGTCCAGATCCTTCAAAGCCTGGACAGGCCCACTTGAGATAAGCACCACTTTTACCCCTATGGCTTTTTCCATGGGCCCCATGATTTTTTCAAAAACATTTTCCGTTGGCGCGGCTCCGGCACCGACCGTTACCTCTTCGGCCAGAGCCACGGAAACAAAAGAAGACAATAATATCATAACCATTACTGTTCGAAATAGTTCAGAATGCCTTTTTGCCATATCCCCTCCTTTTGTATTGTTAGCTGAATTGTCAGATTCGACAAAGCACATTTTTTTTAGACAGCTACCTAGAAATACTGAATAACATTTTGCATATCTCACAATTCATTTCTAAGTCAAATTAATAAAACAAAATACTGATCATTTCCCTCTTCAATTCGGGATAAGCTTATCGGAAGCCTGTTTGCCGGGTGAGCGGTGTTCGGCATAGAGATAGCGTGATCTCGGTTCTATCTCTCGTGTGGAACTGCAGGAGTTGGTCACTAAAAAAACGGAAACGTCAGAAATGCGCGAGCACGGTTCGCAGATGGTCCAGCCACACCTCCACGATTTCCGGATAATCGGCCGTTCCCTTCAGAATGCTTTCACACTGGTAGCCGTTTCGGATCAGGACGGATTTCCAGCTCTCCGGTTCATCGCCTGCCATGTCGTTTTTGGCGTGATCGCCGGCAACGGACATCATCGGCACCAGATAGACTTTTTTGGCTTTAAGCTGTTTCAGCTTGGGCAGCAGGGTTTCGATGGTTAACTTGCCTTCCACTGTTCCTACAAACGCCCGGGGATCGATTTCCTGAAACACCTGGTTCATGGCCAGATAAATGGCATCCGCGGGGTGGTGCCCGGTGCCGTGCCCCATGAAGAGGACAGCGTCCTCGGGTTTTCGACCCGGGATGTTTTTCATCAGGATCCCGGCTACGGTCTCCATGTCTTTGGCTGATGACAGCAGGGGCCGCGCCACCAGAATCTTCTCGAACCCGCCGGCCATCTGGCCGAAGAGCTGGGCGTTCTGATTGAGTTCGTGAAATTCCTCTCCCGGAATCGTGTGCAGGGAGAGAACCGCCACATGGGTGAAGCCGTCGTTCATTAGCCTGGCCATCGCCGTTTCCGGGGAATCCAGCATCATGCCTTCCTTGGCAAGCTTGGCGCGGATCATTTTTGAGGTGAACGCCCAGCGGATTTCCACATCTGAGAACGCTTTCCGGGTTTGTTCTTCGATCTTGTCAAACACTTTTCGGGCTTCCGGGACGCTTGTGCCGAAAGCAACGAGCAGAATCGCCTTTTTCTCCGTTTTTTTCTCTCCGTGCGCGGCAAACCCGTTCAAAGAACAGCAAAGCAGCGCGACCATGACCAATAAAGACAGCATGTGTTTGGTAAGTTTCATTTCTCTTTCTCCATTTTGATTTTGGTTTGGAACGACTCAGGCTGATAAAACCCATTACCACAATAAACGCTTTTTACTTTTGCCTCTCCTCTGAAATTAAAATCGGAAAGTTGTTCCCGCCATCACGGACATATCGGTCTCGGACGAGTTCAATCCGTACTTTACGCCGAAGTCGATGTCGAAACTCTTTGAGATTGAATAGATGACCCCTCCGAGGATAAAGGCGGGATCATTGTCCGCTGCCTTATCCGTGTTCTTCTCCACGCCGATGTTTCCGACAATTTTCAAGTTTTCGACAACATCATAAGTCGCCGCCAAAGATGCATGCCAGATGTTCTTTTCTTCATCCACCGTGTTTTCATTCCCGATGTATCCGATGTTCAGATGAAACGCCCAGGGGGCGATTTCCTGCGAAGCGATAAAAAACAGATGATATCCGGTTTTTCCGGCACCAAGTCCTTTTTCATCGTCACCGGTCGGAAGACTTACGCCGGGCTTGAACGCCAGGCCGAGCCCGTCTTTTTCGAAGAACCGCCATTTGACTTCAAAGACCGTGTCCGAGATGCCATTTCCATCGCTGACAGTAATTCCGTCTTCCTTGACATTGCTCCACCGATAGGGCAGGCTGAGAACAAGATCAACGGTCTCGATGATCCCGTAGGTCAGCGTGGTTCCAATCTGTCCCCCTGTTGACTTGACAGACACACCAGAGACGGTTTCCTCTTCACTGTCGTACTGGCCATTCACTTCAAGCTGAAAATTTCCCTTTCCCTGCGTACCCGCATCGTCCGTAATAAGCGGATGAGCCGCCCAGGCTGCCGCAGGCGATATCAACATTCCAATAAGTAAAAATTTTCTGACGAATCTCATGAAAACCATTCCATGATTCCCCTTTCCCCTATGTTTGCTTGATTCACAGTACAAATCTCATTTCGAGATCATTCATCCGGCCATTCTGAAAGGAAAGCCCCTGAGTTCCAGCCGACTTTCATTAACATGGTACCAGACATGCATGCATGAGACCTGGTGCATGCCTGCCGTAAGCATTCGCCAGCAAGCATAAGACATCTCATCTTCCGATGTGGTCAGGCATACGGACTGAACGCCCAGCTCCCGCCTCAGGTCGGACATGTCCGGACATGGGGAATCATCCAGTTCATTTTTCCCCTGCGTGACATAAAAAATCATTCCTTTCTTCATTGCTCTCTCCTTTCCCTGGCTTTGATTGTTATACTACTCGAGCAAAACAAAAAATCCCCGAATCGAAGCCATCTCGATCCGGGGATTTCCCTTCATATCCATCGGAATAAATACGCCGGGCTCTGTCCGAAAGCCCGTAACGCATCGTTCAGGCAGGTCTTCTGACTCCCGGATCAATCGATTCACAGCGCCTTCCCGATCCATGGATTGCAATCAGTGGCTTTTTAAAGCTGTGGTCGTCCCCGGTTACAGCGGCGGGCCCGTCCCCGACTTTCACGGGGTTCCCTTTTAAGCTCTTTTCAGAGCACCTGAACGGTGATTAAATCATCATAATTTTTTAGGCAAAAAAAATCCCGAATCGATTCAAGATCGATCCGGGATGCCCAGTTTATCGCACGGAATCCAACGGGCCTGTCGC
>CAIVVZ010000647.1 GCA_903909505.1 uncultured Desulfobacteraceae bacterium
CTGGCGGCAAAATCCTATTGGGCGCAGTTTCAGCCGTCCCCGGAATTCGTGATTCTCTTTATTCCCGGAGAAAATTTCTTCAGCGCCGCCCTTTCCCATGTCCCGGACCTCATTGAATACGGCGCGGCAAAAGGCGTGATTCTGGCTACTCCCACCACGCTGATTTCGCTCTTAAAGACCATCGCTTTCGGATGGCGGCAGGAAGCCGGCGAGGCCAACGCCCGCGAAATTCATCGCTTGGGGTGTGAACTCTACGATCGGCTTTGCATCATGGCCGGTCATTTTCATCATCTGGGAAAGGACATTGACCGCTGCGTCGCCACTTATAATCAACTGGTCGGCTCTTATGAAAAGCGCGTGCTGCCCGCATGCAGAAGATTAACGGATCTTGGTGTTTCGGCCAAAGGCGGTGTGAATCTGGCGGATGGCGTTTTGGTTGAAAAAAGACCGGTTCAGATCATCCAGGGAGACGAGCAATGAAGACAAAGGGGTCTGTTAAAGACAATATCGAACCAGGAAAATGGATGAACCTGTCACGGATCGTTGTGGGCATGGTCCTGCTCCTGTCCGGCTGCGCGCCCATCAAGACTCCGACCGTTGTTGAAACCCCGCCGGCCCTTGTCAAACTGTCCCCTTCGGCATATCCGGCGCTTTCCGATGATCTGAATTATGAAGGGCTGAATCATTGCATTCAGATGAGTCTGACGTATTTAAAAAAAGTTCCCCGGGACCGCGCCTTTGCTTTTGGCGCGGATTCCTACACCGCGGCCCATCTGATCCGCTCTCTTGAGGTGTTTCAGGAATTCATTCAAGCCCGACCCTCCGCGGATCAAATCACTGCCAGGGTTCGAAGCGATTATGCGGCTTACCGGGCCAACGGGCTTTCCGATAAAGTGCTCTTTACCGGCTATTACGAGCCGGTATTAAAGGGAAGCCTCAAGGAAACGCCCCTTTACCACTATCCCCTCTACAGCCGGCCCGACGATCTGATTACCGTTGACCTGTCGGCGTTTTCCGCCAAGTATGCGGGAGAAACCATCACCGGCCGGTATACGGGCCAGACGCTTGTTCCCTATTATGACCGCAAAACCATCGAAAACCGGGAAATCTTCAAAGGCCAGGCTTTGGCCTGGGTCGGTGATCCCGTGGATCTGTTTTTCCTGCATATTCAAGGGTCCGGAAAAATTCTGCTGGATCAGGGCAAAACCCTGAACGTCCACTACCATGCCGCCAACGGGCATCCTTACCGGAGCATCGGCAAGGTGCTGATCGATCAGGGCAAGATTCCCAAATCGGAAATTTCCATGCAGGCCATTCGCGCCTATTTGAAATCCCATCCCCAGGAACAGGAAACGATTTTAAGCGCCAATCCCAGCTATGTCTTTTTTAAAACCGAAACAGATGGCCCCCTGGGAAACCTGAATGTCCCGCTGACACCGGGCCGCTCGATTGCCGTTGACAAAAAAATCTTTCCCCCCGCCGCCCTGATGTTTATTCAGACGCAAAAACCCGTCATGACCGAAGCAGGTCAGTTGGGAACTTGGGAAGATTTCGGAAGATTTGCGCTGAATCAGGATACCGGCGGCGCCATTACCGGTCCTGGCCGAGCGGATATATTCTGGGGAAACGGCCCTTACGCAGAACTGGCAGCCGGACACCTCCAGCACCGGGGGGACATGTATTTTCTTATTTTAAAACCTGCGACGTTGCCATAAAAAGTCATTAACTGCTGGTGGTGCTGAAGGAAGAAGAATTTAAATAATTATCAGGATCAAGCCGCATTGAGTAGCTGTGTTTTCTTGAAATCCGTCGCGGAACCCAAGAAAAATGCGCTTTGCTTTATCGGTGCACTTGTTGCCTTTGGCTTGTGACGAGTCCCAACTGGGTATCGGAGTAACCAATGGACAAAAAAGGATCTACCCGCATGCGGCCGGAGGGCCAAGATCTGTTTGATCGAGTTGTTTCTATTCTTGAACAAGCGCGTGCCAATGTTGTTCGGTCTGTCAACAACAATATGGTCATTGCCTATTGGCTCATCGGGCGTGAAATCGTTCAGGAGATTCAGGGCGGTGATGAGCGTGCCGAATACGGCAAGCAGATAATAGAACAGCTTTCCGCGAGGTTGACCCAAAAGTACGGTCGCGGTTTTTCCACCACCAACTTGCGCTACTTCCGAACTTTTTCCACGGCTTACTCCGACCGTATTCCTGAGATTCGCCACATCGCATGTGGCGAATCTCAGGTGTCCGGAAAACGCCACACGCAAAGTGGCGTTTTGGATACCATGGCGTTAGCGGTCGAACAAGCCGGCACCGAGCGCGGCTTCTCGCCCAATTTGGGCTGGTCACATTACCGAAGCTTGATGAATATCGAAAATCAGAATGAACGTCTTTTCTATGAGATCGAAGCAGAGAATGAAGGTTGGGACATCGAACACCTCAACCGTCAAATCCATACTTTCCTCTTCACAAGGCTTCTCAAAAGCCGCGATAAGGCGGGTGTTATGGATCTTGCCAGTAAGGGGCAGAAGCTCGCCTATCCGGCCGATACGATCAAAAATCCCTATATACTCGATTTTCTTGGCTTGCCGGATTCTGATGTTCTGCATGAGTCTGAAATCGAAAAGGCGATTATTGATAATCTTCAGTCGTTTCTCCTTGAACTTGGCAAGGGTTTCGCTTTTGTCGGTCGTCAGAAACGCCTGCAATTCGACGATGGCTTCTTTTATATTGATCTGGTTTTCTACAACTGTATTCTGAAATGCTTCCTGTTGATCGACCTTAAGATCGGCGAATTGACGCATCAGGATGTCGGACAGATGGACAGCTATGTCCGGATGTTCGATGACAAATACCTCACGGAAGGCGACAACCCGACCATCGGTCTTATTCTTTGCGCAAAGAAGAACGAAACCATTGCCCGATACTCCGTACTCAACGACAGCAAACAGCTTTTTGCTTCCAAGTACATGCTCTATCTGCCTACCGAAGAGGAACTTCGGCGCGAACTGGAGCGGGAACGACGGCTGATTGAAGAGAGACAACGTCTGGAGGATGACAGTGATCAAGAGAGTGACTAATCTGCATGTTATACCTATTTTTAATGTTTTCTTAATTTATCTTGAGATGGCTTCAAAATACCATTATAAGTATTTTGAGAATATTTATGAAATATTTTCACGAAGCACTTGACAGATTAAGAATTATTAGTTAGTTTGAGTCAAACAATCATACTAATATTTCTTAAGCGGAGGGCAAGATGAAAAACATTTCAGCACAATTTTCCGGACTTAAAGACAATCTTGAATCTGTAGCTTTCTTAGTTAGTAAAGGCAATTCTGAGAAAGAAGCACATGCAAAAATAGTTCAAAGTTTAGTGCTTTTGTCTCAAATAGAGTCAGAAATTAATGA
Organism: uncultured Desulfobacteraceae bacterium; assembly: GCA_903909505.1. Lineage (GTDB taxonomy): Bacteria > Desulfobacterota > Desulfobacteria > Desulfobacterales > Desulfatirhabdiaceae > RAAP-1. The sequence goes on from CAIVVZ010000647.1 coordinate 3,411, forward strand.
GTTACTAAAAACAAAAGGCTTTAATCTTACAAAAACATCTGAACTAAAAACCATTAATCCATCACACACAGAACAAAAAGATAGCGCAATCCCTATGGGCAACAATAGTAATGATATTGTTATTGAGATAGAAAAGGTAAAAAGGAAAGTTCCACGATGGTTTAAAAATCAAAGTCAATATAATAGCACTATACTTAATTGTTTTTTAGAATTATCCGAACAAAATTCTCAAATTACTGTACAGATGCTACGTAACAAGTGCCATGTTTTGAAGGATTTTGCTGGCAATTACAATCAAATGAAGAATTTTGGTGAAAAAAATCATGGGAAAGTTTTTGAGGAATCAAACGGGACAATAACTCTTTGGGAGCCTGTAAAAGAATTCATTTTGGAACTGTACAAAAAACAAAAAGTATAACGAACAGGTCAACCTGACCGCATGGAGCAGCGGTCTCAGGATTTAATTCAGTATTGGCTGCAGGTTAACCTTGACGGTGGGCGATTCAAATGCCAAAAATCATTAACAATGGGAATTCACATGAAAATATCAGACATGAAAAAAGAATATGAAAATGCTGGTAACGGCTGGCTCAGAGCTGCGTTCGGCAGGGAATTCGGGGGACATCCATACCTAATATCAATAATAAAATGCACCGGATAAACCGGTAATTTTAGCAGTTGGTGAAGGGACCTCGATGGTAACAGTTCGTGTCAAGTCCGGAATCTCTCAGTTTCATCTCAACTCTTCCGCACGTTTTGCCTTTGCATGCGCGCAGATTGAGAGCGAAGAAAAGCACTTGGAATGGCCGCAGCCCCGATGGGACGAAGCAAGAAGCAATGCGTTAGCCGCAGTGCTTCTTGCCGCAGCATCGCTGGAATCTTCCGTGAATGAGTTCTATCAGCAGGCCGTGGACAGAGACAGGGACGCATTGAAGTCCCTTTCTGAGACTCAGATGAAGCTTCTTGCAGAACTCTGGCCAGAAATCGAGAAACGCTCTCCAGTGCGTAAGCACCAAGTTGCTCTCGTCGCTATGGGGCACGAGCCAATGAGTAAGGGTCAAGAGCCATATCGGAGCGCGAATGGATTGAATAGCCTAAGAAACGCGCTCATTCACTTCAGGCCAGAGTGGGATGACGATCTGAAGGTTCATCGGTCACTTGAAAAGGAGCTGTCGCAATTATTTCCAGCCAGTGCGCTCGCTGACCGCGCAAAAGGACAAATGGCTTGGTTCCCACTCAAATGCCTTGGAGCGGGTTGTGCGGAATGGGCAATCGAAAGCGCCGTACGATTCAGCCAGCAGTTCGTGAATACGCTTGGTATCAGAGAGAGGCTGAGGCGCGTCACTACATAACAAAGCCAATTCAGCCGACGCAAAAAAACGGCTCGGCTGATTAGCGGCGTTGGCACGAGAGAGAAACGATGAAAGACAAATATCAATCTGTGTATGAGAAGTTGAAGCGGACATTTCAAAAGCATCGCCGCAACCATCCAGAGAATGGCAATTCAGAACAAATGTGCTGCATGTGGTCAACGAGTGACCCACCCGATATTATCGAAGGCACATCACCCTTCGACGACATCGAAGACGCATTCTCCATCTCCATTTCCGATGACGTAGCGTTGCAATTGTACGACATGCAATTGGACGAAGCGGCGAGGAAGATCATGGAAATGAGAAATGAACACTGAATGAAACTTGAGATAAGCGGCCTGAGACGGTTCGGCATCTTTTTTTTAACCTCAGGTCGCTGCTCATCTTAACCATTTCCATAGGAGAGGCACCTTATGAAAGCGATAAGACTTAAAGGATCCGGTGGGCTCGAACGCCTGACGGTGGTCGAGATGGACGAGCCGGGTGCGCCGCAGGAGGGCGAAATCCTGGTGCGGCTGCATGCCAGCTCGCTGAACTATCATGATTATCTGGTCGCGCTTGGGACGATTTCCACCGCAGACGGACTCATCCCGTTGACCGATGGAGCGGGAATCGTCGAAAGGATCGGGGAAGGCGTCAGCGAGTTTGCCGTGGGCGACCACGTCGTCTCCTGCTTTTTTCCAGAGTGGCAAAACGGCGAACCCGTATCATTCGGCTTTGCCAAGACGCCCGGCGATGGCTTGGATGGTTATGCACGGGAGAGTGTGGTGCGGCCGGCGAATTGGTTCACTCGCTCGCCTAAGAATTTCAGCCATACCGAAGCGGCGACTTTGACCACCGCCGGTCTTACGGCGTGGCGCGCACTTGTCAATGATGGTCCTTTGAAGGCCGGCGAGACGGTATTGACTTTGGGTACGGGCGGTGTGTCGATGTTCGCCCTGCAATTCGCAAAAATGATGGGCGCATTGACGATCGTCACTTCGTCATCGGATGAAAAACTGGCTCGCGCACGCGCTCTGGGCGCCGACCATACGATCAACTACAAGCAGTATCCAAACTGGGTGGATCAGGTTTTAGACCGGACCGACGGACGTGGCGTTGATCATGTCATCGAAGTGGGCGGTCCGGACACTCTGCCGCAGTCGATCAGTGCGTGCCGCATCGGCGGGCATATCGAGCTCATCGGCGTCTTGACGGGTTTCTCCGGTCCGATTCCGACCGTGGCGCTGTTGACTCGACAAGTGAGGCTTCAGGGGTTGACAGTCGGAAACCGCCAGCAGCAGATCGAGATGATCCGAGCTCTGGATGCCAATGACATGAAGCCGGTTATCGATAAGACCTTTCCGCTACAAGACCTGATCGAGGCATTTCGTTACGAGGCGAGCGGTGCGCATTTCGGCAAAATCTGCATCGAAGTGTGAATCGATACGAACGATTGACGGCAGGGGAGGCGCCGTTCGTCAGATTGAATCAAATAGCCGAGTTTTCCCTGCCGTTATCTCTTGCTTTTTATAAGTACTGTTTATTATAATAGTGTTTAAAATAAACAGTACTTGATGATATGTGCGAGGCTATCGTGAAAAGCCTTACCGGGAAACAATCCAAGATTTATGAATTCATTGTCGAATGGCAGACAGCTAAAGGTTACCCGCCGACACAGGCGGAAATACGTGAACACTTTGGGTTTGGCAGTCTTAATGCTGTGCGCAGTCACCTTGCTCTGATTGAAAAAAAAAGCTTTATCCGGCTGGACCATAAAAAAGCGCGTGGAATCCAGTTGGCGTCAATACCTAAACCGATCATCCGCCAACAAGAGAATTCTATCCCCTTACTTGGAAATATCGCGGCGGGAGTTCCAATATGGGCAGAGCAGAATTTTGAAGGCTATCTGCCCATTTCTCCTGTTTTGTTTGGTGGAAGTGAGCTTTTTGCGCTTCGTGTGATGGGTGACAGTATGACAGGCGCCGGAATCAGAAACGGCGACATAGCCGTTATACAGAGACAGGACTTTGTTGAGAACGGGGAAATAGCTGCTGTTCTTATTGAGCAGGAGGCTACCTTGAAGCGCGTTTATTTATCATCTGATTCACTTGTGCTCAAAGCCGACAATCCCGGTTTTGGAGATCTCAAGTATACTTCGGGAAAAAGCGACGCCATTCGTATCCTCGGGCGGTATCAGGGAATTGTTCGCACCATGAATCGTTGGAGCTGCTCATGAATGTTGTGAACACAGCCAAAACCTTCGGATGTCATGATGTCGTGTTGCTTAATGACGAGCCGACTCCAAAACATTTGGATTACCTTGATCTTCTGAAGGTATCGGGTCATGGAAACCTGAAAGTTGACGCCGTAGCTGAATTTCAGTCCAGACCGCTGCTTTACATTGTCTCGGGTGATCGGATACGGAATTCTGACAACAAGAAGATATTGGATTTGCAGTGCCTTCTTGCCAACCGGGGAGAGAGGGCTTATCTCGGTGTCTTGAGTCCCGGTGAGTTGAATGTGTATCCCATTAACCTGGAAAGATCCGTTCTGGCTGTCAGCGGCAAAACGACGATCAATCGGGATTCTTCAGCAGCCCCGCTGTTCTTTCAGAGTGTCGTAAATGGCTTGTTCACCATGAAAGGCCAGCCAGAGGAACCGGACTATGTATTCAAGACAATTAATGATCTGATGACCCGCTCCTCGGTGAGCCTCATAGGAACCTACGGACTAAACCCTCTGGATGTCCTCTCTTTCCTTGGCCGGGCACTGTTCTTCCGTTTTCTGTGGGATCGCAAGATAATCCGGCAGAGTGAAATCCATTCTGTATGTCCACAAGCAAAGTCACCCGGTGATTGCTTTTGCAATGTTAACAACGCCATTGCAACATGCCGGTGGTTGGATGAAACCTTCAACGGCGACTTGCTCCCGCTATCCGGCGGATATGAAGCCATATTCAGTCAGGCAAATTCAAAGACGAACGGCAAATTGTTTCTCCATCTGCGGGCCATTATAGAGGGATGGAAGCATGAAGGCACTGAAGCCTTTCAGCTTCGGATCGATTGGCGCGATCTTAACTTTGCCCACATTCCCATCGGCGTGCTCAGTCAGGTGTATGAAAATTTCAGTAAAATTTGGGATTCTCAACAGAGAGAACAGACAAGTGTGTATTATACACCTAAGAATATTGCGCGCTACCTGGTGGACGACGCATTTGAGGGTGTTTCCGACAAGAAAGATGCCAGAATTCTTGACCCAAGTTGCGGCGCCGGGATTTTTCTTGTTCTGGCATTCAGAAAGCTTGTTGCGGCCCGCTGGGAACACGACGGGAAGAGGCCCGACACCAAGACGATTCAGTCCATTCTCTATAATCAGCTTTGTGGTTTCGATGTCAGTGAGTCTGCACTACGCCTATCC
>CAIVVZ010000648.1 GCA_903909505.1 uncultured Desulfobacteraceae bacterium
ACTGCACCTGCTGATGCAGTTTCTACGGCGCAAGGAAAAAGAATACCAACTGCTGGAGCAGGAAATCGCCCAGCTCACTCAGGAGCTGGGCCCACACAACACAACCGAACCGCCGAATCGCGCCTGAAACTGTTTTAATTCTTGTAATATCATGCATTTATATCAAAATGTATGATGTAATCCACGCTGCGGAGCTATATCTCCACCACCTGTCATCCGCTTCAACCGAATCAACTTAAAGAACAACAACCACTTTGCCGGTTTGAGCTCGGCTTCGCCCCACGTCGCGCAGATCCTGAAAGCCCCCAATCGGATTCTCTACGAGATCAAGTCGGAGAAGGTATACATCATCGGGATCATTCATGGTAGACGGGATTTTACATCTACCCATGTCTACAGAGTCAAAGAAACCTGGTAGGCTGGTATAATATGAGAAAAACTCCAATCAAAAAACGATATGCAGCATCGCTATTTCTAATGATACTCGCCCCAGTTGTTCTATTTCCATCATATGCCTGCGCATACATCGATCCGAATACGGGCGGGTACGTTTTTCAGATACTCTTTCCTGTTCTCTCTGCAATTGCCGGAATGTTTCTGTTCTTCAGGAACACCATTAAACAGCTATTTGGGCGGCTTTTCAGTAAATTTCACAAAAAATAGTCTTGATGAGCTACCGGGAAGCCATGGACCCGCTTGATCAACTGGAGAACAAAAGCATACATCTTATCCGAGAGGCCCATGCCCGGTTTCATGGCTCGCTTGCCCTGCTCTGGTCCATGGGCAAGGATTCAACGGCCCTGCTCTGGTTGGTTCGCAAGGCATTCCTGGGCCGCATTCCCTTTCCTGTCCTGCATATTGATACCGGGTATAAGTTCCCCGAGATTTATGCGTTTCGTGACCGGCTGGCCAGGGAATGGGGTTTCGAGCTGATTATCGGCAAGAACGATGCAAAACTCCGGCAAGGTTTGGGACCAGCCGGCGGCCTTACGCTTGAATGCTGCACCGAGCTGAAGACCCATGCCCTCAGGGATATGATAACCAGCCACGGCTTTACGGCGGTTATTCTCGGTATCCGCCGGGACGAGCACGGCATCCGGGCCAAGGAGCGCTATTTCTCCCCCCGGGATTCCGGTTTTCAGTGGGATTATGAAAATCAGCCCGCGGAAATCTGGGACCAGTATGCTTCGATTGTAACTGAAGAAGAACATTACCGCATTCATCCGCTCCTGCATTTCAGCGAACTGGATATCTGGCGTTATGTGCAGCGCGAATCTATCCCCTTTGTCAGCCTCTATCTGAGCCATCAGGGCAAGCGATACCGGAGTATCGGTTGCGTCCCCTGCTGCTCGCCGGTTGAATCACCAGCTTCCACGATAGATGAGATTATCGCGGAAATCAAAACATCCGTACTGTCCGAGCGCGCGGGACGCGCCCAGGACAAGGAAAATCTCTACACCATGCAGAAACTGAGATCATTGGGATATATGTAAACATGACAGATGCCCCCCTTCCCATCGTCATCACCGGAAGCATGGACCATGGCAAGAGCACGCTGATCGGCCGGCTGCTTTATGATACCGGCGCGCTTCAGGAAGAAAGATATGCCGAGATTCTGAACAGTTCTACCGAACTGGGAAAAAGCGCTGACTTTGCCTTTGTTCTGGATGCATTTGAGGAAGAGCGAAGCCGGGGAATGACCATCGACACCTCCCAGATTTTTTTCAGCAGCGGCAACAGAAATTATCTGTTAATCGATGCTCCCGGCCACAAAGAGTTCATCCGGAATATGGTTACCGGCGCATCCCATGCCGAAGCCGCCCTGCTTCTGGTGGACGCCTGCGAAGGGATCAGGGCGCAGACCCGGCGCCATGTTCACCTCCTGAGCATCGTGGGAATCAAAGACTTGTGCGTGGTTGTCAATAAGATGGATTTGGTTGGCTTTGATCAAACCATCTTTGATGGGATTGTCGCAGGGATGACCGAACTTCTTTCCCAGGTGGGGATTGAACGGTTTACATGCGTGCCGACTTCCGCGCTTCATGGCATCAACGTGGTCAAAAAGAGTGTGGAAATGGCGTGGTATAGCGGACCAACCCTGCTGGAAGCACTGGATACCTTAAGATTCAAACCCTTCACCTTGCGTTCACTGCGTTTTCCGGTCCAGGATGTGTATGATATGGACGATGGCCCGGTTCTGGTTGGGCGGGTGGAATCCGGAGAGGTTTTTCGGGGTATGGAGCTGGAACTCCTTCCCGGGGGCGGCACGGTCAGGGTAAAGGAGATCCGCAAGTTCCCGGAACGGGATCTGGATAGGGCCGGTTTTGGTGAATCCATTGGCCTGGTATTGACCGAGGATACACCGGTCAAGCGGGGTGATCTGCTTGTTCCCTTGGGGGATACCCGGCATTGCAGGGAGTTTGCCGCCAATGTATTCTGGTTTTCCGGCAGCTACTGTTCAGGAGAACCGGTGATGATCCGCTGCGTTACCCAGGAAACATCGGCGACGCTGGTCCTTGAGAACAAGTTCGATCCGGCGGAAATCGAGAAACGGATTGACAATCCTGACGGTATGGAGATTGGCGAAATTGCCGGAGTCAGGGTGCATACGGAAAATGACTTTGTGGTGGATCCGTTTACATCCATACCGGAGATGGGAAGATTTGTGATCGAAAGATGCGGCATTCCCGTCGGCGGGGGTATCGTTCTTTAAAGGACGGTAAGGGTCATGACCAAAATAATCTTCATCGGAATTGACGGCATGGACCCAAAGCTGACGGAGTCCATGATGGATGCCGGCAAGCTCCCCAATTTTGCCCGCTTGCGGGAAACCGGCTGTTATCGGCGATTGGAGACGGTCAACCCTCCCCAAAGCCCGGTGGTATGGGCGTCCATCGCCACCGGCTGCAATCCCGGCGAGCACGGCGTTTTTGATTTCATTCATCGCAATCCCGAGAACTATCTGCCCTATCTTTCGATACTGCAGTTGGAAAAATTCAGATACACTTCCCCGGTAAAGGCCCCCACATTCTGGGAGCGGGATGCCGAGCAAGGGATTTCCGCCGTAGTTCTGAAATGGCCGGTTGCTTTTCCTCCCGGCCGGATAAAAGGTCGGATCATGGCGGGCCTAGGGGTGCCGGACATCCGGGGAACCCTGGGCCTCTATACCCTGTTCACATCCGATGCCAATGCCGCAAACGGAAAAAAGAAAGGTCGAATTATCCCCGTCTCAACCGCTGATAGCCTTATTCATCCGGGCCATCACCCGTCACAGTCTATCCAAACCGAGATCCCAGGCCCATTTGCCGCATCTCTGAAGGGTAAAAAAGAGGCCACCGCGCCGCTGCTGATTGAGCTGGGTGCCGGGGAAATCACCTGCCGGATCGGCAAGGAGCGCTTCACGTTGCGTGAAGGCTCCTGGAGCGACTGGATTTGCGTAAAGTTCGACATCGGGTTTTTTCGCACCGTAGCAGGCAACTGCCGGTTTTTTCTGAAAAGTATCGGGCTGGAATTTGCTCTCTACATGACTCCGGTGAATGTGGATTACGACACCATGGAATTCCAGTTCACCACTCCCCGCGAGTATGCCCGTGAGTTGGCTCAAGCCATTGGGCGGTACGCGACACTCGGCATGGCGGAAGACACCAATGCTTTGAATGACGGGGTGCTGACGGATGATGCTTTCATAACCTTATGCGATAGCCTCATGGATGAGCGGGAGCGGATGTTCGAACACGAATTTGCCCGCTTTGATGAAGGCATCCTGGCCTGTGTTTTCGACACCACCGACCGGATCCAGCATATGTTCTGGCGGGCCATTGATACCACCCATCCCCTTTATGATGCAAAGCTTGCGGCCCGTTACGGAGATGTGATCGCCTCCTATTACCGGCGAATGGACAGAATCATCGGCAGCATTCTTGACCGTATCTCCGCCGATACATCCCTGCTGATCTGCTCCGACCACGGTTTTGCTCCCTTCAGGTGCGAGGTTCATCTTAATTCCTGGTTGGTGGAGCAGGGTTTCATGGTATTAAAGGACGGCATCCATTCAGTGGACGGCCTGTTCGATGGGGTTGACTGGGGAAAGACTCGGGCGTATGCGGTGGGGCTTACCAGCCTGTACCTGAATGTGAAGGGACGGGAAGGTAAGGGTATTCTGGAAGCAGGTGAAATCAGTCAGGTGAAGGCCGATCTGTGGAGCAGGCTACTGGCTCTTGAAGATAAGGGAGACCGGGTCATCAACCAGGTCCATGATAGCGGGGAGTTATACTCGGGTGATCAGAGCAGCAAAGCGCCTGATTTGGTTGTCGGTTACGGCTCCGGCTATCGGGGTTCCTGGCAAACGGCCATTGGCGGGGTTCCGGCCGGGGATGTTATTACGGATAATTTGAAGAAATGGAGTGGCGACCACTGTTGTGATGGGGCGTTGGTGCCGGGAGTGTTTTTTTGCAATCGTGCGAATCTGGCTCCCTGTGAACATGTTCAGGATATCGTAAGATGGATTAGAGATGCAAGAAATACTTGAAAATGTTTGTTCCATGAATAACGGTCAGGATCAGGCCGACAGTTCCACTGGATGGCTTGCACGGTGTTGGGATACCTTCCGAAAGGTGCTATTGACCTGGTGCTTTGTATTATTGCTTGTGCTCTTTCCGCTTGATCTTCTGTTTCGGATTGACTCGTTCGTCAAGTTTCTATCTGTCATAGGTATCGCCAGGATTTGTTCGGGGATTATCATACTTTTCACGGCATTGGCTATAATGGCGGCTCTTGTGTGCGGGGCGGTGGCCGTACTACCTGTCCGCATTAAAGGTATTAAGGCAAGCAGTGCAATGGTGTGGCTGAGTACCCTTATGGCGTGTTCTTTTTCGATGCATGTTTTCATGCATATAACCCTGCTCTGGATTACAAAGGTCACCAGTTTCCAATTTAGTACCTACAAACACTTGCCAACCATTATTATCTCGATTGCTTTTACACTTTCCCTGCTTCTCTTCACCATTAATAAGAAGATTCCAGCCCGTTTCCTGGCTTTCACACAACAATCCAAAAGGCTTATCGCTGTTATTATGGTTCTCTCGGTGTCCATAACAGCATACATGCTGCTGGCTGCTGATCGTCACTATCAAGGTGAAGGCTCCAGTTTAAAAA
>CAIVVZ010000649.1 GCA_903909505.1 uncultured Desulfobacteraceae bacterium
CGGTTTCCTAAAAAGCTGGAATCTTAGGGAAAGCAGCGAATCCAATTCTGATTTGTAGTCAGTATGGGTCTTGCCCAAGCATTCTGTAATTGCACCTTTAAATGTATCGAATTTTGAATAGTATTTGGAATACAAGCATTATAAAAAAAGAAAAGTCTTCGAAAAAGAGCATCAAATCCAAACGGCTTAGGGCTGGATGGGATAATGATTACCTTCTGGAAGTCCTGGCCGGTTAATTTCCAAATGCGGTTACCCTGATATCCACAAAGCGAATAATTGACAAAACTATGAGTATGACATAAAGCAATTACGGTTATTGATGGACTAAATGAAATCATTGGGGCGTAGCAAAGGAAGCAATCATCATGATCGAGTTTTTGTCACATTTTTCGTCGTTTTCCGCTGCCATTCTTTTCGTTGTCGTCTTTGTCACCTTTTCCCTTGTCTGTCTGTATCTTGCGAAGAGATTCTGCAAATCGTTTCTCTTCAATGAGGCGACGGATTACGGCCAGATATTTGCCAGCGCTATCGGCGTGGTGTTTGCCCTTATCCTGGCCTTTGTGGCTGTCGCGACATGGCAAAATTACAACAAAGTGACGGATGGCGTGCTGAAAGAGGCCAATTCCCTGCATAATGTCTACCGAAACCTGGGGGCGTACCCCGAGCCGTTCCGCTCGGAAATGCGGGAACTTATCAGGCAATATGTCCAGCGTGTCATCACGGATGAATGGCCGAAACAAGCCCGGGCCATGCAGGATGAAACCGCACATAAACTCATTACGCACATTAACGCCGTGATCCTTTCCTTTTATCCCCGCGACAACAGAGAAATGTTGCTGCACCAGGAAACCCTGAGAATGGTGAGTGGATACAGAGGGCTGCGTCATGACCGGATCATCGGGGGCAGGCCCAATATTACCCCCTCCATGTGGATTACGCTTGTTGGAGGGACCCTGCTCTATCTGACTTTTCTTTGTTTTTTCGATATTCCGTGTTTCAAACACCATGCCTTTATGATCGGGATGTTCGGGGCTTTTGTCGCCCTGGTCTACTGTCTGCTTATTGTATACAATTTTCCTTTTGCCGAACCGGACGCGATTTCGTCGGAGCCGTTCCAGCACCTGCTGGAATACTGGAAGCTTGAATAATGCCCGACAAGGTTGTTCTTGATTTTCGTTATCCGACAGGGTAATCAGAAAAAGTTTGGACCCGATAAAGAAGCTTTGAATAAAATATAGTATTCTCAGGCAGACAGGCTGAAGATTTTGATGAATTATGGATTTTAACCCGTGCATGAAACATAAGGTGGTGCGAAAAGCGGTCCGGGAGTTTGCCGAAACCGAGCTGGGTCCCATTGCCGGCGACCTGGATCGCGAAAGCCGGTTTCCCTGGGAAGTGATCGAGAAGATGCGTCCGCTCAATTTCTTTGGCCTTCAGATTCCCAAATCATACGGCGGCGCGGATTTTGACAGCATCAGCTATGCAATCACGATCGAGGAGCTTTCCCGGGTAAGCGCGGCCATCGGACTGTGCGTTACGGTTCACAACAGCGTGGGGGCTTACCCCATTGTCCGGTTCGGAACAGCGGAGCAGAAAAAGCGGTTTTTGCCGGCCCTTGCCGGCGGTGAGCGCATCGGCGCCTTTTGCCTTTCCGAGGCGAATGCCGGCTCCGATGCCGGCGGCGTGGAAACGCATGCGGTGAAGGACGGGGATGCTTATGTGATCAACGGCACGAAAATTTTTGTGACCAACGGCGGGGTTTGCGGTCTGGCGCTGATTTTTGCCGTTACCGATCCGGAAAACGCAAAATCCGGCGCCAGTGTATTCATGGTGGAAGCGGAGACGCCCGGTTTCTCCGTGGGCGAAATCGAAGATCTGTGCGGCATGCGGGCCAATCCGGTATCCTCTCTTTTTTTTGAAGACTGCCGGGTCTCCGGGACCCATCTGCTGGGCCGTCCGGGGGACGGGCTGAGGATCGGCCTGGCTGCCCTGGATACCGGAAGGATCGGCATTGCCGCGCAAGCGCTGGGAATCGCCCAGGCCGCCTTTGATGCGGCCCTGAAGTATTCCAAGGAGCGCCAGCAGTTCGGCCGGTCCATCTCATCCTTTCAGACCATCCAGAATTATCTGGCGGACATGTCAACGGAAATAGACGCCGGCAGGCTTCTTCTCTATCGCGCCTGCGCCTTCAAAGATTCAGGCGGACCTTTCGGGCCGGAGGCCGCCAAGGCAAAGCTGTATTGCAGCGCCCTGGCCACCCGGGTCACCAATTTGGCGGTCCAGATTCACGGCGGATACGGCTATAGTAAGGAATACGATGTGGAGAGGTATTTTCGGGATGCCAAAGTTACGGAAATCTATGAGGGAACCAGCGAGGTTCAGCGAATGGTCATTGCTCGCGCGCTGCTTTCCCGGCCGACATGACGGATAAGCCATGCTGAAAATTATCGTATGTATCAAACAGGTTCCCATGGTATCGGAGCTTCCCTGGGATTCCAGGACCGGAACCCTGAAACGGGATATGGCCGAAGGCATGATGAATCCCGCCTGCAAACACGCCCTGGAAGCGGCCCTGCGGATCAAGAACCAACATTTGGCTCACATCACGACACTCTCCATGGGGCCGCCCATGGCGGAGGAAATCCTGCGTGAATCGCTGGCAATGGGTGCGGACCGGGGAATACTGCTGACGGATCCCCGCATGGCCGGAGCGGACACCCTTATTACCTCTTATACCCTGGCCCGTGCCATCCATAAAGAGTGTCCGGACTTTGATTTGATCCTTTGCGGCCGCCACACCAGCGACAGCGAGACCGCCCAGGTCGGCCCGCAACTGGCGGAGGAGCTGGATATCGCCGCGGTTGCCTATGTGGAACAGATCGAGATCAGCGGGCGCCGGGTCCGGATGCGGCGCGAATCCGATGATTTCCTTGAAACGCTGGAAATGGACATGCCCGGTCTGATTACGGTAACCACCACCGGCTACCCGCCCCGTTATGTGCCCATGTCGGGACTTCAGGGCGCCTTTGATGCCGGGGATATCCTATACATGAATTTGGATCACCTCGGCCTGGAATCCGGGGCCGTGGGCATGACAGCCTCTCCCACCCGGATACTGGATGTTTATTCGCCAACAGCCCGGAAAAAGAACATCGTTTTCAAGGGTACGGCAAAAAAGAGCGCGGAGAACCTGTTCGACCAGTTCGGAGACAAGCTGAGCGGCGCGATGGCAAAAGATCTCAAAACCCACGATCATGACCAACATGACGATGAAAGAGAAGATGCATAAACCGGGGCAAAGCATTTGGGTTTTCGGCGATTACCGGAATTATTTTCAGAACCGGGTGACATTGCAGCTTCTTGCCCGAGCCAGAGAACTGGCGCCTGAGATCGGGGCCGAAGTCTGCGCGGTCGTATTCGGCAATCAGGTGGATGAGTATGTCGGTGAATACATCGCCCACGGCGCGGAAACGGTGTATGTCACCGATGATCCCCTCCTGAAGGATTACAGCGTGGAAACCTATCTGGTGCTGGCCGAGCGCCTGATCCGCCGGTACCGGCCGGATATTTTTCTGATCGGGGCCACGGATTTCGGCCGTGAATTTGCGCCGAGGGTTGCCAAGCGACTGAAAACCGGATTGACGGCCGATTGTATCGGCCTGGAAATAAACGCGGACGGCCTTCTGGTTCAAACTGCGCCGTCCTTTGGCGGCAATCTCATCGCAACGATCATCACCCCTGAAAAACGACCCCAGATGGCTACCGTCAGACCGGGGACTTTTAAGGAGTTACCCCATGATGCCGCGGGAACCGGTCGCATTATCTCCGTTCCCCTTCCGGATGACCTTCCCCGTGCCCGGGTCCGGCTGATCCATTCCGAGCGAAAACCCCCTCGGGAACAGCGGATTGAAGATGCCGGAATCGTGATCTGCGGAGGCCGGGGCATGGGGAGCAAGGCCAAATTCAAAAAACTGTTTGAAATGGCCCGCCTGATGGGCGCGGAAGTGGGGGCCACACGTCCGGTGGTCCACTCCCAATGGGCGGATCATGATTGCCTGGTCGGCCAGGCAGGAAAAAACATCCATCCCCAGATCCTCTTTTCCTTCGGTGTCAGCGGCGCCATACAGCATACCGCCGCCATTCATGATGCCGATCTGATCATCGCCGTCAACAAAAACCCCAATGCCGCCATGATGAAAATGGCGGATGTCGCCATCGTGGCGGACGCCAGCCAATTTTGTTCCGCGCTGATCCGGGAATTGAGAAAGCGGATCCGCGAATGAGCCGAAGATGGTTTTTTTGCCTCGTTTTTGATATTGAAACTTCCAAAGTCATGTATATCATAAGAAAGGCTGGATAGTTAATATCCAATTCTGAATATTTGCTATCCAGTCAAACCGCCGCAATCCGACAATATTCGGGCGTGAATCTGCTTTGGCGCTTAAGATATTAACCGGCACGGATTTTGCTTTTTTGTACATTGTTGTGTTGTTCCGGGTAGGGCTTTCTAATGGTTGATCAAGAGGCGAATTTATGAAAAAAATAGGATTGAGTGTTCTGATTTGTTTATTTGCCGCGGGCCTGATGGTTGGAGGTGCGCAGGCAGAGTGGCACGGGCATCACCGAGGGTGGGGGCCCGGAATATATTGGAGAGTGCCGATCGTGGTGGGGCCGCCATTGTATCCTTACGGTTATTATCCGGCGCCGCCCGTGGTTGTCCAGCAGGCCCCGGTATATGTGCAGCCGCAGCAGGAGGAACCCTACTACTGGTACTACTGTGAAAATCCAAAAGGGTATTACCCGTATATCCAGAATTGTCCGGGCGGGTGGATGAAAGTGGTGCCGGATACAAACCCGGAGACAGCTCCCCCGAACTGATTGCAAAGGAGATGAACAATGAACCGGATACGAAAATTTTTGATAATTTTGGCTGTAATCGCGGTAAGTGGATGTGCGACGATACCTC
>CAIVVZ010000650.1 GCA_903909505.1 uncultured Desulfobacteraceae bacterium
GGGCTTATCGGTAGTGCCGTTGTAGTGGATAAAAAGAGGGGCCTCCGCGTCCATCATCACGGGGGAGCAGTCATTGGAAATATCCGGGTCACCGATCTCCTCGTCCCACCAGAAATCCCGCCCCTCACACAGGGTTGATTCCATACCGGGTCTGCGAACGACGATCACATTGATGATGTTGGGACAGGACAGCAGCGCGATATCGGCCTGTTCCTTGCTTCCGACGAGTTTGCCGCCGGCGAAACAGCCGCTTGCGCATATCAAAAGCCGGGAATTGGAATCCAGTATCCTGTTTTTGAGCGCTTCGGCGCCGACGCCTCCGAAAACGACGGCATGAACGGCGCCGATTCGGGCGCATGCCAGCATGGCAATCGGCAGTTCAGCGATCATGGGCAAATAGATGATCACCCGGTCACCCTTTTGAACGCCGTGCTTCTTCAGCACGTTGGCAAAACGGCAGACCTGTCGGTGAAGCTGCTGAAAGGTGAGGGTTTTCTCCTGGCCGGGTTTGTCCCCTTCCAAGATGAGTGCGGCTTTGTTCCGTCGTCCGGTTACCAGATGACGATCCAGGCAATTCACCGTAAGGTTCAGCCTTCCCCCCACAAACCATTTATGGATGCCCTCACGGAAATTCTCCTCCAGCACCGTGTCCCATTTTCTGAACCAGACCAGTTCGTTGGCCAGTTGGGACCAGAACGCCTCGGGATCATCGATCGAACTTTGATATATTTTCTGGTATGCATCGGTGCTCTTGAGCCTGGCTTTTTCCCGGAACGCTTCCGGAGGAGGGAAAACCCGGTCTTCGCGGTTGAGCGAAGTGATGGATTTTTTGTTGGGAATGTCCTCCATTACCAGGGTAACCCGGTTTTGGCCGTCCCTTCGTTCATAGGTGATGATATCCGCTACCTTCCGGACCATCCGAAGCCCCAGTTCCATGTCTTCAATATCTTCCAGGGAAATTCTTTCGGTGGGCCTGCAGGGGATGGTCGTGGGGTCGAATTCCTTTCCATCGTCCTCCAAGGTGATGGTCAGCGTCTTGCCCGTCAGGGAGAGCCCGATCCCGATGATGTGTTCCCGGCCGTCCGCGTAGGCATGGGAAACGATATTGACGAAGAGTTCTTCAATGGCGAGATTCGCTCCATAAATCAAGCTGTTGCTCAACCCATGAAGTTTGCCGAAGGCATCCATCTTTTCACATAGCTGCTTGATTCCGGAAATCTGATTCCGCAATTGCAGGCTATAGTCGTTTGACACGGTTCACCTCCCGGGATATTTCTTTACTTTGTGACCATGATCCTGCTGATTTCAATCTGCCCGATTCAATATCCTCAACCGTATCCTTCTGTCAAGCATGCATCACAACAATTAATTACGAACGTTCGTTCTATTTAATTGACATTCATTCTTAATGGATATATGAATATTCCATGTTTAAGTCATAAACCAAATAAAACTGCTGGAACAAAACGTGATGAAGCTCCTGGTCTGTGTCAAACAGATTCCCGATCCCGATGCCCCGGTCCATGTCAACGCCCATGGCACATGGGTTGATGTCGACGGTGGCACGTTTGTGATGAACCGATTCGACGGTTTTGCCCTGGAAGAGGCGCTACGTATCCGTGAGGAGATTCCGGACACCCGCATCGATGTCTTATCCGTGGGGCCGGAAAGGGTGGAAGCGGTACTCAGAAGATCACTGGGTATGGGCGCGGATCACGGCATTCACATTCTTACCGGATTCGATGGCTATATGAGCCCGTTTGCAACCGCTACCTGGATTGCTTCGTATGCCCGGACCTGCAAGTACGACCTGATTTTGACCGGCATCATGTCCGGCGACGACATGAACGGGCAGGTAGGGCCCCTGGTGGCTGAAATGCTGCATCTACCCTGTGCCACTTCCGTCATTTTCCGGCGGATGATAAAAGACTCGGGTCGGATTTATGTCGAACGCGAGATGGAAGGGGGGCTTCGAGATGCCCTGGAAATAAGGCTTCCGGCGCTTCTGACACTGCAAAGCGGAATCAACCAGCCCCGTTATCCGTCGCTTTCAAAAATGCTGCGGGCCAACAGACATCCCCTGGATGTGATTCCCTCCGACTCCCTTGAGCCGCCGTCCGTGCATCTATCCGTAATGCAGACCACGTTTCCGCAAAAAATACGCGCCGGTCTGATTCTGGAAGGAACGCCCCGGGAAAAAGCCGGCCGGCTTCTGGATATTCTTCAAAGCCGTTCAATGCCTATATAGGAGAGATACGCTTGTCCCAGTCCATCGTTGTCATCGCGGAACACGCCGAAGGCCGGGTTCGCCCGGTCAGCTATGAACTTGCGGCTTTTTCGCGCACCCTGCAACAGGAAATGCCGGCTGCTGAGGTAAAAATCGTTGTGATCGGGGACGTAATCGACGGGGTGGCCGAAACCCTGGCCCGCAAAACAGGACTTGGCGTTTCTGCCGTTCATGTTCCGGGCCTGGCCGAATACAACGCCGAAGTCTATAAAAACGTTCTGACCGATATCCTTTTGGATTGGCAACCTTCTTATGTGTGCACGGCTCACTCGACCCAGGGCCTGGACTTTACTCCCGGGCTGGCTGTTCGGCTTGGCGCGGCATGCATCACAGGCGTCGAAGCCATTGTGAAGCATGAGGAAAGGCTATGCTTTCGCAGGGCGGTCTGCGGCAGCAAACTCATGGCCGATGTCCGCGCCGACAGCCCGATGGTCCTGGTTTCCATTCAACCGGGATGTTTTGCTCCCGATCCGACCGATGCGGCCGTGCCCGGAACGATCGGCCAATTGAGGATGGAAAGTGCGCCCGAACAAAGTGTATCCTGTGGTATTATCCGCAAAAGCATGGATGCCTCTGCCGTTACCGAAGCGGATGTGATTGTTGCGGCCGGCCGGGGAATTGGAGACA
>CAIVVZ010000651.1 GCA_903909505.1 uncultured Desulfobacteraceae bacterium
TAAAGTAAAAAGGAGTTAAAGGGATTATGCCGAAGCGGGGGAAAAAATACTTAGAATCACAGAAGAAAATTGACATAACGAAACGGCATGCCTTGGCCGAAGCAGTCCAGGTGGCTCTTGAATCATCTTTTGTCAAATTTGATGAAACGGTTGATGTGGCCGTTCGTCTGGGTGTCGATCCCAGACACGCGGACCAAATGGTTCGAGGAACAGTCGTTCTGCCCAATGGGTTGGGCAAGGAAGTGAAAGTTCTTGTGTTTGCCAAAGGCGAAAAGGAAAAAGAAGCGCTTGATGCAGGGGCTGATTTTGCCGGCAATGACGAGTTGATAGAAAAAATTAAGGAAGGCTGGACAGGTTTCGATAAGGCCGTTGCAACTCCGGACATGATGGGAACGGTTGGTAAAATCGGGAAAATCCTGGGTCCCAGAGGACTGATGCCCAATGCCAAAACCGGAACCGTGACCTTTGATGTGGCACGAGCAGTCAATGAGCTTAAGGCCGGAAAAATTGATTTTCGGGTTGAAAAGGCGGGAATTGTTCATGTTCCGGTTGGAAAAGTATCATTTGGTGTCGAAAAGCTTGTCCAGAATGTCACGGCCTTTCTTGAAACCATTATCCGCATAAAGCCTTCCACAAGCAAGGGCACCTATCTGAAGGGCGTGGCTATTTCAACGACCATGGGGCCAGGCGTCAAGCTGGATACTGCATCATTGAAGGATGTGATCCGGTAGCGAATTCCGCGGAATGATGAACGCGGGTCATGGAAACACAATTTTGATCGGCAAGGGGACGGGTCGGCATCAATACAGCGGACAAGTTCTTTTCAAACTGATGTGGGATTTAAAATAAATCCTGCGTCAGTCATTATCCTGTCAAAGACCGTAGGTGCACACGTTTGGTGTTTAATCGGCATTGCTGGCCTACCGAGATGGGTTTAACGAATTGAAAATAGAGGACAGATGGTTCAGCCTTTACAATTCATTATGCCATACAACCTCAAATCGTAATTACCTCCGGAATGATAACAGCTGAAGAAAGGAGGTGTAATTAATCTGTGAAATTAGAGAAAAAAAAGCAGATCGTTGAGGATCTTGAGGAGAAATTCGCAAGATCCAAGATCGTTATTCTGACAAATTTTAATGGTCTCGATGTGGCAACGATGAGTTCTTTGCGCAGACAGCTCAGAGAAGCCAAGGTTGAATACCGCGTCGTTAAAAACTCTTTGCTTGCACGTGCTTCGGAAAACAACACGGTTGCATTGATCAAAGACAAATTAAAAGAAGCCAGTGCGGTTGCGTACAGTTTTGATGATCCCGTGGCTCCCGCAAAAGTCTTGAGCGCTTTTGCAAAAGAAAATGAAAAGTTTAAGATCAAAGCTGGCGTTCTGCAGGGCAAGGTCTTGAATGCGGAAGCTATTCTTGCTCTATCGATGCTGCCTTCCCGCGAAGCATTGCTGGGACAGTTACTATCTGTCATGGCGGGTGTACCGACCGCGATGGTGCGTGCGTTGAACAATATTCCACAAAAATTCCTATATGTATTGACTGCCTTAAAAGATCAAAAAGAACAGGCGATTACAGAATAAGTTATTTGATGTTGAAGTGTAAACTGGAGGAAACTAACGATGGCTGATATTACAAAAGCAGATGTTATTGAATTTATAGCAAATATGACAGTGCTGGATCTTTCAGAACTGGTTAAGGAAATGGAAGAAAAATTTGGGGTTTCCGCGGCAGCCCCTGTTGCGATGGTTGCGGCTGCCAGCGCCGCTGTGGCGGCGCCTGCTGAGGAACAAACCGAATTTACGGCAATACTTACCGGCTTTGGAGATAAAAAAATCCAGGTCATCAAAGAAGTCAGAGCTTTAACCGGTCTGGGATTGAAAGAAGCCAAGGATCTGGTTGATGGGGTGCCAAAACCCATCAAAGAAGGGGTATCCAAAGATGAGGCTGAAAAAATCAAGGCCGTAATCGAAGAAGCTGGCGGTCAGGTTGAAATAAAATAGTGTAAGGCAAGTTTTCAGAGATTACAAACGGAGATGGGATGAAAGGACTCAGGCCTTAAATCCCATTTCCGCTTTTTCGAAACCTTAAATTTGGAGCTGCCATGACGGAACGGCCTTTGGCATCGAAGCGTATCAGAAAAAACTTTGGCAAGATTAGTAAAATCGTTGAAATTCCCGATCTTATTGGCATGCAACGGGAGTCTTTCAGGCGGTTTTTGCAAATGGATGTCCCGGCGGACAAACGTAAAGATGTCGGGTTGCAAACAGTTTTTAATTCCGTATTCCCGATCAAGGATTTTACGGGGAGTGCCTCTCTTGAGTTTGTTGATTATCGTTTTGCAGAGATCAAACATGGCGTTGAAGAATGCATTCACCGGGGAATGAGTTATGAAATCCCTGTAAGAATTACGGTCCGTCTGGTTGTTTATGATACGGATAAAGATACCGGTTCATCCAATATCCGGGATATCAAGGAACAGGAAATTTATTTCGGCACCATTCCTTTGATGACGGAAAAAGGGACTTTTATCATCAATGGTACTGAGCGGGTTGTGGTCAGCCAGTTGCATCGGTCCTCCGGCGTATTTTTCGACCACGACAAAGGCAAAACCCATACCAGCGGCAAGGTGATTTACACCTCACGGATTATTCCGGTTCGGGGTTCCTGGATCGATATGGAAATTGACCCTAAGGATATCGTATATATCCGCATTGATCGTCGCAGAAAATTTCCGGTCACATTGCTTTTCAAGGCCTTTGGCTATACGCCTGAAGACCTTCTGTCGTATTTTTATGAATCAGAAAAAATTATTGTGACAAGAGATCTTTCGGTCAATCGCTATTTCAAAGCGTTTAATGAAGAATTTTTGAAAGGTCATCGAGCAAGTCAGGACGTGATAGACCCCAATACCGGCGAAGTCGTTGTTAAAAAAGGAAGGGTGTTTACCCAGCGGATACTCAAGCGGATGAAAGCCGATAAACTGGACGCCATTCCGATTACCCTTGAAGAACTTCAAGACAAGATTGTCGCCTCAACCATTCTGCATCCGGTTACCCGCGAGGTGGTTGCAAAGTCCAATGAAATCGTCAGCGAGGACTTGCTGAATCGATTGAATAAAGCGGGCATCACCGAGTTTGAAATCCTGTTCATCGATGGAACAACCATCAGCGATTCGATTCGAAAGACACTGATTCTGGACAAGGTCCAGTCTAAAAAAGAAGCCCTTCTTGAAATCTATCGCAGGCTTCGGCCGGGTAACCCTGCAACGCCAGAAGTTGCTCAGGATTTTGTGGATCACCTCTTTTTTAAATCCGCATTTTATGATCTTTCCGGTGTGGGCAGACTTAAAATCAATCAGAGCCTGGGAATAGACAGCAATATCGATTTGCGGATTCTGCGTAAAGAAGACATTTTGCTAACTGCCAAAACCCTTATCAGGCTTCGGGATACTCAGGGAGTCGTGGATGATATTGACCATCTCGGCAATCGTCGGGTGCGGGCGGTGGGCGAATTGCTGGAAAACCAGTACCGAATCGGACTCGTCCGCATGGAGCGGGCCATCAAGGAGAGAATGAGCCTTCAGGAGGTTGACTCCCTGATGCCGCACGATTTGGTGAATCCCAAACCCGTCTCCGCAGTTGTCAAGGAGTTTTTTGGAACCAGTCAGCTCAGTCAGTTCATGGATCAAACCAATCCGCTCTCTGAAACAACGCATAAACGCCGTCTCAGCGCATTGGGCCCTGGTGGGCTTACCCGGGAGCGAGCCGGATTCGAGGTTCGCGATGTTCATCCCTCTCATTATGGTCGTATTTGCCCGATTGAAACGCCCGAGGGTCCCAATATCGGGCTGATCGTCTCGCTAAGCACGTATGCGCAGGTGAATGAATATGGATTTATCGAAACCCCATACCGGGTGGTGTCCAATGCCGCAGTTACCCGTGACGTGCGGTTTCTGAGCGCATTCAATGAAAAGTCTCATGCCATTGCTCAGGCCAATGCGGCTGTTGACGAGAACGGGAGTTTTACCGAGGCGGAAATCAACTCTCGGGTTGCCGGCGAATTTACGATGGTCAAACGTGACAATATCGAGCTGATGGATGTTTCACCCAACCAGCTGGTCAGCGTTTCTGCGTCACTGATTCCGTTTCTGGAAAATGATGATGCCAACCGTGCACTGATGGGTTCCAATATGCAGCGGCAGGCCGTTCCGCTTTTAGTCAGCCAGGCACCGCTAGTGGGGACGGGCATTGAAGGGGTAGTGGCCAAGGACTCGGGCGTGGCTGTTGTTGCAAAGCGGGATGGCGTTGTTGAGGATGTTGAAGCGGATCGCATCGTTGTCCGGCACGATATGATGGTTCAGGATACCGATAAGCCGGTTACCATCTATAATCTGTTTAAATTTATCCGATCCAATCAGAACACGTGTTTCAACCATCGGCCAATTGTTAAAAGAGGCCAGCGCGTCAAGGCTGGAGAAGTCATTGCTGATGGGCCCGCTACAGACAAGGGAGAGCTGGCGCTGGGCAAGAACGTGACGGTGGCATTTATGCCCTGGGGCGGGTACAATTTTGAAGATTCCATTCTCGTCGGTGAACGGCTGGTTCGAGAAGGTGTCTATACCTCCATTCATATCGAAGAGTTTGAAGTGGTTTCCAGGGACACCAAGCTGGGCAAAGAGGATATTACCCGAGATATTCCCAATGTCGGGGAAGATGCCCTGAGAAATCTGGATGAGAGCGGGATCATCATGCTGGGGGCAGAGGTTGTGCCCGGCGATATTCTGGTCGGCAAAATCACGCCCAAGGGCGAAACACAGCTCTCTCCGGAAGAAAAACTGCTGCGGGCCATATTCGGTGAAAAGGCCGGAGATGTCAAGGATACGTCCTTGCGGGTGCCGCCGGGGATTCAGGGAATTGTGATTGATGCCAAGATCTTCTCTAGAAGAGGCGTGGATAAAGACGATCGGACACGCAACATTGAAGACAGTGAAATCGCTTTTCTGGAACGGGACATGAAAGATGAGCTTCTGGTGATCAAGGAAGTTGTTCAGTCGAGGGTGTTCAGCCTGCTCAAGGGCCAGGTTTGCAGCACGCAGTTTAGAAAAGGCAAGAAGGTGCTGATTCCCAAAGGTGTGCCGATTGACGATGACATGATTGCTGAGATCTCCGTGGATCAGCTTGAGGGAATTGTGCTGAACAGTCCGGAAATCTCTGAGCAGGTTCATCAGCTTCTAGAACAATATCGGGAACAGTGCGCGCAGTGCCGGAACAATTTTGAAAGACAGGCCACTCGATTTGAAAAAGGAGATGACCTGGCTCCCGGTGTCATTAAAATGGTTAAAGTGTATGTGGCCATGAAGCGCAAACTCTCCGTGGGGGATAAAATGGCTGGCCGCCATGGAAATAAAGGCGTTGTTTCCCGGATTCTGCCTCAGGAAGATCTGCCCTATTTTGCCGATGGAACCCCGGTGGACATGGTATTGAATCCGTTGGGCGTGCCTTCAAGAATGAATGTGGGGCAGGTCCTCGAGATTCACTTGGGTTTTGCGGCAAAAGGATTGGGCGACCAGATCAACCGCCTGGTTGAGCAAAAGAAGTTAAGCGATCTTCGGAAAAAATTCTCTAAAATCTTTTCATCCCCCATGCCGGAGGATTCCGAAATTCGAAATCGAGTGGCCGGCATGTCCGATGATGAATTGCTTGGTTTTGCCGCACAATTCAAGCAAGGCGTTCCGATGGCGACGCCGGTTTTTGACGGGGCGAAGGAAAAGGAAATCAAGGATCTGCTTCAGGAGGCCGGACTGGATAGGTCTGCGCAAAGCACGTTGTATGACGGGCGAACCGGCGAGCCTTTTAAGGAAAAGATCACGGTCGGAACCATGTATATGCTAAAGCTCCATCACCTGGTTGACGATAAAATACACGCCAGATCCATCGGCCCGTATTCACTGGTCACACAGCAGCCCCTGGGGGGTAAAGCTCAGTTCGGAGGCCAGCGTCTGGGTGAAATGGAAGTGTGGGCAATGGAGGCATATGGGGCTTCCCATGCGCTTCAGGAATTTTTAACGGTGAAATCCGATGACATGGCCGGAAGAACCCGAATGTATGAAAAGATCGTAAAAGGTCAGAATTCGCTTGAACCCGGTATTCCCGAATCATTTAAAGTTCTGACCAATGAATTGATGAGCCTGGGATTAGATGTTACGCTGCTCGAAGATTGATGACTGCGTTGGAGTCCTTCTGTTGCGTTATCGGATAACCCTTTTCACCATGGCAGCGTTAACTACCGGGTCATGCCCAGGTAGTTAACGCTACGAATGTTACGGTCATTCAAATTCTGACTTTATACGGTTCCAGCAAGAATAATAAGGAGAGAATTTTTGGAAACGCTATACGATTTTTTCGCCAAACCCATGGATCCCAAACGGTACACAGGTGTACGAATTGCCCTGGCATCTCCGGAGCAGATCCTCAAATGGTCCCATGGTGAGATAAAGAAGCCGGAAACCATTAATTATCGAACGTTTAAACCCGAACGCGATGGGTTGTTCTGCGCAAAAATATTTGGCCCGACAAAAGACTATGAATGTAATTGCGGCAAATACAAACGGATGAAACACCGGGGTGTCATCTGTGAAAAGTGCGGCGTGGAGGTCATACAGTCTAAAGTCCGCCGGGAACGCATGGCGCATATCGAGCTGGCCTGCCCCGTGGCGCATATCTGGTTTCTCAAAAGTCTTCCCAGTAAAATTGGTAATCTGCTGGACCTGACACTCAAAAACCTTGAAAAAGTTCTGTATTTCGATAGTTACATAGTTATTGATCCGAAAGAAACGACCCTGGTGCGCGGCCAGCTTCTTTCGGATGATAAATACCGCGATGCCCTGGAAGCATTTGGCTCTAAATTTGAAGCCGGTATCGGCGCCGAGGCCATAAAAACGCTACTGGATGATATTGACCTTCAGGCGATTTATCAGCAGCTTCGGGTCGAAATCCGCACGAGCAATTCATCCGCCAAACGCCAAAAAATGGCCAAGCGGCTGAAAATCGTGGATGCCTTCAGGCGATCCGGCATCGACCCCACCTGGATGATCATGGATGTCATCCCGGTATTGCCGCCGGATCTGCGGCCCTTGGTTCCACTTGAAGGCGGCCGTTTCGCCACTTCCGATCTCAACGATCTGTATCGTCGGGTCATCAATCGGAACAACCGATTGAAACGCCTGATCGAACTGCGGGCACCGGATATCATCATCCGAAATGAAAAGCGCATGCTCCAGGAGGCTGTGGATGTTCTTTTTGATAATGGCCGGCATGGAAGGGTCATCACCGGAACCAATAAACGTCCGCTGAAATCGCTCAGCGACACGCTGAAGGGAAAGCAGGGCCGGTTTCGTCAGAATCTGCTGGGCAAACGCGTGGATTATTCCGGCAGAACGGTTATTACCGTGGGGCCGAATCTCCGGCTTCACCAGTGCGGACTTCCAAAAAAGATGGCCCTGGAGCTTTTTAAACCCTTTGTCTATTACCGCCTGGAACAAAAGGGGCTGGTGCAAACGGTTAAAAGCGCCAAAAAAATGGTTGAAAGTGAAGACCCCCAGGTTTGGGATACCCTTGATGAAGTGGTGCGCGAATATCCGGTGATGCTAAACCGCGCGCCCACACTCCACCGGCTGGGAATTCAAGCTTTTGAGCCGATTTTGATTGAGGGAAAAGCCATTCAACTGCATCCGCTCGTGTGCACGGCATTCAATGCCGACTTTGACGGTGACCAGATGGCGGTACATATCCCCCTTTCGGTCGAGTCTCAGATTGAAGCCCGCATCCTTATGCTGTCCAGCAACAACATCCTTTCTCCGGCAAACGGAAGCCCCATTATCGTTCCCAGCCAGGACATTGTTCTGGGTATTTACTATATGACCCGCGAGGTGGCGGGCGCCAAAGGCGAAGGCATGTTGTTCGCGGGTCCCGAAGAAGTTCGCTCGGCTTATGACGCCGGAGCCGCGGCTCTTCATGCCGGGATAACGGTGCGTATTCATGGAAAACGCTTGAAGTCAACCGTGGGCAGAATGCTGCTGTGGGAAATCATGCCCAAGGATACGGTGATGGTGCTTCGCCGCATCATGACGCTAACCCGTGAGGATGCCTTGCAGGTAAAAGAAGAACTTGCAGGCGGCGCTTCATTTACGGCATTGGTTCAAAGGTATTCTCAGCATCCGGACAAAGCGCACAAGGGACTGATCGGCCGTCTTAGAAGCGAGGAGTTCAAGCGGGTATTTCCGGCAACCGAAGAAGAGGTTGACGCATTGTTTTCGCTGAATCCCGGCGATACCAGCGAGATTATGAGCTTTGACGACGCCTACCATGTTTTTGAAGTCATAGATCGCATGCCTGAGATTCCCTTTGATGTAATTAACAATGTGATGGATAAAAAGTCGCTTCGCGATCTGGTAGATTATGCCTACCGGAACCTGGGACCGAAGTCCACTGTCATTCTGGCAGACCGGATTAAAGACATCGGCTATCGGTATTCGACAGAGGCCGGTCTTTCCATTTCCATCGATGCCATGATTATTCCGGATGCAAAAGCGAAAATTTTAAAACTTGCCGAAGAACGGGTCAAGGAAATTGAAAAGCAATACACGGAAGGGCTGATTACGCCGGGTGAAAAGTATAACAAGGTCGTCGATATCTGGGCCAAGGCTACGGATGATGTGGCCAACGAAATGATGGAAGCCATGAAAATGGAAAAAGTCGATAAAGACGGCAAATCCATTTTCCAGGAAAGCATGAATCCCATTTACATGATGGCCGATTCGGGAGCCAGGGGCAGCAAGGATCAAATGCGCCAGCTTGCGGGCATGCGCGGACTGATGGCCAAGCCTTCCGGAGAAATCATTGAAACGCCGATTACGGCAAATTTTCGTGAAGGACTTTCGGTTCTTCAGTATTTCATCTCGACGCATGGCGCTCGAAAAGGCTTGGCCGATACGGCATTAAAAACAGCCAACTCCGGATACCTGACCCGGCGACTGGCGGATGTGGCTCAGGATTGCGTGGTTAGCGACGATGATTGCGGGACGCTGATGGGGGTTGATGTAGAGCCCTTGACAGAAGGCGGCGAAGTGATTCAGCGCCTTGGGGACCGTATTCTGGGGCGTGTGTCCTGTGAAGACATTTTGGACCCCTATACCGATGAAATCCTGTTTACGACGGGAACCGAACTGGATGAAGTTGCGGTCAAGATTATTGAAGACGCCGGCTTGAAAAAAGTCCGGATTCGAAGTGTTCTGACCTGCAAATCCGATCATGGCGTTTGTGCCAAGTGCTATGGTCGCGACCTGGCGCATGGCCGCACGGTCGAAATCGGACAGGCCGTCGGGATTCTGGCGGCCCAGTCCATCGGGGAACCGGGAACCCAGTTGACGATGCGCACCTTTCATATCGGTGGAACAGCCAGCCGTCGCGTGGAACAGGCGGATATTCGAGCGCGGGTGGACGGTGCGATAAAATTTCACGATCTGGTTGTCGAGCCCAATTCTGAAGAACACGAAATCGTAATGAACCGCAAAGGTGGGGAATTTGCCATCATCGGTGAAACCGGGCGAAAACTGGAGCAGTTTACCGTGATTTTTGGCGCCCATGTTCATGTGAAAAACGATCAAAAGGTAAAGGTCGGAGATCTGCTGGCAACCTGGGACCCCTTTACCACCCCGATTATTTCGGAAGTCAAGGGTACGGTAAAATTCGGTGATATTACACAGAACAAAACCATGCAGGAAAAAGTGGATCCGGTTACCTTGAAATCGAGCCGTACCATTGTCGAGTCCAAAAACATCGACGAACGGCCGAGAATATCGATCAAGGACGATGACGGAAAGACCGCCAAGCTGACAAGATCCAGCGGATGGGCCCGTTATATGCTGCCCGTGGACGCCATCTTGCTGGTGGAAGAAGGGGACGAGGTCAAGGCTGGCGATGTGGTGGCCAAGCTGCCACGGGCTACGACCAAGACAAAGGATATTACCGGTGGTCTTCCGCGGGTGGCTGAGCTGTTTGAAGTTCGAAAACCGAAGGAAATTGCCGTCCTGAGTGAAATCGACGGCTATGTCGCGATTGCAAAGAGCAGCAAGAAGGGAAAGCAGAAGGTGACCATTACGCCGGTCGATGTCGGCGAGAAAAAAGAGTATCTGATTCCCCGTGGAAAACACATCAATGTGATTGAAGGAGATTATATCCGGGCCGGGGAGCCGCTCATCGGCGGATCTAAAATTCCCCAGGATATTTTGAATATCAAGGGTGAAATCGAACTGGCGCGATATCTGGTAAATGAAGTCCAGGAGGTTTACCGGCTTCAGGGCGTGCGCATCAACGATAAGCATATCGAGGTCATTGTTCGGCAAATGATGCGCAGGGTTAAGATTACACAGGTCGGAGACACCGATTTTATCCAGGACGAGCAGATTGACAAGCTCCGATTCCAGCAAGTCAATGCAGACATCGTCGATAGAATTTTCGAAGAAGAGGACAGTGTCGGCAAAATTGTTGCCAGGCATGGCGTTCCGGCAAAGGCAGAGCCGCTGATCCTGGGCATCACCAAAGCATCGCTGAGCACCGAAAGCTTTATATCAGCAGCTTCGTTTCAGGAAACCACAAAGGTTCTGACGGATGCCAGCATTGCCGGTGCCGTGGATTGCCTTCGCGGTCTGAAAGAAAATGTGATCATGGGAAGAACCATTCCCGCGGGAACCGGATTTCCGGCGCATCGCGACATCAGAATCGATGCATCCTAAAGCAGTAAAGAGACAAAAGACTTGACAAACTATACGAATCTATATAAAAGAACTAATTTTACTTTATGCAAGTTCTAATTTTGTTCCAATTGAAGCGATCGAAGGGGAAAAAATGCCTACAATTAACCAGCTGGTAAGAAAGGGAAGAGATCGGGTCAAGAAGAAGACCAATACGCCTGCACTGAAAGGAGCGCCTCAGAAAAGAGGGGTTTGTACCCGAGTATACACTTCAACGCCCAAAAAACCGAACTCCGCGCTCAGAAAAGTCGCCAGGGTAAGGTTGACAACCGGTATTGAAATCACTGCGTATATTCCGGGTATCGGACACAACCTTCAGGAGCACTCGGTTGTGCTGGTTCGCGGGGGCCGCGTGAAAGACCTTCCCGGTGTGCGATATCATATCATCAGAGGAACACTGGATACGTTAGGCGTGGATGACCGGAAGCAGAGCCGATCAAAATATGGAGCCAAGAAACCCAAATAAATTAAGATGTCGATCGCTTAAGGGTTAACAAGTAACTTTTTAGAGAAAATGGTGTAGGATATGCCCAGACGAAGAGAAATCGCTGAAAGAGTCATCATCGCGGATGCAAAATACGACAGTAAGCTGGTGGCCAAATTTATCAAATCAATCATGCGGGATGGGAAGAAGAGTATCGCAGAATCCATTCTCTATAATGCTTTCGGTATCATCGAAAAAAAGACGAGCGAAGCACCGCTGAAAACATTCGAGCAGGCAGTTGATAATGTCAGGCCCATCATTGAGGTAAAATCCAGGCGCGTGGGCGGATCAACTTATCAGGTGCCCACGGAGATCCGGCAGTCACGGCGGACAGCTTTGGGAATTCGATGGCTCATCAATTTTGCAAGGAAACGATCCGAGAAAAGCATGGCGGAAAAACTGGCGGCGGAAATAATGGATGCTGCCAACAACAGAGGATCTTCCGCAAAGAAAAAAGAAGATACCCATAAAATGGCTGAAGCCAATAAAGCCTTTGCGCATTACCGGTGGTAGTCTCTCTGGTGGTAATCTCTGGCCGAGGGCAGCAGCCTTCTGGATATTCCATCACGCCATACAAAGGCACAAAAGAGGTTTAAGCCATAAAAGGCATCCGGAAACCGCAGGGACCGGAACCCTAACCACACTCTGTTCCAATGCGATAATAAAGTGTACGCTGGCAGCTTGAAAGAAACGGATTGACCGTAAAAAAAGGAGGACAGTGAAATGGCGAAGGAAAAGTTTGATCGGTCGAAACCGCATGTGAATGTGGGAACGATAGGACATATTGATCACGGGAAGACGACGCTGACAGCGGCGATAACCAAGCATAACGGTTTGAAGGGGATGGCCAA
>CAIVVZ010000652.1 GCA_903909505.1 uncultured Desulfobacteraceae bacterium
AGACTCAATTTTCTAAGGAAAGTTCCGATATAGGGAATAATGCGGGGATCTTTTTTGATTTTAAACGCATGCCCGTTGCACTCATTTAATTTTGCCAGGCTTTCCTGTTTTGCTTCAGCACCCTGGACCATGGTTCGAAACTTATAGACCGCAAATTTCCTGCCGAACTGGCCACATCGGATCTGTTTAAAAAAAACAGGGCCCGAAGATGACAGCTTGATTAAAGCGGAAAAGAAGATAAACAGCGGAAAGCTGAGAATCAGGACCAGAAGAGATAGAAAAAAGTCCAAGATGGATTTGATTACCAGGGCGTCCCGTCTTTCCTGAATCGTACTTAATATCAGTGAAGGTTCCGATAAAAAACGGTCAACCTGGAATGCGTGAGCATTCGGCTGCATGGAGATGAATTTGCGGATATACCAGTGAGGGATAATTCGAACGGTGATTCCAAAGGTGTTAATAAATGATAGATACCACTCGGAATTTTTGATTTCATTTAATGGCATGGTGATCAGGACTTCATCGATGACCTGGCTCAGCAAAACATCCCGAAGATCATCCAGTGTACCAATAATATTAACCCCGGAATACACGGTTTTTCCAACATCCTCGCGGTTTAAATCCAAACACCCAACAAAATTAATATCGGTTTCAGGATTGTTGAAGACCATCTGGATGAGATCCCGGGCTGTAGCTCGACTTCCCAGTATCAGCACGTAACGGTTATAGAAGTCTTTGTTGCGTTTGGTGGAAATATATTTACGCATCATCCAGCGGCTGAGATAAAGCGCCATCAGATCCAGAAAATAAAACATAAAGATCAACAGCCGGCTGATATCTTTGACTTTTAAAATATACAGGCACAGCACCAAAATGATGATGCTGATGGTAACCCCTTTAAAAACGTCCATGAGCATGGGGCCTGATATTTTGTCGCCATATCTGAATTTGTCATTCAGAAAATCCAGAGCCACATACCAGATGGCTGCAACCATCATCAGTACAATAAAATAATTGGATTCCGTGGCAAGTCCGCCAAATGAATCAACCAGCAGGTGTTTTTTAATATTGTATGCGCAGATGAAAGCCAGTAATGTCAACAGCACATCCACCAACAGTTCAACTCTCGCGAGTGGGTTTCTGACCGGATTCATGCGTTTTCAGTTTCCAATGCTTTTTTGATACAGGCGGTCATGCTCACCGCAAACCATATCCCAGTTGAACCGGCTTGAAATCAGACTAATGGCTGATAGTTTAAAGTCATCCAACCGGCTTTCAGTCATGGTCTCAACAAGATCCAGGCAGGTTGAGATCGCCTGAATATCTCCCACCGGAAATGACAGCCCCTGAAGCGTTTCCATCACTTCCCGGTGAGGACTGATTTCGCTGGTAACACACATTGCGCCAAAAGACAATGCTTCAAGAAGGGTGATCGGAAGTCCTTCCAGCTCGGATGCGGCCACAAAAGCGCGGGTATTGGAAAACAGCTCTTGCAGAACCGCGCCGAACTGATAGCCTGTAAAAATAATGGAAGCATTATTTTTAGCCAGTTTCCTTAATCCGTTCATATACTGCCCCGAAGCGGCATTGTCTCCGACAATCACCAGTTTGCTTTTTCTGGGCTTCAGCAAATACGCTTTAATGACATCTTCCAGGCGTTTTTCCGGAACCATGCGGCCAACACACAGAAAATACCTCCGGGCCGATAAATCCCACTGTTTGATCAGGTTTGGCGCACTGTGGGGAAGAGGCGCCATCCCGTTGGGGATATAAGCGGCTTCAACCCCATGTTCCGAATTGAAATAATTCTGAAGATCCCGTGAAACCACAATCCGGTATTGGGCAAATAAAATGGCGCTCAACTCTCCCAGATAAATCAACCTGGAAGCCCACCATGGCCATTTTTTCCGCTGCCAGTCAAGTCCGTGACAGGTAAAAAAAACCTTCATCCGGGGCCTGAAAACCCGGGGCATCCAACTGAAAAAACAGGGACCGATGCCGTGAATATGAACGATGTCGGGATTGGCAAAGAGAATATGAACGATGGATATCAGCGTATGCAGCAACGCGTCGGTATATTTAAAATTCAGAGTCGGTAGGCGCTTGATCGTCAGGCCTTTATACCTGGTCATTCCCCTGGGAACATAGTAACTGCGGGCGTAGATGGTAATGTCATATCCCTTTTCAGCCAGACGGGAATAGAGGTTTTCACAATGATGCTCGATACCGCCCCATGTTGCAGGAACGCCCCGGAAACCGGTTACGGCGATTTTTGTCATGGGATGAGAAGTGAGCTTGGGGTGATGAACATGGCTATTTCCAAAGCGAGATGAGCCGGGTGAGGGTTTCATCGATGTTGTATCGCTGACAGACATCCTGATAAGCATTTTCCCCATATTCAGCGGCAATTCGGGGATGGTTCAGCAAAAATGAGATGGCTTCAGCCAGTTTTTCCGGGTTTCCGGGAGGAACCAGAAGGCAATTATGCCCATGCCTTAAAACATCGCGGTTTCCGGGGATATCGGTTGCAACAATGGGCTTTGAAGCGGCCATGGCCTCCAGAAGCGCCATGGACGTTCCTTCTGAAACGGATGGCAGGACAAACACATCGGATAAGGCCAGAATATCCGGAACATCGCTCCGACTCCCCAGAAAAGAAATGACATCCTGAACCTTTAGGTCCTGACTCAGTTGCTCAAGCGACGCCTTCAAGTCCCCATCACCCGCCAGAAGCAGCCTCACCTTGTCAACCTGCGAAATCAGATGCGGCATGGCACTGACAAGATAACCATGCCCCTTGGGCGGCATAAGACGCCCGACCGAAGTGATCAGCCGCTGGCCC
>CAIVVZ010000653.1 GCA_903909505.1 uncultured Desulfobacteraceae bacterium
AATAATCTGGGCATGAATCAGCATTTCGGATGTGTCCGGCACATCATGAAACCCGTTAGCAAGTGCTTGCGCATTGATCATTTCGCGTTTGTCCCGGGAAGCTTGAAGAAAGCGGTAAAGATCTCCGTCGGGTTTCTCCGGGCTATTGCTGCAGACCGCAGCATATCCATACAGCAGATTGACCACGCTGTGCATATTGGCGCTGATAATGTGCAGGGGCCGGTTCTGCAGACCGAATTCGCAGAGTTTGTTCTTGATGTTCGAAGCCCACTCGGGCCCGTAGCGATGATGGCCGATCATGCTCTGAAGGGCTGGCGTGAAATAAATCAGAAGTTCGTCGTCCCGGCAGGCGTTTTCCCGTTCAACGCGTTTTCCCAGGCGGTAGATGATCTGAAACAAACTGTTGTTGCATGCGCATGACTTCCGGTTTTCATCCAGATAAGCGTAGAAGTTCTTGGTCTCCTGATAGGTTCTCCCCAGAAAAATGCTCAGGTTCCAGATGGCCTGGTCGAGATGCCGGTCGGTGAGCGTATCTTCCCGGGAAGCAATGCGCTCCAAATCCTTCCAGCCGCTGGTGTATTCTCCGCCGGGTTCCTTCATCTGATGGAATATCTTGCACGCCTCGATATTCAAAAATGTGATGTGGGTTAGAACATCGTATATCTCGCTGAGCCCGGTGGTAATCACAAAACACATTTCATTATCGCTGACCCGGTAGGACAGGCGCCGGCGTTTGTTCGGCTGAATTTTTTCAAAGGAAGTGTGCTCAAAGTCTTCATGAGCGGTCAGAACGATTCGGGTGCAGTCTTCAATTCCCCTGGGAAGGCGGTCCAGAATGTATTCCAGTCCTTTGATTTCGATGCTGCGCGGGTCATTCATGGTGCCATAGATTTCCGGGCTCAGATCCCGAAGCGCCGCCTCAAGCGTTTGCCCGGATATGCCGGATGGTTTGTAATTTCCGCGTATGATCATAGCATCGGCAATGACTTTAAATGCCCGAATGGCCAGCCTGCTCTTGTGCGCTCTGCTGAAAGATTCCACGGCTTCCTCCTTTACTTGTTTAAATGGCGCTGGCGCCGCCATCCACCATCAGCACCTGGCCGGTGATGTACCGTGCCGCATCGGAACATAAAAACAGCACGGGATAAACCACGTCCAGGGGCTCGGCAAGCCTTCCCATGGGAATGGTTTTAACAATCTGGTCGTGAAGATTTGAATCCGACCAGAACACCTGGCTGAAACGGGTTTTCACCATGCCGGGGGAAACGGCATTAACCTGAACATCAGGCGCCAGTTCCTGTGCCAGAACCCGCGTCATCATTTCAATGCCGGCTTTCGCGATGCCGTAAACGCCCATGGCAGGCGCGGATCTTCTGGCTGCGAGGGAAGAGATGCTGACGATTTTACCGCTTTTCTGACTTCTCATGATCTGCCCGGCTTTGCGGGAACATAAAAACGCGGCATTCAGGTTGGAGTCGATGATTTTCTGCCACATGACCGGATCCGCATCCACCACGGTGGTGATCAGATTCATGCCCACATTGTTGATCAGAACGTCGATTCTTCCAAAAACATCCAGGGTGCGCTGGAACAGCATATCCACATCCTCGGATTTGGCGGCGTGCGCCTGAACCGCCAGCAGCCGGTTGCCGGCGTTCAGCAGAGCGGCCGCGGCATCCAGTCCTTCCTGTTTTCTGCCGCAGAGGGACACTTTCGCCCCCTGCTCCAGAAACATTTTCGCCATTTCCAGTCCGATTCCCCGGCTGCCGCCGGTAACCATTACGATTTTGCCTTCAAGGCCAAAGGATATGCCGCTCATGATTAATCCTTTCACAGAGTGTTTTGTCTGTTGATCCCTTATCTGTCGTTACCTGCTAAATCCCATGAAAAGTCCCTGACTGCTTCTATTAGGAGAACCTCTTTCGGGAGTCAATAAGAATCCCCGCCCGCCTATCATTATGGCGCATTTTGTTTCCGACTTTTGCGCATGATCGCCTCTTCGGTCGGGAATACAGAAGCGCCCGGTCATTTCCTGGACTGGATGCGGGACCCATCTCCGATGGCCTCATCGGGATGGGCAATCACCTTTTCGTTCTCGTGAATTCCGGAGAGGATCTGTGCCGTGAACCCATTGCATTGTCCGACGTCAACCAAACGCTTTCGCGCCTTGCCCTTATCACTGACAAAAACAGCCCAGTCCTTTCCCGAACGGAAAAGAGCGCTATTGGGGACCTGGAGAACATCCTTTGCTTCCAGGATCACAAAGTGTGCTTCCAGTCTGTATCCATCTCCCAGAACGCGCCATGTATCCGGCGGCGACAAGATATCGGCAATAACCAGAACCCGTTGTTCCTCCACGCCAAGGCTGGATATCTTTGTAAACCCCGCCGGCTCGACAATTCGAACGACTCCCGAAAGCGGCGCATCGCCGCCCCATCGTTTGAACAAAACCGGAGTGCCTTTTTTAATTTTAACCGCATCCGAAGACAGGACTTCCACACGGACTTCAAGATTTTCGACATTGCCGACATCCATCAGCGGCTCCCCCGCACCGACCGTCCCCTCACTTTCCCGGTAAATTTTGAAGATGGCGCCGGTGATGGGTGACGGAATATAAACCGTATGATCCGATTCGGCGCGTTTTCTGGAAGTAAAGCTTTGCAGCGCCACCCGGGTCCGGTCAAGTTCAAAACGCGCGACATTCACCGCGGCTTCGGCTGAATGCCGGACAGCCTGCGCCTTTTTGGCCTCGGACACTGCCTGATCAAATTGATCCTTTGCCACATACCCGTTGTCGTGAAGATTTGTAATCCTTTCCAGTTTCTTCTCAAGGTACTCCGCATCCGCTTCCGCAGCGCGCTCTTTTTCCAGCGCGGCTTTCAGCGCAGCCATTGCCGCCGAAACATTGGCTTCGGCTTCGGCGCGGCTTCGGGGATCCAGGGCCTGTGAACGTAAGGGTTCCAGGGCAGCGACGGTCTGCCCCTTTTGCACCGGATCTCCCACTTTTGCGTCAATCCGTTGCATCACTCCGGATGTGAGCGCGGATATTACAAAACGCTCCTTCAGGCGGGTCCGGCCCTCTTCTTCGATGGTGACTTGAAGCGGTCCCCGGAAGACGTTCACCAGATCGACATCCATGGCTCTGGGAATGAGGCCGTAACCCGTTGCAAGGACGACCGCAACGATAATGATGCTTACCGACAAGGTTCTGCGTTTGGCAATTTCCATCCGATACTCCTTGGACACTCCCTGGCCACGGGCTATTCCCTGGTTTTCAAGACTTCGACAAGATCCAGATGATCCAGTTTGTGGCGCACGATCAGCCCCGATATCGCGGCCGAAACCAGAACCACGGCCGCCGACATTGCGAAAGTTTTAATCTCTATGATCAGCGGCACCCGGAAAAGATCCGATGCCAGGGCCTGCGCAATATAGGCGCAAAGCCAGTATCCGATGACAAATCCGAAGGGTAGGGCGATCAGCGTCAGGATTCCCAATTCCCCCAGGAGAATGTAGGAGATTTCACCCCGGGTGTAGCCCAGCACCCGGAGGCTGGAGAGCTCCCGGCTCCGTTCCGACAGCGCGATTCTGGCGCTGTTGTAGACCACGCCAAAAGCAATGAAACAAGCCATCAGCGTGGCGATATACGTGAAAAACAGCAGCGCCTTGGCCTGAACCTCATGAAAATTGTGGATGTCATTAATTCTGACCACGGTTCCGGAAACACGCGGCATTTCAATAAAACGCCGGTAGAGGCTCTCCCGGTAATGTGAATCCGTTACCAGATACGCGCCGGAGATGGCGCTGCCTTCACGCATCAACCGGTTGAGCGCCGCAATATCCATGTATCCCGTCACGCCAAGATATTGTTTGACAAGTGCCGCAACCGGTACCTGACGAATCGCTTTTGACCCCTCGAGGACTTCGATGGTCAGCATGTCGCCGGGGTTGACGCCCAGAATCTTGCCCAGATAATCCGTGAGAACGATCCCAAAAGGCGGCAGAGACACGCGCTTCAGATCGGCATCCAGCAGTTGATGCAGGCGGCTGTCCGGTTCGATGCCGCTGATTACCGTCTGATAACTGCGGTGACCATGCCGAAACTTTGCCGGAACCGTCCGAAAGGGCTCCGCGACATGAACGCCGGGGAGCCCTTTCAGCTCATATATGGCCCTTCGGGAAGTCGGTTCGATAAATGCGATGGACATGTCTTCCTTGCGGGAAAGAACAAACTGGACATTCACCATATACGAAACCGAATCCTTGAAAAATCCGCTGGAGACCATCGTGGCGCAGGCAACGGCAATGCCGGCAATTGATAGAAACGCTCGGATCGGCTTGCGCTCGATATTTCGCAAAATAATCCGCGATGGCTGGGTCAGCCGGCGGCCCAGCCCCATTTTTTCAATCAGCGCCATACCGTACTTAGCAGGGGGCTCGGGCCGCATGGCCTCGGCCGGCGGCAGTTTGGCCGCCCGCCAAAGCGAGTGCAGGGTCCCGGCCAGCGCTGAAAAGACGGTGACCAGGATCGCGGAAATGATCACTCCGGGATGCATTTCATAGATGAGGTCCGGGAAACGATAGATTTCCATATAAATGCCGCCCAGCAGTTTTCCGCACCAGATCCCGCCGGCAATGCCGGCGATGAGGCCGATCAGGACGATCAGCAGAACCAGTTTGGCATAATGAATGCCGACATCAAGATTTTTGTACCCGAATGCCTTCAGGGCGGCGATTTGCTCGCGCTGGGTGTGGATGGTCCGACTCATCACCACATTCAGCAAAAAGGCGGCGACACAGATGAAGATTGTGGGAAATATTTCCGAACTTCTTTGCAATTGCCGGAATTCCTCGCTCAGCATGCGATGAGAGAACTGCTCCTTACGCCCATGGGTGCCAAATCCGCCATATGGCGCCACGATCCGATCCAGTTCCGCAAGAACATCGTTTAATGCAGCATTTGGATACAGGGTCAATACCACGTCGTTAAACGCGCCATCCATATCATAAGCGGTGCCGAGCGCCTTTCTGCCCATCCACAGGACGCCGTAGCGTTTGAAATCAGGACTGATGGCATCCGGACGCAGCAGAAAAACAAATTCCGGAGACAGGGCAATCCCGGCAATCGTCAGCCGGGTCCATTTTCCGTTAATGATCGCGGCAAATTGATCGCCGGGGTTAAAATCATGGGCCTTGGCAAAGTTTTCGTTGATTACGACTTCGTGATCCCTGGCCGGATCGGGAAGCCTGCCATTTCGGATATACAGACGGTTCAAGAGCGGGCTGCCGGTATCGGGGATGGACATGATTTTTGCGGTCACCGGCTCGTTAAAACCGGTAATATCCAGCTTGACACGGACAGAGACCCGGGTTTCAACCTGGTTGACGCCGGGAATATTTTGAATCTTCTCTTTCAGGCTTTCCGGCGCCCGCTTCAGGTTGACAAAGACATCGGCGAAACCGTAGTCCCGATAGAACGTGTTCCGGGTCAGATTCAGGGAATCCATGGTGCTGATGAACATGATAAAGGTCGCAACCCCGCTCATAACGACCAGCGTAATCGCAAAGACCTGGCCTTTCATGCGCCGGATATCCCGCCACAGTTTCCGGTTGAGTGTCTTCATACGTTCACCATTGCAACTCGCCGGGCGATTTTTTTAGCGTCTGCGTCCTGACTTCCGAAATTCTGCCGTTGCTGAGATAAATGACCCGGTCGGCCATGCCGGCAATGTCCGCATTATGGGTGATGATCGCCGTTGCCGTGCCGAGCTCGCGATTGATCCGCTCCAGCGCCTCCAGTACCACGATGCCGGTTTTGGAATCCAGCGCTCCGGTGGGTTCGTCACAGAGCAGCACCGCGGGATTCTTTGAGATCGCGCGGGCGATGGCCACGCGTTGCTGCTCCCCGCCGGAAAGCTGAGCGGGAAAATGATCCATGCGTTCGGTCAGTCCGACCATGGCCAAAGCATCTTCCGGAATCATGGGATTTCTGGCGATCTCCGTCACCACCGCCACATTCTCTTTTGCGGTGAGACTGGGAATCAGATTGTAAAACTGAAAGACGAATCCCACATGAAAACGGCGGTATTCCGTCAGCTCCTGTTCGCTGGCATGGGTCAGGTCTTTGCCGCAATATGAAACAAAGCCGCTGGTCGCCGTATCCAGACCGCCGAGAATATTCAGCAATGTGGATTTGCCGCTTCCGGA
>CAIVVZ010000654.1 GCA_903909505.1 uncultured Desulfobacteraceae bacterium
ATGCTTCATCCTTTCGCGCGGGCGAAAATGGAACGCACTTGCATTAAGACCCTATCCGAAAATTCAGGAGGAGTTCGCAATTTGAGTGTGTGCGGCTCCGCCGCACACACTCAAATTGCGGTCATTCCATAATTTAGGATAGTTACTAAATATTATACAGCTTTTGGCAGTTACCAATCTGCTGCCGGCTGGTACGGCTCCGTTATCGGGATGAATCGCGTGGTCCGCATAAAAAAAACCATCCCGAAGGGTTAAAATTCGGGATGGTGGCAATAGTCCAGTTTAGGAACTTTGGAACTAATGAACGAGCCTCCAACCGCTGGACCAATTGAGGTTATGAGGGCCCTGGAGGGTAATGCCCAATAACCCCAGGCTTTCAAGCAGGCGCGCCCGGTACAAGGCTCCCACGTCAATGGGGGTCATGCCACCATCACTGACGAGCTGTGCAACGGTGCGCTTGGCATCTTCATCATCTCCGGCAATTAATATATCCAGTTTCT
Source organism: uncultured Desulfobacteraceae bacterium (assembly GCA_903909505.1). Taxonomy (GTDB): domain Bacteria; phylum Desulfobacterota; class Desulfobacteria; order Desulfobacterales; family Desulfatirhabdiaceae; genus RAAP-1. The sequence continues at coordinate 501 of CAIVVZ010000654.1, forward strand.
GACCGGCAACATTTCCAGCCACCAGTGTGCCGGCAAAAGCCGTATTGAAGGCCTTGACCAGCTTCGTTCCGGCCGGAGCAACCTTGGCAAGTTCCTCTGGCGATGAACTATCAGAGGGAACTCCCAAACCGTCAAAGGTGCTGTTGAGCGGATTGGCAATATCGATGACAGTCTTGCCGGCCAGACGGGCGCCCAACTGTTCGACCACCTGCAGGTTGACCGGGTACCAGAGCGCCAGAACCACAACCTCCTCCAACCCGGCGCTGTCGAGAGCGGCGACTTTGACCGATGCGCCTGTTTTTGCGACGCCTTTCAGCTCGGCGGCCAGCTTTTCGGCAGCCTCGGCGCTTGAGTCAATTAAGGTTACCGAATGACCGCCGGCCATCAGGCGATAGCCGATGCCGCGTCCCATGTTGCCTGCTCCAATCAATGTAATGTTCATATGTTATTTCTCCTTTTTATGATATTTTATATATAGCTACTAACCTTTTGATAGTATAAAACAATACTATCCTCTTGTCAAGTTACTATACAAAGGATATAATTAGAGTTATATGAGAAAGGCAATTAAAATGGAAATTGTAAATGAAGAGCCATGCCCAGTCGAAGCTGTTGCCGCGATCATTGGCCGCAAGTGGGTGTCGCTGATCATTCGCGACCTGGCCAAGGGGGTGCAGCGCTTTGGCGAGCTGCAGAATTCTCTCTCGGTCAGCCCGCGTGTTCTTTCGACGCGCCTGCAGGAATTGGAAAATGAACAACTGGTCCGGCGGGAAGTATTTGCCGAGGTCCCGCCGCGCGTGGAATATGCATTAACAGATAAAGGCAGCCTGCTGGTACCGGTGATCGAAGAAATGCGCCGGGTCGGCCGGCATTTCATCGAGCCCAAATAGTTTATCCACATGCGATTGGCAAACCAAACATCAGAATCCGCCGATCTTCACGAATGGAAATAAAGGTGTGCAGATTAGCGGATGATTATGCTCGCCTCAACGCGGCGGTTCCGGGCCAGCCCGGAATCCC
>CAIVVZ010000655.1 GCA_903909505.1 uncultured Desulfobacteraceae bacterium
AAAAAAATCCTTTTTGATGATCTGGAAACATTTTTCATTAACGCCGGACAAGCTTCTTCCCTCATGTACCTGCATAACAGTCCCGGTCTGCTGCTGATCAAGAAACGGGCCGGGCTGTAGCCACCCATAAATCCATGACAATCGCCAAACCCCTTCTGATAACGATCGGCAAAGACATCCGGCTTGAAGAAATTCCGGATCCGCTTGATCGGCTCCTGAGCAATCAACTGGAAATTCCCAATCCCAAATGGCTGGAAAATGAGCGCATGGGAAGGTGGAACTGGGAAACCCCCAAGACGCTTTGCTTTTATACCCGGACATCTGGCGGCGGTCTGATCCTGCCACGGGGAACCATGGGACATCTGATCCGCTGCTGTAAAAAAGACGGCATTGCATACCGGATTCACGATCACCGGCAGTCTCTTCCGCTTCTCGATTTTACCTTTACCGGACTGCTGAAACCGTTTCAGAAAGCCGCGGTCGAAGCCCTGAGGCCAAAACACTTCGGCACCTTGTCCGCGCCGACCGGAAGTGGTAAAACCGTTATGGCCATGGCCTTGATCGCCGGCCGGCGCCAACCGGCCCTGATCATTGTCCACACGCAGGATCTGGCCGATCAGTGGGTAAAGCGCATCGAAAGCTTTTTGAATATTCCGGAATCAGACATGGGAAGGATCGGCAGCGGGAAAAAGACATTCGGTACGCACATCACGGTTGCTCTGGTTCAATCGCTGTATAAGTGCGCCGGGGAGATCGCGCCCCGCATCGGGTTTCTGATCGTCGATGAGTGCCACCGGTGCCCCAGCCGGACATTTACCGAGGCTGTTTCCCTGTTTGATTCAAAATACATGCTGGGCTTATCCGCCACGCCCTGGCGCCGGGACAATCTGTCGAAATTGATCTTCTGGCATTTAGGAGACGTTCAGTATTCGATCGACAAGCATGAACTGGTTGATTCCGGCGATATTCTGCCCGCTGAGATCATGGTGCGACAAACCGAGTTCAAGGCCCATCATGATCCAACAAAAGCTTACAGCAAAATGCTGGCGGAGCTGACGACGGACGACCCGCGAAACCGCCTGATTGCCTCGGACGTGGCCATCGAGGCGGAAAAAGATGACGGCATCTGCCTGGTATTATCGGACCGGAAACAGCACTGCGAAACGCTGAGAGCGATCCTGACCTTTCGGCATAAAATCGCCGCTGAAGTCCTGACCGGGGATGTGGATGTCGGCAAAAGGGCGCTTATCCTGAAAGAGCTGGCCGAGGGACACATCAAAGTTCTGATCGCAACCGGACAGCTCCTTGGCGAAGGATTTGACTGCCCGAATCTGTCTTCCCTTTTTCTGACAACCCCCATCCGCTTCAGCGGCAGAGTGCTGCAATATATCGGCAGGGTGCTTCGCCCGGCGCCCGGTAAACACCAGGCCCGGATATTTGATTATGTGGACGCTCATGTCGGGGTCCTTAAATCAGCGGCAGATGCCAGACGGAAAGTGTACCAGGGTGAAAGCTGATGCTGATGCTGATGCCCATCTGCGATACGGCTCTATTCCTGGTCTCTGGTCCCTGACCCCTGTGAACCATTATGCTAAAACTTGCCATGCCGGACGATTTCCCCATCGGTCAGATAGATGACTTCCTCGGCGATATTGGTGGCATGATCGGCGATCCGCTCGATATGACGGGAAATCAGGAACATGTTGATCAGGACCCCTACGTTCTCCGGAGACTGAAGGATGGATGACTTCAACTCCTCATATGCATGCCGGACATAGGCATCCACATCGTCATCCAGAAG
>CAIVVZ010000656.1 GCA_903909505.1 uncultured Desulfobacteraceae bacterium
AAGATATTTTGTGAGGATGCCGACCATCTGGTTGGCATCGTTGACACATCCGTGCAAGGTGCTGCCGGGATAGTTCTTGAAAAGATTGATCCCAACGCAAAGCGCTTTACGGTTTGACATTTTAGTCTCCTGAGATAAGTGAATAAGTAAAAACTATCGCGTTTATTACAGTAATGGTGGTTTTGAAGCTTAATCAATAGCAACCTGTATTATGCAATCATATATATCACCTCCTTGCTCTCTTTCCTGTTGCCAGCGATCAAAGAAGCACAAGCGGGGGATCGGGCCTTGCTCGTGAAACAACCGTTCCTGTCCGCTGTCGGGTTGACTGCCTTGTTAGGCCTCGGCTTCAATTTTCCCGATGACATTATGACGATGCCTTGCTACTTCATATATTATTCGAATAAAATCCAAGCAGTTACAGAAGACGGGATGCTCTTGTTTACAAATTTTTTTTTATTCTTTCTGTCCTTATAATAATCACTCTATTTATCTGTAAAAACAAGGGCTTTTATCAGTATTCGGCCTGTTTTATTGCGATATAACTAATATGGTTATATTTTTGCCCGGGAAATTATGTCGGTTCGCAATCAAGCAGTCTCGTTTTTGAAGTCTTTACTGGAGAACGCGTCACCAAATGGATTGAGAATTCCCCCGCCGGTAATTCCTTCAATCGTTTAACTGTCGCTAAGTGACCGTTGGTTCTTTGTTTTGAGGTCTAACGCTTCCTTTCAACGCCCCGAGCCACCCCACGAAGCATAAAAACGCCAAATTGCTTCGTGGAGCGGGTACGCTGAAAAACGGGTTAGGCGCTGATGGCATAAATTAATCGATTAGGGTTCAACATGCCCCTTCAGAATTGATTCGATCTCATTCACCGATCAAGGCATCAGGCACTTTGATAGTCACTGGTTTCTTGTAAACAGGAATTGAAAAGGCTTTCGCAATGGATGCCTGTTTTACCCTGGGATTTCCGGGGATCTTGTCCCAAACCTTCCATCCATTCCCTGCAGCATATTCCCGGTAATCCTTGTAATTAGAGTCGGATGGCTGCCAATCTGCGTCGCTCCCACCCACTCGTACGTATAGTTCACCACCATTTTTGCCTGTGACACACGCCGCATAGACTCCGCGTTGTTGGGCATTTTGCTGGGTATAAACGGTACTTCCAGCATTCACTCCTGCGACTTTACGGGCATTGATTAATGCCTTAATTTTCGCTCTGAGATCGGTGCCCCAGTCAAAATAATGCTTCCAGTAAACGCAGGGTACCCCAGGATGTGTCAGGGTATAGGCATATCCTTGCTCCACTTCCCAATTATTGAGAAAACTGTCGCGCTCGTTGTGAGGCTGGGGTGAACCATCTTCGTTTGTTCGATAACCGGTATCGTGATTTTCAAGGAAGGTGACGGCTTTGTTTTTCCATGGTACGCCATCAGTGTTGTCGCCGACCATGCCAATCCCGTTCCCGGATCCGTACAGCGCGGCGTAGTTGCCCTTATTGTCTTTCAAGGTGAAATAAGTAGTGAAGTCGAAGACGCTGCTTGAGGTTTTTACATCACCAGGCACGGTTGCTGTAAACCAGATCCAGCCGCGTTGTGCGTCATGAGCCCCCCAGTCGAATTCGCCCACCGAAAAGGTCGGATGCGTCGCGCGGTTATATTGAGCTATCCTTTTTGCATGGTAGCCGTGTACCATATCGTAGCGCCATCCCCTGTAGCCAAAAGATTGTAACTGGAAGAGGTATCTGATGATGTCGCCTCGGACCGTCTTGTTTGTGTGGTCAAGGTCCCTGAAGTCCGGGTAGCCATAGGTCGTTCCTCTGTGGGAAGTATACTCCAGCGGTTTTTCCTCTTCTTCCCCCCGATCCGCTATCGGGGTATCGAAAACGTCAGAACGGGGATTGGTGAAGGCCTCATCGGATCTGGTAATCGACCTTGTGTTCCAGTCAGGGTTTTTGAAGTCGGCCCACTTGCTGGTCCCATCACGGTGGTTGATGACTATGTCGGCTATCGGTTCCACTCCGTTTTTCAGTAGCGCTTCAAGCATTGACCGGTGCTGATTCATATTGCCGTAACTGTTGCTCAGGGTAAAGTACTCCTTGGGATTGTAACCGGCGCTGATGTCTCCTGCGAAAGATGGTGGAGGAAGCCACACAAGGTTGAAGCGGCCTTTCCTGATGTCCCCAGCTTTTTCCTTCACGATTTCATACCACCGTTTCTTCCCAAATTGAGAAAATTTGTCCGGATGGCCATGTCGATACGATTCCCAATAAAATCCCTGCAGCATCACCCTGTCGTCCTCAAACCCTGCTTTGGCATAAAGCGAAACGGGTGGGATGGCGAATAGAATTAGCCAAAGCCAAACAATAGTCCAGAGCGTTGCCTTTTTCGTTTTTATCATGGGTTCTTCTTTTATATGATATTTCAATTCAAAACGTTATGGAGGTAATCATAAGGTTATTCGTTTACCTGTCTTGATTAATATCTCGGTTTATTTTTTGCTCAATAAACCTGTCAAAAATGAAGCGCAGGGTATCATCAACAGAATTGAGCAGCATGTTGATAATACCCTGTCCGGTTTCGATTTCAACCACAAGCAGCGATTCTGAGTATCCTGACGAATAACTCAGATATTCAGATAATATATATAGGCACACAGGAGATTGGAGCCAAACGGATCTCCATTTGAGAGTACCCATAGTTTTTTACGGTTCAGCAGGGCATCTTTGGCAATACTGTAAGCCC
>CAIVVZ010000657.1 GCA_903909505.1 uncultured Desulfobacteraceae bacterium
CAGCCCGAAGCCAAAGCCCGACCCGGCCACTATCAGAATTACCCATGCAGGTTATCGATCCACCGTATTGCTTCAACATCACTGACCTTTCCCAGGTAAATCTGAGTAGTTGACAGTTTCGAATGCCGGAGTAGCACCTTTGAAACGATTTCAAGCGGTGTTCCGGATCGAGATGCATATGTGGCAGCGTGCTTACGCAGATCATGAGGCTTGAGATAGATGCCAACCAGATCGCCGGCTTTTTTCACGATCAATCTGGCGGCAGCATAGGTTAACGGGAAAATCCTCTCATCCTGCTTAATGCCGTTGTCACGAACATATATCTTGAGCCGATCTACCACTTTCTGTGGCAGGAAAGCCACCTCGGATTCTCTACCGCTTTTTGGGTCTCGGATCACAGCTTTGCGGTCTTCGATATCTATAGGGGTCAGTTTGAGGACCTCTCCGAATCTCATGCAACCACGGGCCATAAGCTCCAGCAAAAGACGATTCCTGGGATTTCGAGTTCTGAAAATGATTTCATCGACCACATCCTTTTCAAGGATTTTGAATTGGGTGAGTTTTCCTGCCCTGAACAGTTTGCGTAGTGCTGCATTGTGACATGGGTTTTGAAAATCAGGATCGATGGAATTGTGGATATAATTGAAAAAGGCTGCAAGAAGGGTGAATCGTAATTTCTTGGTATTCTGCTTGGTTCCATCGGATACCGTGGCCATAAAAGACAGAAGACCATCGGATGTTATGGATGAAAGCTCTATGTCATTGAAATGGTCTTGAAATTTTCGGAGAATGTACTCATAGTTCCGCAACGTATTTTTTTTTCACATTCATCCTCTGATAATTGAAGAAATGGGTGACGCACTGTGAAATTATCATGGTATTCCTCCTTTGTTTATGGGGTTGATCAAATGTTTTGACGACCGACGATCAGATCGGCTATGGTTAATGATACCAGAAGTATTCATGAATAAAAATCCGGAAAACAACACTTTCTGATATATGCAAGTAGGCATAACTCGAATATGTCAATAAGACGTACGCAGTGACAATATCTGATAACCCGCCTTCGAGAAAGTAGGTCAATCCGATTCGGAGTGAAAACGGTTGGGAGCGTCTCATTATGAAAAGCAAAGGTAATATTCCGGGTAATTCCACAGAACTGCGCAAACGGGCTGAAAATATTGCCCGAGAAATAGTAGCACTATCGCCGAAAGAGATAGAGGCTCTCTCCCGCGAAGAAATAATTGAGAAGCTCCAAGAACTGCAGGTGCATCAGATCGAGCTGGAAATGCAGAGCTTGGAGTTGCGTATGGCCAACGAGGAATTGGACATCTCCCGGGCTCGCTATTTCGATCTCTATAATCTGGCGCCTGTGGGTTATTGCATCATCTCCGATAAAGGGCTGGTCCTGGAGGTCAACCTTGCCGCCGCCACTATGCTGGGCAAGGACCGGAACGAGTTGGTCAACCAGCCGATCACACGGTTCATACACAAGGAAGACCAGGACATATTCTACCTGATTGGCAAACATCTCTTCGAAACCGGTTACCCGCAGACGGGCGAGCTGCGGATGGTGAAATTTGACGAGACGGTATTCTGGACATTCCTGACGGCTACGGCCTCGCGGGATGCCCTCGGCAAGCCCGAGTTCTGCGTCATGCTAACCAACATCACGGAACGCAAGCAGGCCGAAGAAGCGATGCGCAAGAGCGAGGAACTTTATCGTAACTTGTTCAAAAACATGCTGAACGGTTTGGCATATTGTCGGATGTTGTATTATGACGGAATCCCTCAGGACTTTATCTACCTTGCCATCAATGATGCTTTCGAATCGCAGACCGGGCTAAAAAACGTCGTCGGCAGAAAGGTCACTGAGGTGATTCCAGGCATCCGTCAGACTGATCCCAAGCTTTTTGAGATCTACGGCAGAGTTGCTATGACTGGTCAGCCTGAACAATTCGAAATTTTTGTGGAATCCCTAAAGATGTGGTTCGGGGTTTCAGTCTATAGCCCAGCAAATGAACATTTTGTGGCTGTGTTCGACGTGCTCACCGAGCGCAAGCAGACTGAGCAGTCTCTGGAGATAGCCTGCAACGCGGCCATTGAGGAGAAAAAACGACTTGAGGCCGTCATGGAAGCTCTGCCCGTAGGCATTGCCATTGTCGATGAACAAGGCGGAACTATCCGATCAAATAAAATATTTGAAGAGATATGGGGCTCACCGCGCCCCGCAGCCAAAGACATGAGGGATTATGATGCTTACAAAGCCTATTGGTTCGATACGGGTAAGCCTGTTCAGCCGGAGGAGTGGGCTTCGACCCGGGCTACACAGAAGGGTGAAACCGTCTTTGGACAAATGATGGAAATCGTAAGTTTCGACGGTATGCGTAAGATCGTCATGAACAGCGCTTCCCCCGTGCACGATGCCAACGGAAGAATTGTTGGAAGTGCTGTGGCCATTCATGATATCACGAATATCAAGAGCATAGAGCGGGAGGTTACAGCTCGGGCTTCAGAACTGGACGCGGTATTCTCTACCCAAAACGATGCTGTGCTCATGTACGACACCGAGATGAACGTAAAACAAGTGAACCATGCGTTTCTTTCATTGTACGGCTTCGATCCTGTCGGACTCAATGTAAAGGAAATCATTCGACGGTTATCCTGCAGACGACTGGACGGTCGGACGTTGTTACTGGAGGAACAACCTACCCCGCGAGCACTTCGCGGAGAGAAAGTCACAAGCTCGTTTTTTGTGATCACACTACCTGATGGCTCCGACAGGTATATCGAAACATCTTCGGGTCCCATGCGTCAGGGAGATCGCATCACCGGATCGGTCACAGTGTGGCATGATATGACTGAATTCAAGAGGGCTGAGGAAAAACAGCGAGAGGCTCAGGAACGATTTCTTTTGGCAACTGATGCGGGTCAGGTTGGCGTGTTCGACTTGAATATGGAATCAGGTGAATTGCAATGGACACAGCGGCACGAAACAATTTTCGGTTATGTGCCAACAACAAGTATTATTAAGCACACCTATCAAGACTGGTCAGACAGGGTACACCCCGAAGACTTACCCCAGGTCGAAGCGCATATGCGCCATGCAATGAAAGAGAAGATTCCATTCAATATCGAATACCGTTTAATCTGGCCTGACAAAAGTGTACACTGGGTGAACGTCTCTTCCAAGTACTATTTCGACAATAGCGGTCACTGCAAGCGGTTAATGGGTGCAGTTATGGATATCACTGAACGCAAACAGTCAGAAGAAAGGCTAAAAGATCTGAGTCAGCGGCTGACTTACCACGTGGACAACTCGCCGTTGGCAGTAATTGAGTGGGGGGCGGATATGCAGCTGACTCGCTGGTCAAATATGGCGGAACGCATCTTCGGCTGGAAAGCAGAGGAAGTTATAGGTAAGCGGATGGAAGATCTCCACTGGATCTATGTGGAAGATACGCAGCAGGTCGAAGATGTTTCCACTGATTTGCAAACTGGTAGCAACCCGCGCCGCTTCTCAAGCAACCGCAACTATCGCAAAGATGGAACCGTGGTTCATTGCGAGTGGTACAATTCCTCGCTACTGGATGAATCAGGAAAGCTTCGCTCGATAATGTCTCTTGTGCTGGATATTACAGAGCGCAACCGCGCAGAGGAGCAACTCAAGGCATCACTGTCGGAGAAAGAGGCGCTGTTAAAGGAAGTTCATCATCGGGTAAAGAACAACCTCCAGATCATCTCCAGCCTGATCAGTCTGCAAGCCGACAGCTTGGCCGACGATCGATTGCAAGGGGCTCTCAGCGATATGCGCGACCGGGTCCGAACGATGGCGATAGTGCATGAAAAACTATATCAGACGCAGGATCTGGCTATAGTGGACTTTCCCGATTATGCATCCAGCCTACTGAAATATCTATGGAGCGCCCACGGCGCTGCAACTGGGAAAGTTCGTCTCAACATGTCGTTTGAACCATTGTTTTTGTCGGTTGAGATGGCTGTGCCTTGCGGACTGATCCTCAACGAACTGGCCAGCAACGCCATAAAACACGCCTTCCCTAACTGCGGCGGTGAGGTTACCGTGATCTTGGAGCATGATCCCGATAGAGGGGCTGTCTGCCTTTGTGTAAGAGATAACGGCATCGGCCTGCCCGCGGATCTGGACTGGCGGCAATCCTCCTCGCTCGGCCTGCATCTCGTTCAAATGCTGGCCAAACAGTTGCGCGGCAAGGTACAAACCGGCCCCGGCCCCGGCACGGAGTTCCAAATCAACTTTAATGTAAAAGGGATCACATCATGAGCAATCCTGCCATTTTGATCGTTGAAGACGAAGAGATCGTCTCCGCGGACATTGCCAACAAGCTCCGGAAACTGGGCTACGAGGTAGCCGGTTCAACAGGCACCGGCGAGGAAGCGATCGAATTCGCCCGCCAGCAGCGACCGTCTTTGGTGCTGATGGATATCCGCCTGGCCGGATCCATTGATGGCATCGCGGCTGCGGACGTGATCCGGCGGGAGTGCCAGGTGCCGGTGATTTTTTTAACGGCGCATTCCGACAGGGTCATGATCCAGCGTGCGCGTCAAGCGGAAGCCTTCGGATTCATCCTGAAACCGTTTGACGATCGCGAACTTCACACGCAGATCGAGATGGCACTTTTCAAGCATGCCACCGAACAGCGCCTGCGCGAAAGCGAGTCGCGCCTGCGGGAAGTGCTGGAGAATTCGCTGGATGCATCATATAAAATCAATCTTCAAACCAACACATTCGATTATTTAAGTCCAGTTTTCTCCCGGATATCCGGTTACACACCAGACGAGATTAATTCGTTTTCAAGAGAAAATCATATTGACCTGATCCATCCTGACGATCTGCCCGAAATCAAACGCGTGATTGCCGAGTCCATGTCCGCCGCTCCCGGCACGGCATATCAAACCGAATATCGTTTCAAGCACAAAGATGGTTGTTATCTTTGGTTCCATGATCAATTTACCGTTACGCAGGACTTGAGCAGACGGCCCTTGGCGCTTATCGGGAGTATAAGTGACATCACTGAACGCAAGAAAGTGGAAGATGCCCAATTGTTTCTCCTGCAGTGTGGTTCCCCGAGCTCGGGTGAGAATTTCTTCCAATCGCTTGCAAGATACCTTTCCCAAAACCTGAATATGGACTATGTCTGCATCGATCGGCTGGAGGGAGCATGTTTATCGGCACGGACAATCGCCATCTACTACGATGGAAAGTTCGAGGATAATGTGACCTATGCCCTGAAAGACACCCCCTGCGGCGATGTTGTGGGCAAGACAGTCTGTTGCTTTGAAAGGAATGTCCGGCTTTTATTTCCACAGGATGAGATACTCCAGGAGATGAAGGCCGAGAGTTATGTCGGAACCACCCTTTGGAGTTTCGATAATAAGCCGATTGGACTGATCGCGGTCATCAGCCGACGCCCCCTCGTCAACACCCGCCTGGCGGAATCCATATTAAAGACGACGGCCCTACGAGCAGCCGGTGAACTGGAGCGCCAGCAGGCAATTGATGCCTTATTGGAAAATGAGAAAATATTGCAAAAATCTCAAGAAGCTTTGGAAGACAGGGTGAAAGAACGGACTCGGTCACTTTCCATTTCCAACGCGCACCTGCTTCAGGAAATCAAAGATCGTCTTCAAGCCGAACAGGCTTTTAAAGAGAGTGAGGAAAGATATCGCAGTATTTTTCAGAACCATCATGTCAATATGTTACTCATCGACCCCGAAACCCTGGATATTGTGGATGCCAACCCGGCTGCCTGTTCATTTTATGGTTATGCCAGAGACGAGTTGATCGCCAAAAAAATCCGCGATGTCAGTATGCTTCCTACTGATGTGATATTTCAGAAGATCGCCCTTATAATGTCAAATCAGCAGGATCATTTCTTTTTTCATCACCGCCAGTCCGGTGGGCAGGTTCGGGAGGTGGAAGTTTTTGTATGTCCCGTCCGGATCAAGGGAAAAACGTTTTTGTTTTCGGTTCTTCACGACATGACCGAACGCCGGCAAGCGGAGCGACGCACTGTCGAGATCTCGGAATTCATCCAGAAAATATTTGACGCTTCGCCCTTGGGAATCATCGCCTATGAGCGTTCCGGGCAATGTATCATGGTCAATAAAGCAGCGGCAAAAATCATCGGCACCAACTGCGAAACGGTTCTTCAACAGAACTTCAATCAATTGGATTCTTGGAAGGAATCGGGCTTGTTGACTGTGGCTTACGAGGTATTAGAAACCAATCAACCCAGGGAGAATCTGGAATTACACCTTGTGACAACCTTTGGAAATGGCGTCATGCTTAATTGCAGCCTGATTCCGTTTTCTTCAGCCAATAAACCGCACCTTCTCCTGATAGGCCAGGATGTCAGCCGGCAAAAGCAGGCGGAAGAGGCGCTCCGTCAAAGCCAGAAGCTGGCATCCATCGGCCTGCTGGTTGCGGGCATTGCCCATGAGATCAATAACCCCAACGGCTTCATCATTTTCAACCTTCCCATTCTGAGGGATTACCTTCAGGAGCTGTTGCCCATCGTCGACGACTACATGGGAGAGCATCCGAATCGCAGCTTGTTCGGCAGGCCATATGAAGATTTCCGCAAAGATCTTTTCAAGCTACTGGACAACGTTGAACATGGCGCGCAAAGGATCAATTCCATTGTGTCCGGACTAATGAATTTTACCAAAAAGCGGGAAAAGCTGGAGCTCCGCCGGGTTGCCCTGAAGCCGATCATCGAACACGCGATATCGATCTGTCAGGAAGAGATTCTAAAAAATGTTAAATCCCTTCATTTGGTTATTCCTGATAATCTCCCGCCGATTCTGACCGATCCTGAAGCTGTTGAGCAGATACTGGTCAATTTGCTGATCAATGCCGCCCATGCTTCTGATAAGGAGGATTCCTGGATAAGATTGTGTGTAAGCACTGAAAACGGCAGGCCGAAGCGCTACATTATTGAGATAAATGACAACGGATGCGGCATGGATGAAAAAACCATGAAGCGGATATTTGATCCATTCTATACAAAAAAAACATCTGTTCAAGGAAACGGACTGGGTCTTTATATCTGCCAGAACATTGTGGAAGGATTGGGGGGCCTGATTGAAGTGGAAAGCCAGCCCGATCAGGGAAGCTCCTTTAAGATGATTCTGGCCAGCAGGTGCGACGAAGCCAAAAGCGATGGGTCGTGAAGCATCAGAGTGACCCCACACCTTTTTTCACTATCCTTACTCAAAGGATGAGTTGAAAATGCTTTTAAAAGAGCATTGGGTGCGGATGGAGTTTAAATTGTCGATTGACCAATTCAATATTAGTTATCGTTTGAACCTGGCTCTGGTTCAACGTTGAGAGGGAAATGCGAAAGCATAGGCCCTTCCGGGTAAGGTATAGTCAACTGCCCGGTAGCGTATTGTTCTCCCATTGGGGGCGATACATGAGTCAAGCGAGGTGAAGGGTGGATGCCCTGAATCTGACACATAGCCCCGAGAATACGAATTATTGGGAAAGTGCCGATCCCTTGATAACAGGCGCAGGCAAAACGGAAGGTGCGTTAAAGATGAGTACCGACCGACACCCCGGGGTCGCAGACAGCATCGAGCATGACAACGACGATGGAGTAACCAGGCGAGCATCGGAAAAATTACCAAAAGGTCCTTGGTGAATCATCCCAGATCGAAGGGATAGTAACCGAGTATGGCCGACCAACGTAAAAGGAGGCGACCAAAGAGACGCCGATGTGAGGGATGGAGACCGGTATGACCGCAATGGTTTAGCGATGAAGCGGCTAATCCCCGCCGAGCGAAGGTCTTCACGGTCAATTGCCCGTGAAAGGAGAAAGCATTGACACTATGCAAAGAGTGGGAATCGGTGAGCACTGACCTAACACGGATAAGAGAAAAGGCGCGCAAGCAGCCGGATCTGGTATTCACTTCATTGTATCACCATGTGACGGATCTGGACAACCTGCGTTCCTGCTACGAAGCGCTTGACGGAGACAAAGCCGTCGGCGTGGACGGCGTAACCAAGGAGCAGTACGGAGAGGATCTCGAAGAGAAACTTCAGTGCCTGTCTGACCGGTTGAAGCGTATGGGTTATCACCCCCAGCCCAGACGCAGGAGCTATATTCCCAAACCGGGCAGTGAAAAGGGGCGACCATTGGGAATCAGCTGTTTTGAAGACAAGATAGTTGAACTGGCGGTCAAACAGGTTCTGGAGCCGATATATGAGGAAATTTTCGAGGACAGCAGCTACGGGTACCGGCCAGGACGTAGCCAGCATTTATGTTTGGATAAGCTGGGACGAACTATCCAACAGAGGCGGGTGAGCCATGTTGTGGAATCAGACATTCGCGGTTTCTTCGACGAAGTGTCACACAATTGGGTGCTTAAGTTTCTGGAACACCGTATTGGGGACCCTCGCATATTGCGGCTGATCAGCCGTATGCTAAAGGGTGGAATCATGGAAGCCGGACTGGTTCAGGCCAGTGAAAAGGGCACTCCCCAAGGTTCTATTCTGTCCCCACTGCTGTCAAACATTTACCTGCATTACGTGCTGGACCTGTGGTTCAGCCGTAGGATCAAGAAACAGTGCCAGGGGGAGGCGTACTATTTCCGTTTCGCCGACGATTTTCTGGCCTGTTTTCAGCACAAAGGAGATGCGGAGCACTTCAAGAATCGACTCAATGACAGGCTGGATGGTTTTGGTCTGAGAGTAGCCGAGGAAAAGACGCGTTGCATTGAATTTGGGCGATTTGCGCGTGCGGAAGCGCAGAGGCGGGGCCAAAAGCCCGATGAGTTCACCTTTCTGGGTTTTACACACTATTGTGGGAAGACCAGGAAAAGAAACTTCAGGGTAAAAGAAGCCCGCCCAGTCTTTCTGCCCCCGTCAGCAGTCCGTGGCGAGCCGATCGACACCTGGCCCTTGTCCATGTACGCCTCAATAATTAAAAAGCATCCAACAGTCGGATATCGGAGGAAGGCTTTCCCCAGTTTCCAAATTTTTGATAGGATCAAGAATGACGTTAATGACTATGCCCCCCCTCTTTATCTTGCTCATCTCTGCCACTCCCTACAGCGTTGTTTCAGTTCTTTTTGTGTTTCATCATCCTTGGAGAACAGCCTCGCTCTTGGGGTTATATCATTGTCACAATCTTTCTCGAATTGATTGCACCCAAGTCTGAACAATGACATAATGCGAATAATTCATCTATTCTTGAAAATCGATA
>CAIVVZ010000658.1 GCA_903909505.1 uncultured Desulfobacteraceae bacterium
AATGCCACGGCGTATGGCCTGACCACGACCCGGCGGCTGTGCGGTGATCTGGTGGGAAAAGGCCTATCCATTGTCAGCGGCATGGCAAGGGGAATTGATACGGCGGCCCATGAAGGGGCCCTGATGGGAAAAGGACGCACCATCGCGGTTCTGGGAAGCGGTCTGGAGCAGATTTATCCGGCTGAAAATCGGGAGCTGTTTCAACGAATCACTGAAAATGGCGCCGTGATTTCGGAGTTTGCGCTTTCCGCACTGCCGGAAGCCCATCATTTTCCCCAGCGCAACCGCATCATCAGCGGCATGTCCCTGGGAACCCTGGTGGTTGAGGCAACCCGGAAAAGCGGCTCCCTGATCACCGCGCGCCTGGCAGCCGAGCAGAATCGGGAAGTGTTCGCCATTCCGGGGAGCATTCACTCATTCAAAAGCGCCGGAACCCATATTCTGATCAAACAGGGCGCCAAGCTGGTGGAACATGTTCAGGATATTCTGGATGAGCTGAATCTTCAGAGCCGCTCCCTTTCTTTCGGCGGCTTTGAGTCCGGGGGAGCCGAAGTCCGGGTCCTGCCGCCGCTTTCCGAAGCGGAACGCATTGTCTTTAACGCGCTAACCCCTTATCCGGTCCACTGCGACGAGCTGGTCCGCAGGCTTTCCCTGACATCCGGAAAACTCATGGCGATCCTGCTTCAGCTTGAAGTCAAGGGGCTGGTCCAGCAGACGGCGGGCAATTGTTTTTCCGTAAAGGCTGAAGACTGAATTGAAAGCATCCATTTTTATCCTGGCCAAAATATAAAAACCGGCCCCTCCATCCATGTGAATTAAACTTTATCATTCATCCTAATAACATACTCAAAAGGACTATCTGTGTCAAAACCCCTGCTCATTGTCGAATCGCCGACAAAGGTTAAAACCCTTAAAAAATATCTTGGTGAACAGTATGCCATTGCCGCCACTGTCGGCCACATCCGGGATCTGCCGGAAAAAGAAATGGGAATCGATGTCGAGGATGGTTTCAAAGCCAAATACAGCACCATTCCGGGTAAACAGAAAGTGATTACGGCGTTGAAGCAGGCAGCCGGAGATACCGATCTTGTTTATCTGGCGCCCGACCCGGATCGCGAAGGCGAGGCCATTGCCTGGCATACCGCGGAGATCCTGAAGAAAAAAGGCCGGATCTTCCAGCGCGTGCTGTTTCATGAACTGACCCGAAACGCCATCCTGAAAGCCATGGAGTCGCCCATTGAGCTGGATCGCAATAAATTCGAAGCCCAGCAGGCCCGGCGCATTCTGGATCGGCTGGTCGGCTATCAGATATCCCCGCTGCTCTGGAGAAAGGTCAAGGGCGGCCTCAGCGCCGGCCGGGTGCAGTCGGTTGCGGTCCGCATGATCTGTGAGCGGGAGCGGGCCATTCAGGCATTTGAAACCGAAGAATACTGGAGCATTACCGCAAGCCTTGAGGGCAGCGCGCCGCCGGTGTTTTCAGCCAAGCTGATCAAAAATCAGGGCAAAAAAATCAAGATTCCGGATGAATCCAACGCGATGCGCATTCGGGACGAGTTGTCCCTGCAAGCCTTTGTGATCGAAGCCATCGTCAACAAGACCACAAAGCGAAATCCGCTCCCGCCGTTCATTACCAGCAAACTTCAGCAGGAAGCCATTCGAAAGCTGCGGTTTTCCGCTAAAAAAACCATGTCGGTTGCCCAGGAACTCTATGAAGGAATCGAGCTGGGATCAGGGGGTCCCGTCGGGCTGATCACTTATATGCGAACAGACTCCATACGGATCTCGGCGGAAGCCGCCGGCGAAGCTCTCACGCTGATTCAGGAGCGGTTCGGCAAGGACTATGCCCCTTCAAAACCCCGATTTTTTAAAAATTCCAAAAAAGTTCAGGATGCCCATGAAGCCATTCGGCCGGCATCGGTTTTTGTGACGCCCGAAAAAACGGCGCCCTATCTATCAAAAGATCAGCAGGCGCTCTATACCCTGATCTGGAAACGGTTTGTCGCATCCCAAATGACCGAAGCCCTGATCGATGGCTGCTCCATCACCATTCAGGCCGGGACCTATCAGTTGACCGCCACGGGATCGGTTGTTAAATTTCCCGGATTCATGGCCCTTTACCTGTCCGCTGACGATGAAATGGACAGTGAATCGAACCCCGCCAAAACGCGGCTTCCGGAACTGTCCAAGGGCGAGACCCTTATTTTGAAACAGCTTGAACCCAAGCAGCATTTTACTCAGCCCCCGCCCCGGTTTTCCGAGGCTTCCCTGGTAAAGGCCCTTGAAGAAAACGGGATCGGACGGCCCAGTACCTATGCCGCAATCTTGACCACCATTCGCGGAAAAGCCTATGTGGAAATGGTCAAGGGCTTTTTTATCCCCAGTGAACTGGGGTTTATCGTCAATGACCTGATCGTCGCCAGCTTTCCCGAGGTGTTTGATATTGAGTTTACGGCCAGGATGGAAGACCATCTGGATCAGATCGAAACGGCCGAAGCCGCCCCCCTTGAAGTGTTGACGGGGTTTTATGAGCCGTTTAAACAGCGGCTTGAGACCGCCTCCACGCAGATGATCAGCATGAAAGGGGTGGGCAGTATCACCGATCTGGACTGCCCTCTTTGCAAAACCCGAAAACTGCACGTCAAGATGGGGAAAAATGGTCATTTTCTGGCATGCAGCGGATATCCTGAGTGTAAATTCACCAGCAATTACTCCCGCGATGAAAAAGGTCGTATCCTGGTGGCTGAACCGCCCCCGGAGGCGGCAACCGATCAGGTCTGCGGGAAATGCGGCCTGCCCATGATCATGCGCCAGGGGAAATTCGGCCCTTTTCTGGCCTGCAGCGGGTATCCGGGTTGCAAGAACACCCAGTCCGTGACGCCGGCCGGATCTCCCCAGGAAACCGGGATTTCCTGCCCGGAAGCCGGATGCACCGGCATGCTGGTTCAGAAAATGTCCAAACGCGGAAAGGTTTTTTACGGATGCAACCGGTATCCGGACTGCTCTTTTGCCATCTGGGATAAGCCGATCAATCAGGAATGCCCGCTCTGTCATGCGAAATTCATGGTGGAAAAAACATCCAAAAAAGAAGGCACGTTTTTGGCCTGCCTGAGTCCGGACTGCGGGTATAAATCAAAAGATTAGAGGACAGAGGACAAGGATTAGGGAAGGATATGGAAAACGCCATAATGTCTCCGGTCTATCGGCATGAATTCACGGTTCCTTCGGAAGCCATCGACGGAAACGGGCATGTGAACAATGTGGCCTATGTTCAGTGGATGCAGGATGTTGCGGTCCGGCATTCGGATGCATCGGGGTGTACGCAGGCTGCCAGAGATGCCGGTGCCACCTGGGTCGTCCGAAAGCATAGCGTGGAGTACCTTCGGCCTGCTTTTGAGGGTGATCCGATAACCGTTCTGACCTGGGTCACCAATTTTCGAAGAGCCTTGTCGCTTCGCAAATACAAGTTTATCCGGACTTCCGACAATACGGTTCTATCCAGGGGCGAGACCGACTGGGTCTTTGTGGATGCGGTCACCAATCGTCCCCGGAGCATTCCGCAAGAGGTAAAATGCGCATTCACGCTCGTGGCGCAGGACCAGGAGCCTTAAGATCCCGCCTTTCTTTTTAAAATAAACCCGGTATCCGGGACCAAAATCAATCCGCCAATGTTAATGTTTGGTTCCTCACTGTTTTGTAGGGGTTACCTACCCGAAACAGCGAGGAGTCTATATCAATATCCCCCCACTATTTTCCATTTAATACCAGGAGGAATATAGGACCCGTCCTTTGCACTACCGTTTGGACCGTAAATCCTCAGCATCAGATTGAACGGCCCGACTGGAACCGGTAACCAGTTGGCAATCGGCGCTGCCGTGGGTGGTTTTGACTGAACATAGATCGTTATGGACCCGTCAGCAGACACCACCAGGCCTGGCGTGTAGGAAGCTACCAGATATTTGTTGTATGAATTCTCAACCAACTCGATATCATCCGGCGTGTATGCCGTTACCGAAAAAAAACGGCTGTAATCAGGCATAGTATCCCCGGCAAAGGTCATTGTGTAAGCATAGTTTCCATCAAGGGGGAAATTGTTCTCATCCACAAACGCATGAGCATAGTAAGCAGCTTGACTATTGTTACCATACAGGATGTATTCGGCTAAAGCGGCTCGATCCAGGTAATTCTGGCCCCAATACCCGATATTGTCGAAATGAACCCAGTTGGTCGGTCCGGTATGTGACCGCCAACGGTCTACAATCGCATAGAATGCAGCTTGTGCGCCTTGATTGATATCCGATAGCGCGCTGTAATATGGATCGGTTGTCTGCTGTTTTGCCGAATTGAAACTGCTGTTGAACTGTGTGATCAAAATATTATCAGAAACTGAGAGCGGCTCGGTTGTCGGCGCAGCCATCGCTTCCTGCAATGTGCTCAGAAAATCAGTCGGCGAGGTAAATATTGCCGTATCGGCCGTTCGTTTCACCGGCATGCTGTAAACACGCAAGGGAGCAATGATCGTATTACCGCCGACCGGATTTTGAATATATGAAGCCAGACCCTTGAGTTGAATCGCTGCCCTGAATGCCTTCGCCGCTTGCGTCAAATCCGCACCGTCATGTGAATATTTGTCGACTCTGATAAGCAGTAAAGAAGTGTTGTAAGGAAATGACACCGGAATAATTCCATCCGGCAGTGTTCCCGT